>NZ_JBHZEN010000020.1:0-192651 GCF_050958625.1 Amycolatopsis sp. 3B14
TGCTGCGGCCAGCCGTGCTGCTGGGGCGGCGGTGCGGACTGCTGGTAGGGGTTGTGCACCGGCGGCTGCTGGTGCGGCGCGCCCTGCTGGTACTGCCCGTGCTGGACCGGCGGCCCCTGGTTCGGGTGCGGGGGTGCGGGCTGCTGGTACGGGTTGTGGGGAACCGGCGCCTGCTGCTGCGGCCAGCCGTGCTGGACCGGCGGCCCCTGGTGCATGGGTCCGCCCTGGTGCGGCGGCTGCTGCTGGTGCACGTGCGTCGCGGGGGGTTGTTCCGACCGGCGGAACGGGTTCCAGCCGGCGGGCTGCGGCATTTCGCCGTCCAGCCGGTTCCGCAGCGCGTTGCCGTCCGCGGAGTTCCAAACTGGCTCGCTGCGCTCGGGACCCCCGCCGAGCAGCTCGCTGATCCGGTTGACCGACGGTTCCGGCTGGGCGGCCGGCGCCGGCTCGCTGCGGTTGGCCAGCGGAGTGCCGTCCCCGGTGTGGGTCTGCATCAGGTGCACACCGGACGGGTTCGGCGGCAGGTCGGCGAGCCGGTTCGTCATCGGGTCGACCAGCGCCACGCCGTGCTCGGTGTTGACCACGCTGAAGGCGCGCTGCCCATCCGGCGTGTCGACCGACAGCACGGCCCGCGAGCCGACCGGCTGCCCGGCCATCTCGCGCACCGCGCTGTTGTAGTCCGGCACCTGGTGGAATTCGCCACCGAGCTGCCGGGACAGGAAGTCCCTGCCGCGCGGGTCGTCCAGCTTGCCCGGTTGCGCGTCGACCTGGAGGCCGTCCATCCGCATCTCGAACGCGAGCACGGACTCGGCCGAGTTGTTCCGGTAGGCCTCCGGCATGCCGTCGGCGTAGTAGCCGCGGGTGTTGACGTCCGCGATCTCCGGCAGGTGCTCGCGGAGGAACCGCACCTCCTGGTGGGCGTTGCGGGTCGGGACGCTGGGACCGGTGCTCTGGACCGTCGGGTCCACCGGGTCCGTGCTGCGTGCGTGGATCGCCGGCTCACCGACGACGTCGGACGACCGGCGGATGTCGCCCCAGCCGTTCACCGGCTCGCCGATCTTCCGGGGCTTCGGCGTCTCCGTCCCGGGGCCGGTCTCCGGCTCGGACTTCGACGGGAGGTCGGCCACCGCGGCCTCGCCGCCGAACGCCCGCGCGAAGTCGCGCCTGGACGCCGCCGCGATCTCCGCTTCCTGGACATCGGCCAGGTCGCGGTTGCGGTCCATCTGCTGCTTGGCGGCATCCGGGGGGAGGTAGCGCGGGTCGTCCGGGGTGATCTCCTCGAGCCGGATCACCCACTTCTTGCCGCCGCTGGGGGTCTCGACCTCGATCTTTTCCTTGACCACCAGCTGGGTGCCGGGCTTGTACAGGACCTCGTGTTCCGCCTTGTTCGAGGCCAGCGACTCGATGTACCGACCGGTCTTGCCCTCGATGATCATTTCGACGTCGCCGGGCCACTTCGCCGAGCCGAGGTCGGCGCGGCTCGAACTGAGGAACTGCGATTCGACCACGACCGCGCCGGGCTCGTACCGGCCGGCGACGATAGCCGCCGCCTCGCCTCGCACGTTGACCCGGCGCACCGTCTCGCCCTGATAGGCGGGCATCTCGTTCAGGCCGGACGCGAGCGCACGGACCATCGGCATGACTTCGTCGAGGCTCCGGCCGGTGCGCAGCGCCTCGTTGATCTGGTCGAAGACCGCGCTCGAGGTGTAGCTGTGCACGGCGTAGGCGCCCTGGTCGCTCATGTGCCGCAGGGCCGCGTCCAGATCGCGCATCGCCAGCGCTTCGAGGAATTCGTGCTCGTGGGTGAGCCGGCCCGTGCGCTCGTCGACGATGCCGGTCGCGAGCTGGGCCTCGCCGAGGGCGTCGAAGTCGGCGCGGTCGTAGGTGCGGAAGTTCGGGTCCGCGATGTACGGCTCGTCGACCACCGGACGGTCGCTCCGGGGGGCCGCGTTGTCGGCGGCCCGCTCCGGCTGGGGTGCGCTGTCCTGGTGGGGCGGGCTCTGGTCGGTGGCCGGTGCCTCGTCGCGGGGCGGAGTGGGCTTGTCTTCGGCCGGGTCGGACTGGCTGCGCTCGGCCGCGGGGGCATCGTCCGTTCGGGGCGGCGCCTCGTCGAACGGGCTCCGCTCCGCGGTGGGTGTCTCGTCGCGGACGGGTGTGGCGGTGTCCTGGGCGGGGTCGAAGGGGGTCCGCTCGGTGGCGGGTGCCTCTTCGCGGCGTGGGGCGGCGGTGTCTTCCGCGGGGTCGAACGGGCTCCGCTCCGAGGCAGGGGTCTCGTCGCGCACGGGGGTGGCCGTGTCCTGCGCCGGGTCGAACGGGCTGCGCTCGGTGGTGGGTGTTTCGTCGCGCACGGGGGTGGCCGTGTCCTGCGCCGGGTCGAACGGGCTGCGCTCGGTGGTGGGTGTTTCGTCGCGCACGGGGGTGGCCGTGTCCTGCGCCGGGTCGAAGGGGCTGCGCTCGGTGGCGGATGGCTCCTCGCGGCGTGGGGTGGCGGTGTCTTCCGCGGGGTCGAACGGGCTCCGCTCCGAGGCAGGGGTCTCGTCGCGGACAGGGGTGGCCGTGTCCTGCGCCGGGTCGAACGGGGTCCGCTCGGCGGTAGGCGCCTCCTCGCGGCGTGGGCCCGCGTCGAACGGGCTGCGGTCGGTCGCGGGCGTCTGCTGTGCAGTGGGGGTCCGCTCGGCGGGCAGCGCCGTATCGCCGGTCCGGGGTGCCGGGGTCTCGGCGGGCGGGCCCGCCTGGTGGACCTGCTCCGGCGGGCGCGCCAGCATCCAGCGCGGGTCGACGGGCGCGCCAGGACGGCCACCCTGCTGCGTGGGCGGGCCGTACCCGCCCTGCGGCGGACGTTGCGTGGGCCCGTACGCCGGCGGCTGCCCACCTCGCGGCGGCTGTTGCTGCGGCGGACCGTAGCCGCCCTGAGGCGGATGCGGCGGACCACCGTTCGGCGGCGCACCCATCGGGCCCCGCGGGCCCTGCGGCGGCTGACCTTGGAACGGCGCACCCTGGACGGGACCGCCTTGGGGCGCGCGGTTCGGCCCGCCCTGGACGGGGCCGCCTTGAGGCGGCTGCACCGGGCCACCCTGCACAGGCCTGCCCTGGACAGGGCCGCCCTGGCGCGGTTGCTGGGGACCGCCTTGCGTGGGGTTCCCTTGGAACGGGGTGCCCTGGCGTGGCTGGTGAGGTGCGCCTTGCGTGGGGTTGCCCTGGAACGGCGCGCCTTGGATGGGGCCGCCCTGGGGCGGCCGGGTGGGTGTGCCTTGGGTGGGGTTGCCCTGGAACGGCGCGCCCTGGATGGGGCCGCCCTGGGGCGGCCGGGTGGGTGTGCCTTGGGTGGGGTTGCCCTGGAACGGTGCGCCCTGGCTGGGGCCGCCTTGCGGTGGCCGGTTCGGGCCGCCTTGGAAGGGTGTGCCCTGCGGGGGGCCGGCCTGAGGTGGCCGGTTGGGTGCGCCTTGGGTGGGGTTGCCCTGGAACGGCGCGCCCTGGGGCGGGCCGTACTGAGGGGCGCGCGGCGGCTGTCCGCCCGGCCCGTAGCCCTGCGGCGCGCCGCCGGGATAGCCCTGCACCGGCGCGGCGGGAGGCGTCTGTGGCGACTGCTGTTGAGGCGCTCGGTCGCCCGGTTGGGGGGCGCCGCCGGTCGGGCCGAAGGCGCCGGGGGCGTAGCCGGCGGCGGTCACGCCGTCCGGGCGCGTCGACGGCGGGTCGTTGGGCCCGAACCCGCTGCCCGGCTGCACCGGACTCGCTCCCGCCGGGACCGGCATCCGGTCCGCGCCGCTCACCGGGGCGCCATCCGACCCCACGGCCGACCCACGGGACGCCCCGGCCGAGGACGCGGAACCGGCCGACGAGCTCACCGGGGACCCACCGCCGATCGAGGAACCGGCTGAGGAACCAGCGGCGCCGGCTGAGGAACCCACCGAGCCTGCCGACGAGCCGGCCGAATAGGAGGCTGCCGAGGAGCTCGGCGAGCCCGCCGAAGAGGAGCCCGCGGAGCCTGCTGACGAGCTGGCTGCGCCTGCGGAGGAGCCGGCCGAACTGGCCGAACCTGCCGAGGAGCTCGGCGAGCCCGCCGAGGATCCTGCCGAACCGGCCGACGAACCAGCCGAACCGGCGGAAGAACCGGCCGAACCAGCGGAACCTGCCGAGGAGCTCGGCGAGCCCACCGAGGATCCTGCCGAACCGGCCGAGGAACCTGTGGAACTGGCCGAAGAACCGGCCGAACCGGCCGAAGAACCAGCCGAACCGGCCGAAGAACCAGCCGAACCGGCTGATGAACCGGCGGCCGAACCCGTCGACGAACCCGTGGAACCGCCCGAGCCGGCCGAACCGGCTGGTGAACCGGTCGACGAAACTCCCGCCGTTCCCGCTGGGGAACCGCCGCCCTGGTTCGATGCGGCGGGCGCCGCTGTCGCGGGGGGCTGGCTGCCCTGGTGCGTGCCGCCACCGTCCGAAGTGGACCGTGGGGCGTCCGTCGTCGCGGTGGCCGGGCGGTCCGCCACCACGGCGGACTGGCCGCTCACCCGGTCGTTCGCGATCGCGTTCGAGACCGAGCCCGACGAACCGTCCGAGTGGGACGACGACGCGCCCGCCAGCGCCGGCTCCCGGGCACCCGACGAGCCACCCGCCGAAGAACCGGAGTCCGAGCGCGACGAACTGCCCGAATCCGACGAACCCGACGACGAACCACCCGAGTCCGACGAGCCGGAATCCACCGGCGACCCGTCGACCTTGATGTTGCCCGCCCGCACGTCGGCGTTGAAGCTCTTGATCTCGTTGATCTGGTCCTTGGCGCCACCGGTCGCGCGGTCCACGGCGCCCGCGGACGCGCCCATCGCCAGGTCCTGCATCTTCAGGTTGCCGAGGTCGCCGGTCAGCGCGGCCTGCCCGACCGTTGTGGCCACGCCTTCGACGGCCCCGCGCGCGCCCTCCCGCACGGCGCGGTCCGCGATCTGCCCGGCGACGCTGTCCTGCAGCCCCTTGGTCGCGCCCTTCGGGATCGCGTGCCCGGCCGCCCCCGCGACACCCCCGGCCACACCGCTGGCCAGCGCGCCGGCGGTCTTGTCGAAGTCCCAGCTCTTGCGGTCGCCCTTGGCCATCTGCAGCGCCTGGATGCCGCCGTCCAGCGCCAGGTTCATCGCGACGTTCATCGCGATCTCCTTGGCCAGCCGCTTCAGCAGCTGCATCGCGACCTTGCGGAAGCCCTCCTGCAGCATCTTCTGCACGAGCTGCCGGAAGACCATCTGGACGGTCATCCGCGTGGCCATCTGCGCGGGCACGATGCCCGCCGTCGACCCGCCGAACGTCACCACGGCCGCCGCGATCATCGCGGCGATCTGGATCGCCAGGATGATCAGCGACGCGATGATCATGTACTTCGTGTACTCGACGTCGAGCGCCGTCGCGTCCGCCGACTGCGCCAGCGCCTCGCACGCCTTGGTCAGGTTCGTGAAGTAGGCCTCGTCACCGGTGACGAACTTGTCCCACATCTTCTGGAACTCGACCGCGGGCTGACCGGTCCAGGTGCTGAGCGCCTCAGCCGCGGCCCCGTTGGCCTTGTCGACGATCGGCCCCAGCGCGTCGCGGGCGGCCAGCCACGCGTCCCGGACCTCGCGCAGCTTGTCCTCGTCGCCTTCCGGCCAGTGCTCGCCGACGACGATGGGCAGCAGCCACTTGACGTCCTCGGGGAACTCCATCCCCATGGTCAGACCTGACCTGTGTTCTTGATGACCTTCTCGGCGTCCTTGTGCGTGCCTTCGGTCGCGTCCGCGGCGTCCTTCACGGCCTTCGCCACGTCCTTCAGCGCCTGGCTGAGGCTCCCGAAGGCCTCGGTGCAGTTCTTCGCGGCCGGTTCGTAGTCCTTGGCGAACGCCTGGCCGGACTCGTCGTTGCCCCAGCAGGCGCCCTGCGCTTCGAGCGCGGCCTTGAGCGCCGCGCCGGCGGCCTTCAGGTCGTCACCCGCGGGCGGGAACTTCCCCGCGCCGGACCGGACCGTGTCCGGGTCCATGTCGTGGCCGGTACCGGCTCCGGTCATCGGTCACCCCGCGTCATCCAGGTGTCGGGCATTTCGTCGTCGTCGTGGGTCGGACGCGGGCGGCGCGCCGCCGGTTTCGGCGCCGGCGGGGAAATCGGCGCGTCCCGGCGCATGATCGTCTGCGACTCCGGGTCCTCGGCGGGCCGGGGCTCCGGTTCCGGCTCGGGTTCGAGGAAGTCCGGGATGTCCGGCATCAGGCCGGCCAGCGACGGCGCGCCCTCGATGAACTCGGACAGGTCCGGCAGGTCCGCGGTCAGCGGCCGGAACAACTCGGCCTGCTGCTGCTTGACCTGCAGCATCCCGCGGCGCACCAGGTCGCTGATCGTGCGCGCGAGCGCCTCCGGCCGGGTGCGGTCGAACGTCGTCGGCGCGAGCTTGAGGTCGGCGAGCGTCCCCTGTGCGTCGATGGTGACCTTGACCAGGCCGTCCGGCGAGGACAGTTCCGCGGTGAGGGCGGACGCGGCCTGCTGCGCCTCCCGCAGCTGCGCCGTCTGCTGGTGGAACTTGTCCATCAACTGGTCGACGGTCTCACGCATCGCCGCGTTGCGGGCTTCCTTCTGCGCGCGGTCGTCCCCCGGGGTGCTCACGCGGGCCACTCTAGTGGGCCGCCTTCCGCCGGTCGGCGTAATCGGGAAAATTCCGTCACTCGGTGCGGGCGCGCCGCGCGATCACCAGGTATCCGGCTGCGCCGAGCAGGTACAGCGCGGTGGCGACGAGGAGCAGCGGCACCGACCGCCCGGTCAACGGCACGATCGTCGCGGCGAGTGAGACCGCGATCACCTGCGTGATGTTGAACAGCGTGTCGTACAGGGAGAACACCCGGCCGCGGGCCTCGTCGCGCACGTCGTGCTGGATCGAGGAGTCCACGCACAGCTTCACGACCTGGCCTGCGGCGGTGATGACGAACGACGCGACCAGCACGGTCGGCAGCTGCATCGGCAGGCCGAGCCCGGCCTGCGCGACCGCGGCGACCACCAGCGCGCCGGGGATCGCGCGGCGGCGGCCGAGCCTGCGCACCAGCCGCGGGGTGAGGAAACCGGCGAACAGGATCCCGGCGCCCGCCATCGCGGCGAGCTGCCCCAGCCCGGGCAGCCCGGCCTTGAGCAAGCCGTGGTCGGTGAAGGTGAACCGCAGCAGCAGCACCGTGATCAGCAGCGAGATGCCGTAGGACGCCCGGTGCGCGAGCAGCGCGACGAACCCGGCGACGACACTGGGCGCGCCGAGCGCGGCCCTGGCGCCGTCGACGAGGCCGCGGGCCACGGCGAGCACCGCGTCACTCGGCTCGTCGACGGTGTCCGGCCCGAGCGCGCCGCGGGCGAACCGGCGCGCGATCGCGGCGGAGACGAGCGTGCCGAGCACCGCGACGGCCGTCGTCCAGCCGGAACCGGTGTTCCCGGCGCCGATCAGCGACCGCAACCCGATGGCGACCCCGCCGCCGAGCACCGCGACCAGCGAGCCGAGCGTGGTCGCCACCGCGTTGGCCGTCACCAGGGTGCCCGGTGGCACGACGTGCGGCAGCGACGCGGACAGACCGGACCCGACGAACCGGGAGATGCCCTCGACGATCAGCGCGAGCACGAACAGTTCCAGGCCGGCGAACCCGAGCCCGACCGAGACCGCCGTCGCGACGATCGCCGTGCCGCGCAGCAGGTTGGCCACGATCAGCACGCGCCGCCGGTCCCAGCGGTCCAGCAGCGCGCCGGCGAACGGCCCGATGAACGAGTACGGCAGCAGCAGGACGGCGAACCCGCCCGCGATGGTCAGCGGGTCGGCGCCGCGCTCGGGGTTGAACAGCACCGCCCCGGCCAGCCCGGCCCGGAACATGCCGTCGGAGAACTGGGCGGCGAAGCGGGTGAACAGCAGCGTGCGGAAGCCCGCCATCGCGAAGAACGCGCGCGGTGACACCTTCTCGACGGGCTGTGCACTGGCTGTCACGGCTCACCAGCTTACGGTGCCGGGGCGCCGGAAGGAGGGGGAAGATTTCGAGGGCCGGCGCACTTGGTCGCCTCTCGGCGGCATTGCGCAGTGTGGCTCCTGCCGAACGGTATTCCACAAAGGCTTTTCTTCAGTGAGCCCGGGGGACACGGAGTGCGCCGGCCACCCCGTTCAACGGGTGGGGGCCGCGCATTGTTCCCGGCCGTGCGGCCCGGTTTTGCGGGAGTGGGATCATGGGGGCGTGCCAGCGGACGCCGAGGTTGAACCGGGATCGCTCCTGGTCGCCGCTCCTACGATGTTCGATCCCAACTTCCGCCGCACGGTGGTGTTCGTCATCGACCACCGGGAGGAGGGAACGCTCGGGGTCGTCCTGAACCGCCCGAGCGACGTGCCGGTCGACGACGTGCTGCCCAGCTGGGGACGGCACGTGGTGGAGCCGCAGTCGGTGTTCGTTGGCGGCCCGGTGGAGAAGAAGACCGCGTTGTGCCTGGCCGCGCTGCGAGCCGGGGAGACCGCGTCGGGCGTGCCGGGGCTGATCGGAGTGCGCGGTCCGGTGGCGCTGGTCGACCTGGACGCCGATCCGGACGCGCTGGTGCCGAAGGTGCGTGGCCTGCGGGTGTTCGCGGGGTACGCGGGCTGGGACTCCGGCCAGCTGGACGGCGAGATCGACCGCGGTGACTGGCTCATCGTCCCGGCGCTGCCCAGCGACGTGCTGGCCACGCCGGAGCGGGACCTGTGGGGCCAGGTCCTGCGCCGCCAGGGTGTGCCGACGGCCTTGCTGGCCACGCACCCGGGCGACTTGCAGCGAAACTAGGGCCAGCCCCTCGCCCGACCACCACCCCTCAAGGTGGCGCTGCGCGCCGCTGTCATGCCTGCACGGCGCAGCCACCGCAAGCGCAACCGGAGCACCCGGCCGGCGCGGCGGGAGCGGGCGGCGGCACGGCGGCCGCGGCCCGGTTGCCCAGCACGCCACCACCGGCGACCAGGGCGAACATGCCGACCAGGCCGATCGCGGTCGCGGTCAGGACACCCGCGGTGCCGGGCATGAGCAGGCCGGCGATCCCGGCCACGATCCCGACCACCCCGGCGACCATCGTGGGCAGCCCGGCGACCCGGTTCGCGACGCGGAACGCCTCGTCGGAGCGCAGGGTGGCGGCCGTGCGAACCCCGGCGCCGCGGTCGCGCGGGAGTTTCTCCCGCCAGCCGAGCAGGCCTCCCCAGCCCACGACGACACCCAGTACGAGCGGAACCAGCGCGACTACGAACACGTCAACGAGCATAAGCGTGATGTTGGCGCTACCCGCTGGACACCCACATGCGCTGTGCTGCACGCCATGCTGAAGCGACTCTCGGTCGGCGCACTCGCCGGCTCTCTGCTCTTGACCGTCGCTCCCGCCGCACAGGCCGCTCCCGCGCCCGTGCGTTTCCTGGGGGAACAAATCATCTCGCACGCGCTGCCCGTCGGCGACTACACGATCGGGGAGTTGTCGAGCATCGACTACGACCCGCGCACCGGCGAGTACGTGTTCATCGCCGACGACACCTCCGAGGCGCCCGCGCGGTTCTTCACCGCGAAGGTTCCGGTGTCCGCCAACGGGCTCGGCCCGGTCACCTTCACCGGCGCGCAGCTGTTCCGGCAGCCGGACGGCGGCACCTACCCGGAGGACTCGGTCGACCCCGAGGAGATGCGGGTCGACCCGTGGACCGGCGCCTACTTCTGGAGCCAGGAGGGCATCCGGTCGGACACCGCGCTGATCGACCCGTCGGTGCAGGTGGCCCGGCGCGACGGCGGTTACGTGCGCACCCTGCCCACGCCGGACAACGAGCGGATGCGCCCGGACTCCGGCCCGCGCCGCAACCTCGTGCTGGAAGGGCTCACCTTCGCCGCCGCGGGCACGCTCGTCGTCAGCTCGGTGGAGGGCCCGCTGCTGCAGGACGGCCCGGTGGCCACACCCGAGCGGGGCGCGCTGTCCCGGATCACCGTCCAGGCCCGCACCGGTTCCGTCCTCGCGCAGTACGCCTACCCGCAGGAGCCGGTCTTCGCCGACTCGAACCCGCCCGGCGGCACCACCGACACCGGCGTCTCGTCGATCCTCGCCGCCGATCCGCTCGACCCGACGCGCTTCCTCGTGATGGAGCGCTCCTACGTGTCCGGCGTCGGCAACAAGGTGCGGATCTACGAGATCGACACGGCCGGCGCCACGAACGTCCTGCACACCCCGTCCCTGGACGGCGCGAAGGTGCGGCCCGTGCGGAAGAAGCTGCTCCTCGACCTGGCCGACTACCCGCTGTCCAAGGTCGACAACCTGGAGGGGATGACCTGGGGGCCGCGTCTGCCGAGCGGCGAGCGGACCCTGCTGCTGGTCAGCGACGACAACCTGTCGACCCGCCAGATCACGCAGGTCATCGCATTCGCGGTGCGCTGAGAGCCGGGCAGGCCGGGCCGCTTACCATGGTTGGGTGAGTGAAGCAATCGAGGAAACGCCCGGCCACCGGTACAACGCCGAGCTGGCCGGTCGGGTCGAGCTGCGCTGGCAGAACTACTGGGCCGATCACGGCACCTTCCACGCACCGAACCCGGCCGGCTCGCTGGCGACCGACTCCAGCGTTCCCTCGGACAAGCTCTTCGTGCAGGACATGTTCCCCTACCCGTCGGGGGCCGGTCTGCACGTCGGGCACCCGCTGGGCTTCATCGCCACCGACGTCTACGCCCGCTATCACCGGATGATCGGGCGCAACGTCCTGCACACCATGGGCTTCGACGCGTTCGGCCTGCCCGCGGAGCAGTACGCGGTGCAGACGGGGCAGCACCCGCGCACGACGACCGAGCAGAACATGGAGACCTACCTGCGGCAGATCCGCAGGCTGGGCCTTGGCCACGACGAGCGCCGCCGGATCGCGACGATCGATCCGGAGTACTACAAGTGGACCCAGTGGATCTTCCTGAAGATCTACAACTCCTGGTACGACGAGAAGCTGGGCAAGGCCCGCCCCATCGTCGAGCTGGAGGCCGAGTACGCGCAGGACAAGCGCCGCACGCCCGACGGCCGCGGCTGGTGCGAGCTGACCCGCGCCGAGCAGCTGAAGATCCTGGACGAGCACCGGCTGGCCTACATCTCCGAGGCGCCGGTGAACTGGTGCCCAGGCCTCGGCACGGTGCTGTCCAACGAGGAGGTCACGCCGGACGGCCGCAGCGAGCGCGGCAACTTCCCGGTGTTCCGCCGCAACCTGCGCCAGTGGATGATGCGCATCACCGCCTACGCCGACCGCCTGGTCGACGACCTGGACCGGCTGGAGTGGCCGGAGAAGGTCAAGTCGATGCAGCGCAACTGGATCGGCCGCTCGCACGGCGCGCGCGTCACCTTCGCCGCCGGTGAGCACAAGATCGAGGTCTTCACCACCCGCCCGGACACGCTGTTCGGCGCCACGTACATGGTGCTGGCGCCCGAGCACCCGCTGGTCGACGAGCTGACCACCCCGGAATGGCCGTCCGATGTGGACGAGCGGTGGACCGGCGGGGCCGCCACCCCGGCCGAGGCCGTCGCCGCCTACCGCCGCGCCGCGTCCCGCAAGTCCGAACTGGATCGCCAGGAGAGCAAGGACAAGACGGGCGTCTTCGTCGGCTCGTACGCGGTGAACCCGGTCAACGGCAAGGAGATCCCGGTCTTCATCGCCGACTACGTGCTGATGGGCTACGGCACCGGCGCGATCATGGCGGTGCCGGCGCAGGACCAGCGCGACTGGGACTTCGCGGAGAAGTTCGGCCTGGAGATCGTGCGCACGGTCCAGCCGAGCGAGGGCTTCGACGGAAAGGCGTTCACCGGCGACGGGGTCGCGATCAACAGTGGCTTCCTGGACGGGATGAACGTCGACGACGCCAAGAAGACGATCATCCAGTGGCTGGAGGAGAACGGCCACGGCGCCGGCACGGTGCAGTACAAGCTGCGCGACTGGCTGTTCTCGCGGCAGCGGTACTGGGGCGAGCCGTTCCCCATCGTGTACGACGAGGACGGCCAGGCGCACGCGATCCCGGAGCACATGCTGCCGGTCGAGCTGCCCGAGGTGGACGACTACTCGCCGCGCACGTTCGACCCGGAGGACGCCGACAGCGAGCCGTCGCCGCCGCTGTCCCGCGCGAGCGACTGGGTCGAGGTCGAGCTGGACCTCGGCGACGGCAAGAAGACCTACCGCCGCGACACCAACACGATGCCGAACTGGGCCGGTTCCTGCTGGTACCAGCTGCGCTACATCGACCCGGACAACGCGGAGCGGTTCGTCGACGCGGGCAACGAGCAGTACTGGATGGGTCCGCGCCCGGCCGAGCACGGCGTCAACGACCCGGGCGGTGTCGACCTGTACGTCGGCGGCGTCGAGCACGCGGTGCTGCACCTGCTGTACTCGCGGTTCTGGCAGAAGGTGCTGTTCGACCTGGGGTACGTCAGCGCCGAGGAGCCGTACCGGCGGCTGTTCAACCAGGGCTACATCCAGGCCTACGCCTACACCGACGAGCGCGGCTTCTACGTCCCGGCCGAGGAGGTCGAGGAGAAGGACGGCAAGTTCTTCCACCAGGGCAAGGAAGTCAAGCAAGAGTACGGGAAGATGGGCAAGAGCCTGAAGAACGTGGTCACGCCCGACCAGATGGCGGCGGACTACGGGGCCGACACCTTCCGGTTCTACGAGATGTCGATGGGCCCGCTGGCCGACTCCCGGCCGTGGGCGACCAAGGACGTCGTCGGCGCCCACCGGTTCCTGCAGCGCGTGTGGCGGCTGGTGGTCTCCGAGCAGACCGGTGAGTTGCGCGTGTCCGGCGCGGAGGCGACGGACGAGGACCGCCGGATCCTGCACAAGACCATCGCCGGGGTCCGCGACGACTACTCGGGCCTGCGGTTCAACACCGCCGGCGCGAAGCTGATCGAGTACAACAACCACCTCACCAAGGTCTACGGCGCCGCCGAGGCGACGCCGCGCGAGCTGGTCGAGCCGCTGGTGCTGATGCTGGCGCCGCTGTGCCCGCACATCGCCGAGGAGCTGTGGCACCGGCTGGGCCACGAGGACTCGCTGGTGCACGGCCCGTTCCCGGTCGCGGACGAGAAGTTCCTGGTCGAGGACACGGTGGAGTACCCGATCCAGGTCAACGGCAAGGTCCGCGCCCGGATCCAGGTGCCCGCCGACGCGGCGAAGGACGCCGTCGAGGCGGCGGCGCTGGCCGACGAGAAGATCGCGGCGCTGCTGAACGGCGGCACGCCGCGCAAGGTCATCGTGGTGCCGGGCCGCCTGGTGAACGTGGTCCTCTAGGCGGTGTCGAGGCCGATCTCGCGCGCGAGGTCGGCCAGCAGCGCGTCGAACACGGCGTCCGGCTTGGACATCGGGATCGGGTAGTTGCCGAACACCTCGAGTGTCACGTGCCCGTAGAGGCGGGCCCAGAACTGGATCATCACGTACGTGGTGCCCAGGTCGAGCTTGTCCGGCGGGAAGTCGACCCCGGACTCGCGCAGCACCGCCAGCAGGTCGTCCTGGAACGCGGCCAGGTCGTCGTGCAGTTCGACGGGCACCGCTTCGGCGGGCGGGATCTCCAGCTGGAAGTTGGCCAGTAGGTGCCCGGCCGCGGTGAGGAAGATCCGGCCGAACGGCTCGTTGGCCCGGTTCAGGGTCGCCACGCTGCCCGCGGCCGAGCCGACGTCGCCGGTCGGCGACGCGAACACGAGCGTGAACTCCTTGGTGTGGGTGAGCGCCCAGCGCCGGAAGCCGCGGCAGATCGCGAAGAGCTGGACCGCGCCGTCGTCGGGCAGCCCGGAGAGTTCTTCGGTGAGTTCGGCGGCCAGGTCGGCGACGACGTCGAGGCGGAGGTGCTCGACGAGGTCGTCGCGTGAGCCGTAGTACCGGTAGAGGGCGGGTGCGGTGATGCCGAGCTCGCGGGCGATGGCCCGCAGGGTCACGGCTTCCGGTCCGCGCTCGACGAGGAGCTTGCGCGCGGTGCGGCGGATGTCCTGATCGGTCGCCGCGCGCTCGCGACCCCGTCGGGTCGGCTTGTCCATCCCGGCATTCTAGAAGGTGAGTGCGGCATTTCCGACGGATTCGGGCGCCGCCGGTACCGATCGCTCGGGGGGCTACGCGATCGGTACCAGCGACCCGATGCCCGGCTTCCGGTGGCGCAACCGGTGCCGGACGCCAAGTGAGAGCCCGCGTGAACCCTGGCGGGACGGCCCGATGTCGAGATTGCCCCGATCGGGTGACGTCGCGGACGCTCACTCTAGTGTCGCACCATCAGCCGCAGAAGTTACAAGAATCTTCACGTTTGCATAGGGAAGAGTGCCCGGACGGGCTCCCGCCCGCTCTGGTCGCGGTCCGGCGGCTGCGGAAGCCGCGGGTTCGTGGAACGCTGGTCGGGAACGGATCCGGAGAGGGTATGGTCTAGACCATGTCGGAAACGAGGCTGTCCGGGGTGCCGGTGAGCCCGGGTCGCGCGAGCGGTCCGGTCGTCGCCGTGGCCGAACCCGCAGGCGCGCCCGAGAGCGGGCCCGCACCGTCCGATCCGCAGGCCGAGGCCGCGCGGATCGCCCCCGCCGCGAGCGTGGTCGCCGAGCGGCTGGAAGCGCTTGCGGGCCAGGCGTCCGGCGACGCCGCGACGATCCTGCTGACCAGCGCGGCGATGGCGGGCGATCCGGCGCTGATCAGCGAGGCGGAACGGTTGGTGGCCGCGGAAGGCAGGCCCGCCGAGCGGGCGGTCTACGAGGCGGCGAACGGCTTCGCGAAAGCGCTTGCAGCAGCCGGCGGGTACATGGCCGAGCGGGTCCGCGACATCGAGGACATCCGGGACCGCGTGATCGCGGAGCTGCGGGGTGTCGCGCCGCCGGGCGTGCCCGACCTGGCCGGCCCGAGCGTGCTCGTCGCGCGCGACCTGGCGCCTGCCGACACGGCGGGCCTCGACCCGGCGCAGGTGCTCGCCCTGGTGACCGAGGAGGGCGGGCCGACCAGCCACACCGCGATCCTGGCCCGGTCGCTGGGCATCCCGGCGGTGGTGGCGGTGCGCGGGGTCCTCGCGCTGGAGGCGGACGCGCTGCTGGTGGACGGCGACACCGGCGTGGTGGAGGTTGTCGCGGCGGACGCCCCGGTGCTCGCCGCGACGCGCGAGGGCGCGTCGGAGTGGAACGGCATCGGCGCGACGGCGGACGACCACCGGGTCAAGGTGCTCGGCAACGTCGGCTCACCCGCAGACGCGCGGGCCGCCGCGGACGCGGGCGCGGAGGGCGTCGGCCTGTTCCGCACGGAGTTCTGCTACCTGGACGCACCGGCCGAGCCGCCGGTCGGCGAGCAGCGTGCCGCGTACGCCGCGGTGCTGGCGCCGTTCGCAGGGAAGCCGGTTGTCGTGCGGACGCTGGACGCGGGCGCCGACAAGCCGCTGGCCTTCCTGTCCCCGGCGGCGGAGCCGAACCCGGCGCTCGGCGTGCGGGGCCTGCGCGTGGCGTTCGACCGACCGGACGTGCTGGACCGGCAGCTGGAGGCGATTGCCGGCGCGGCGGCGGATTCGGGCGCCGAGGTGTCGGTGATGGCGCCGATGGTGGCGACAGCCGAGGAGGCGGCGTGGTTCGCGGAACGCGTGCGGGCGGCCGGGATCGCGCGGGCCGGGGTGATGATCGAGGTGCCCGCGGCGGCACTGGCGGCCGAGGAAATCCTGGCTGCGGTCGACTTCGTCTCGGTCGGCACGAACGACCTGGCGCAGTACACGTTCGCCGCGGACCGGCAGCTGGGCGCGGTGGCGGGCCTGAACGACCCGTGGCAGCCCGCGCTGCTACGGCTGATCGCGATGATCGGCGCGGCCGCGAAGGCGAGCGGCAAACCGGCGGGCGTGTGCGGTGAGGCGGCTGCGGACCCACTGCTGGCCCGCGTGCTCACCGGCCTGGGCATGACGAGCCTGTCGATGAACGCGAGCGCGATCCGCGCCGTGGGAGCCAGCCTGGCCACAGCCACGCTGGCGGACTGCGAAGCGGCCGCCCAGGCAGCACTCAAGGCCGCGACACCTGCCGAGGCCCGCGCCGCCGCAAGGGGCTGACCCGCACACCGCTGGTGGGCGGTGCTGTTCGCGGGGTGTTGCCGAGGGGTTGCCGCGCGCGGAGTCCGCCGCGCCGCAGCCCTCCCGGAGCGCGCGGCCCTGGGCGCCGGGGAATGACTGCCTGCAGCTGATGGTGCCCACCGCTGGTGGGGCAGTGCTGCTGGCGATGTGCTGCTCGCGAAGTGCTGCTGGCGCCAGGGGTTGCCCGCGCGTCAGGTCACGCGTCACAGCCACCCGCAGCGCCCTGGGCACCCGGGAATGACCGCCCGCAGCTGATGGCGCCCACGGACCGTGGCGCCCCGCCCGAGGGTGCGCCGCCCTCGGGCGGTCTGTCGTTTCGGCGGATGTGCCGGCCCTCCGGAGCTGACCGCCGGGCGGTGGCACCCTCCGGCGCGAGTGCGCCACCGAGGTGGGCGCCGGCGCGACCGCCCCTCAGCCGCGCCGGCGCCCACCGCTCTCCGGCACCCCGCCTCGCCGACTCCTCCGGCGCGCTTACCCGCGCACCACGGGCGCCCTCCGCCCCCGACGCCATCGCGCCTCCGGCGCGCCGCCCCCGACTGCCGCTACAGGCCGAAGATCCCGCGCCGCGGGTGGCGGATCACCAGCGAGCCCCCGTGCAAGCGTCCGGCGAACACCAGCCGTGGGTTGCCCGGCCGGCCATCCGAACCCGTCTTGTCCTGCAGCGAGCCGTACTTGATCTCGGTGATCGCGTTCAGGTCGACCGCCGCGTGCTCGGGGATGATCACCTCGACCGACCCCCACTTGCAGTCCAGCTCGACTCGCACCACCGGGCTGCTCACCTGCGCCTCGCTGAAGTCGAGCTTCGTCGAGCCGTACCGGTTGCGCACCACGACCTCCGGCGGCACCAGCCAGCGGCCGTTGCGTACCAGCGCCGAGTACTTCGCGTTCAGCTCGAGCCGCTGGTCCGGCGAGTACGACACCGGGGGCGCGGCCGGATACACGTCGGGGTGCACCAGCCCGGGCAGGTCCGCGAGCACCGCGTTCAGCTCGCCCCGCGTCCGCGCCGCGAGCGCCGTGTCCGTGCGCTCGGTGAACTCGTCCAGGTCGATCATGCCGCGGCCGATCGCCTTCTGCAGCACCTCGACGACGTGCTCGCGCTCCGCGTCCGACACCCGCAGGTCGCGCGGGCTCATCGGCTTGGTCCCGGTCTCCTCGCCCATGCCACCACGCTACGGCCGCGGACCCCGAGCCGAGATCCGGGAAAATCCCTAGTCTTTGTCCAGCCCGTGCTCGATCGCGTAGCGCGCGAGCTCCACGCGGTTGTGCAGCTGCAGCTTCCGCAGCGTCGACTGCACGTGGTTCTCCACCGTCCGGTGCGACAACACGAGCCGCTCGGCGATCTGCCGCGCCGTGAGGCCCTTCGCGACCAGCCGCAGCACGTCGGTCTCCCGTTCGGTCAGCCGCGGCGGCGCCACCCCGCCCGCAGGCGCGTCCGCCATCCGCCGGTACTCGCCCAGCACCAGGCCGGCCAGCCCGGGCGTGAACACCGGGTCGCCCTCCGCCGTCCGGCGCACCGCTTCGACCAGTTCCCGCACCGACGCCGACTTCACCAGGTACCCGGACGCCCCGGCCTTGACCGCCTCCAGCACGTCGCTGTGCTCGCCGCTGGCCGACAGCACCAGCACCCGGGTGTCCGGCAGCGACGTGGTGATCTCGCGCGTCGCGTCCACCCCGGAGGTGCTGCCCAGGTTCATGTCCATCAGCACCACGTCGGGCCGGACCGCGGCCGCGATGCGTACCGCGGCGGTGGCGTCCGGCGCGGTCGCCCGCACGTCGAAGCCGTTCTCGGTCAGGTCGCGCGCCACGCCGTCCCGCCAGATCGGGTGGTCGTCGACGACCATCACGCTGATCATTTCCTCGGCACCCGGATCTCCCATTCGGTCCCCTGCCCTGGCGCGGTCTCCAGGGAGATCGTGCCACCGAGTTCCGCCACACGTCCCCCCATCGAGCGAACAACGCCCAACCGGCCCTCACCCTCCGCATCCGCGAGCCGCCCCTCGGGAATGCCGGGACCGTCGTCCCGCACGGTCACCACCACCTCGCGGCCGACGTCCTCCAGTAGCACCCACGCCTTGGCCGCCGGGCCGGCGTGCTTGTCGACGTTGGTCAGGGCCTCGCGGACGACGGCGACCAGCTCCGCGGTCGTGCGCGACGGCAGGTTCACCTCACCGGCCGGAGCGGCGACCTGCACCTTCGACGACCCCAGCAGCTGCAGCGCGGCACGCAGGTCGGTCTCGCCGGTGCTGTGCCTCGTCGGCCCGGTGGTGACCAGCGCCCGCAGCGCGATCTCCTGCTCGCCGGCCAGTTCGGCGAGCTCGGCCGCCTCCCCGCCCAGTTCGGCGCCGCGCCGCCGGACGCGCGCCAAAACCTGCAGCACGCTGTCGTGGATGTCGCGCGCCAGCCGTTCCCGCTCGGCGTTCGCGACCTCGGTGCGCAGCGCCTCGGCGAGCACCGCCGCCGACTTGCGGGCGGTCGTCGCGCTCATCCCGATCAGCAGTCCGCTCGCGACCAGCAGCACCCCGTCGCGCGCCACGTCGAGCGTGAACCCCTGCCGCGCGATCCCCGTCGCGGCCGCGACCACCAGTCCCGCGGCCACGCCACCGACCCCGCCGAAGCGGGTGCCCGCGGCGACCGGCGCGCCGGCCACCCACACGGTGGTGATCAGCGGCGCGACGGCCGCGTTCTGCGCGTCGGTCAGAATCCACGGCGAGGTCAGCATCAGGGCGCAGGTGACCACGACGTCGGCGAGGACGAACCAGCGCCACCGCCACCGCAGCGCCTCCCGCGCGTACACCAGCGCGGTCGCGACCGTCCACAACGCCATCGCGCCGAGCACGGTCCAGGCCAGCCACGGGCGCTGGTAGCCGTCGCTGTGCACGATCACCGCGCCCAGCGCGAACAGCAGCGTCAGCACGCGCAGGCCGATCGTGCCCCACCACAGCGGGGTGGCCGGTTCGCGCGCCGTCGGGCCGAACCGGCGGCTCACGACTTGCCCGGTTCGCCGGGCTCCTTGTCCGCCTCCGCGGGGTCGGCGTTGGGCACGGCTTCGATGTCGTGCAGGACGTCGACCTCGGACGGGTCCGGATCGGTCTCGTGCAGCAGCGAGCGCACCCCGGCGTTGATGATCGACATCAGCGGCACCGCGAGCAACGCGCCCGGGATGCCGTAGATGACGAGGCCTGCGGCGATGCCGAGCACCACGGCCAGCGGGTGCAGCTTCACGGCCCGGCCGAGCAGCAGCGGCTGCAGGATGTGGCTCTCCAGCTGCATCACGGCGATCAGGATCGCCAGCACGATCAGCGCGGTGACGAATCCCTTGGTGACAAGTGCGACGAGCACGGCGACCGCACCGGTGATCACCGCGCCGAAGATCGGGATGAACGCGCCGAGGAACACCAGCGTGGACAGCGGGATCGCGAGCGGGACGCCGAGGATCGCCAGGCCGATCCCGACGCCGACGGCGTCCACGACCGCGACCGCGGCGGTGGCGCGGACGAACGCGACCAGCGAGGCGAAGCCGCGCCGGCCCGCGACGTCCACCCGCTGCCGGACCTGGCCAGGGACGCCCAGCATCAGCCAGCTCCAGATCTTGTCCCCGCCTGCCAGGAAGAAGATCGTGACGAACAGCGTCAGCACGAACCCGGTGAGGATCTCGCCGACGGTGGTCGCCGTGGTGAGCGCGCTGTTGGTGAACGCCGCCTGGTTGTCCTGCAGGAAGGCGATCGAGTTGTCGAGGAACTGCTGGATCTGCTCCTGCTTGAGGTGCAGGTCGTTGATCAGCCAGTCGCGGATCTGGTCGAGGCTGTTGTTGACCTGGCTGGTCAGCGCGGGCAGACCGTCGGTGACGTTGATGACCACGAACGCGAGCAGCCCGCCGAGCACCGCGAGCCCGCCGATTAGCACGATCGCCGTCGCGAGGCCACGGGGCACCCGGATCTGCACCAGCCGCGCCACCGCCGGGGCGAGCAGCGCGGCGAGCAGCAGCGCGATCGCCACCGGGATCACCACGACCGACAGGAAGGCGAGCAGCCGCAGGATCAGGTAGGCGGCCGCGGCCACCACGAGGAACCGCCAGCTGAACGCGGCGCTGACCCGGAGCCCGCGCGGGACGACCGAGTCGTCGCTCAGGAATCCGTACTTCGGGGGCTGCGGCTCACTCACGGATCCACCCTATCGAGCCGGACGAATACGGCAGCGCAACTCGCGCGAGCGGCGTCCCGCCCAGGTCGTCACACGATCAGGCGCAGTGCCGGCAGCCGGCCAGCGCAGGTTCCGGCGGTATGTCAATCTCGGTCAAGATCGACACTGCGTGATCGCGTTGAGCACCCAGCGCGATGAGGGGAGTGGAAACTTCTCCATGTCGCGACGGACCTCGGCCGGGACCACCCCGGTGCGCGTGCTGCTCGGCATCGCCGGGGCGTTCGCGATCACGCTGGTGTCCTGGCTCCTCGCCTCGTCGGCGTCGGCCGCCGACGAGCGGCCGGATCCGCTGGCCCCGTTGACCGACCTGGTCGGCGCGACGACGGAACCGGTGCACGAGGTCGTGCGGCAGGTGACCGAGGTGGTCGTGCCGCCGCTGCGGACCGACCGGATCGTCGCGGAGCTGACCGGCACCACGCCGGTGCTCCGCGAACCGGTGCGCGCGACCGGCAACACCAGCACGACCCGGGCGAGCGCCCCACCACCGGCCGCGCCGGAACGCCGAGCCACCGCGAAGCCGCGACCGCCGGAGCGGCAACCGGTCCCGGTGCGCATCACGCCACCGGCGCCGCAGGTGGTCAAAGACGTCGTCGCGCCGGTCCGGCTCCCGGAACCGGCGCCGGAAGCGGCGCCGGACGCGCCGCGGCTGGTGGAGCCGAGGCCGGGCGCGCCGGAACCGGCGACTCCGGTGCCGCCCGCCAACGGAGTCTGCACGGCTCCGGTGCACGCGACGGACACGGCAGGCGCGTGCCCGCCACGTCCGGCGCCGCCGCCGGTGCCTGCCGGAATGGCCGCCCGGCCCCGTCCGGCCTTCACCGAATTCATCCGGGCGGACCGCCCGCAGGTCTCCCCCGACTGATTCCGGCGCAATTCGCCGAGTCGTTTCCAACTGTTTTTCTTCGTGTCCATTTTTAGCCGCTCTGACCAGCCGCGGAGCGGCTGTTTGTGCTGCCCGGAAACGCTTTCTTCACACTTCCGGGTAGTCGATCTGGTGAATTCTTCCATTCGACGTTTAACGTCATTTGCGACGGGAGTGCGTGGAACTTCCGGCCGAATGAAGAGGAGTGCACTGACGATGTTCAGCAAATTCCGCAAGACGACGGCGGCGGCGGTGCTGGTGGGGGCCGGCCTGCTCGCGATGGGCGCCACCGGGGGGACGGCGTCGGCGGCGACGGGATCGGAACCGTCCGGCCTGACCTGCCCCGCGCAGGTGCCGTCGCAGCCGACCGGCGCCGACTACGTCAACGCGTGGAACCAGTCCGGGGCCTGCTTCGGCGCCGGCGCCGCGGGGCTGGTCAGCTCGGCGTGGGCGGGTGCGATCCCGTCGATCCTGCAGGGGGCGGCGGGGGCCACCGGCGTCCGGGACGACAGCGGGCTGACCGCTCCGGTGGTCGTGCCGTCGCACCCGACGGGCGCGGACTACGTCAACGCCTGGAACGAGTCCGGCGCGCTCGCCGGCGCGGGTGCCGCCGGCCTCGTCAGCTCTGCCTGGGCGGGCGCGATCCCGTCCATCGTGCAGGGCGCCCTCGGATAGCGCTTTCACCCAAGAACACCGCAAACAAAGGAGTGCATGTCATGCGCAAGACCCTGATCCGCGGCACCGCCGCTTTCGCTCTCGCCCTCGGCGCCTTCGCCTTCGCCGGAACGGCGTCGGCCGACGAGCTGAGCGCTCCGGTCGTGGTGCCGTCGTATCCGACGGGCGCGGACTACGTCAACGCCTGGAACGAGTCCGGTGCGCTCGCCGGCGCGGGTGCCGCCGGCCTCGTCAGCTCTGCCTGGGCGGGCGCGATCCCGTCCATCGTGCAGGGCGCGCTGGGCTGATTTCCCTTGGTGCGCCCAGGATCCCTCGCATCCTGGGCGCACCGGGGCCCGGTCACCTCCCGTGAGGCCCGACCACACCCAGTGTTCTTCACACGATCGTGCGATCAAGTCGTGTCGAAGGTGCGAGGGCCGCCCGGGGTTTGGTTATCTCGACAGCGCAAGCGGTTACCGCATCAATGCGAATACGTTTCGGACACGGTCCGGCGGGGAAACCGCGATCAACTTTTTCGACAGGAGAACGGTGTTGCAGGCGAACGCGGCCATGGGACGGGGTACGGCATCCGCCGTGCGCTGGCTCGTCCGCGCCCTGCTCGTGATCGCCGGTGCCGCGCTCGGCACAGCGGCCGCCTGGCTGATCGGCGACGCCACCGCCTCCGCCACCCAGATCGCCCCCGCTCCCGCCGACACGCGCACGAGCGGTGACGAGCCGACCCCGGTCACCGACCGCGTGGTCACCGCGACCGACGACCTCACCTGGGGCGCGTCCGACCTGGTCGGCAACGCCACGGCGACCGTGCTGGAGTACGGCATGGCCGGCGGTCCGGTGGACCCCGCCCGCGGCGAGGAGGCCGCGTCGGACCTGCGCCAGACGATCCACTCGTTCACGCGCGACGCGGTGCTGCACCCGGTCGAGCGCACCCTCGGCACGGCCGAGCACATCAGCCGCAAGCCGCAGGACGCGCCGCAGGTGATCGGACAGGCGCTGACCCCGCCGCCCGCGGTCAAGGACTTCGGCAACAAGGTGTGGAACATCCTGCACCCGGCGGGCGCAAGCCTGATCAAGCTGCCGAGCCTGGACGGCTCGGGCGACGACGGACAGCCTGCCGCGCTGCCCGCGGCCGAGGTCCTGCCCGCTCCCGCTGCCGAAGCCGTGATGGGCCCGGTCGCCAACGCGCTTCCGGACAGCACGCACGGTCAGTCGGCCACGGCCGGTCAGCGCGACCGCGCCGCCGACCGTACCGATGGCGAGCACGGGGACCAGTTCCCGTACTCGCCGCTGCGCGGACCGCTCGCGCCCGCGGGCGTTCCGTTCTCCCCCGGTGGCGCTGTCACCGGTGGTCACATCGACGGCCTGCTGTTCGGCGTTCCCGCCGGCGGCCCGGCCGTGCGTGGTGTGGACGACCGCAGTGCCGTCCGCATCGTTTCCCGGCACACGCCGGTTCAGCCGGGCGAGCAGCCCGGTGTCACTCCTGACTGATTTCCGCGCGGGGTAGCTCGAAGCGCCGCCCTGTTCGCCGTGCCCCTTCTTCGGGCCGGTGTCGCGCGCGCAACCAGAGCACCCCGCTTTTCAGCCCTCGCGGGCGCACTCACCCATGCCCGCGAACCCCGGTGCTCCGTTAGCGCACCGACCCTCAAGCCCCGCAAGGGAACCCGAAGAAAAGGAGAAACCCTCGATGCAGACCTGGGCAAAGCGCGGAATCCAAACCGCGCTGGTCACGGGTGGCTTGCTGATGCTGGGTACCGGCATCGCATCTGCCGACGAGAACGTCAACCCGGACAGTCCGGCCGGTCCGCTGGACGTCAACCTGAGCGTGCCGGTCGACATCCAGGACAACGCCCTGGGCACCCTGGGCAAGCAGATCAACCTGCCTGAGGTCCACAAGGAGATCAGCACCAAGCCGATCACCGACGCCGCCAACAAGGCCGCCGCCCCGGTCACCAAGACCGGCGCCCTCAAGCCCGCCGCCCCGGCGATGGGCGCCGCCAACGGCGTGGTCGCCAAGGCCACCGACGCCGCCACCGGTGCGGCGCAGCGCGTGGGCCAGGCCACCAACCCGGGTGCGCAGCGCGCCACGGTCGCGCAGGACGCCGCTCCGTCCGTGCAGGACAACGGCGACCCGTTCCACGGCAACAAGGTCTCGCTGAACGCCGCCCTGCCGATCCTGATCAGCGGCAACGCGCTCGGTGTGCTGGGTGACGCGGCCGTCGAGTCGGACGCCACGCAGACCTACGAGCACAACTCGGACATCAACACCGACGGCTCGCACGGCGGCCTCGCCGGCAACGTCGTCGCGCTGGACTGGGCCCTGCCCGTCCAGATCTCGGGCAACGCGCTCGGCCTCGTCGGCAGCGGCCACACCTCGGGCAGCGCGACCCAGGAGGCGTCGACCACCGGTGACATCGTCACCGACGGCACCAACGGCGGCCTGGCCGGCAACGTCATCGCCCCGCAGGGCGCGACCCCGCTGCAGGTTTCGGGCAACGCGCTGGGCTGGTTCCTCGGCCACGCCGAGACCGACTTCGAAGGCTCCAGCGAGGCGGAGTCCGGCGGCTCGATCGAGACGCACGGCTCGAAGGGCGCGGGCACCGGCAACGTCGCGGGCGTCCCGGTGGCCCTGCCCGCCAAGGTGTCCGGCAACGCCATCTCCTGGGGTGGCGACGCCGACGTCCCGGCCGGCTCGTACGACGCCGAGGCCGAGGCCGGCGACACCGCCGACGGCCCGCGTGGCCCGAGCTACATCCAGACCGACGGTGACGACTCGTTCCTGGCGGGCAACGTCGCGCAGCCGCAGCCCGCGGTGCCGGCGACCGTCGCGGGCAACGCCGCGGCCTGGATCGGCAACTCGCTCGTCGGCGGTGGCGCGGACCGCCAGGCCGGTGGCGTGGACCTCGGCAGCGAGGCCACCTCGGGCGGGACCACCAGCACCAGCGGTGAGAACGCGGCCGGCTCCGGCAACATCGCCGACGCGCCCGTCGCCCTGCCCGTCGAGGCGTTCTGCGTCGGCGGCACCTGGATCGGCAACGCGCACGCCAACGGCTGCGACAACGAGACCGAGGCGCAGGCCGGTTCGGACACCTTCACCTCCGGCAACGGCAGCTTCCTCGGCGGCAACAGTGTTTCGGCTCCGCCGGCGGGCACCGTCGAGGTGTTCGGCGTGGGCGGCTCGTGGATCGGCAACGCCTCGGGCAGCGCGACCGAGACGAAGGACGTCAAGGCCGGTGGCTACACCGGGACGCTGGGCAACGACTCGGCGGGCTCCGGCAACGCCGTGCAGGTCCCGGTGGCTGTGCCCGCCGAGATCTTCGGCGTCGGCGGCTCGTGGATCGGTCAGGGGGCCGGGGAGGCTTCCGAGACCAAGACCGTGACCTCCGGTGGCGACGGCAACACCCAGGACGACAACGCCGCGGCCTCCGCGAACCTGGTCCAGGTTCCGGTGTCGGCCCCGGTTCAGGTGTTCGGCATCGGTGGCGCGTGGATCGGCCAGGGCGCCGGTGCGGCCACGACCGACACCACCTCGACCGCGGGTGGCGACGGCAAGGCGACCGGCAAGGAAGGCTTCGCGGCAGGCAACCTCGCCGCGGTGCCGGTTTCGCTGCCCGCCCAGGTGCACGGCCTCGGCGCCGCGTGGATCGGCAACGGCTTCGGCGAGTCGGAGAACGTGACCGACTCGACCGCGGGCGGCGACCTGAACACCACCGGTGAGGGCGGCTCCGTCGCGGGCAACATCGTCGAGGCGCCGGTCGGCGCCGTGGCCACCGTCTTCGGTGACGCCGCGGTGTGGGGCGGCGTGGTCAAGGGCGACGCGTCCAACGACGTCGTCTCGACCGCTGGTGGCGACGCCGAGACCAACGGCGAGGGCGGCTCGATCGCGGGCGACGTGATCGCGGCGCAGGCGCTGCCGGTGGCCCAGGTGTTCGGCAACGCCGCGAGCCTGGTCGGTGTCGCGCACGCGGCCGGTGTCAACAACACCGAGGCCAACTCGGGTGGCGACATCACCACCTCGGGCGAGGGCGGCGCGCTGTCCGGCGACATCTTCGACGTCCCGGCCGCGGCCGTGGCGCAGGTGTTCGGCAACGCCCTTTCCGTCGGCGGGGTCGCGCACGCGGTGGCCGACAACACCACCACCGGGACCGTGGGCGGCACGGACACCACGTCCGGCCCGGCCAAGGCGCTGTCCGGGATCAGCAAGCAGGTGCCGCTGGGTGTCGTCGCCCAGGTGTACGACATCCCGCTGGGCCTGATCGCGGTCACCAGCACGACGGTCAGCAACGCGACGGACATCTCGGTCGCGGGCAAGGAGCCGCAGATCGACCTGCCGATCACGATGCCGGAGATGGGCGCCACCGCCCTGCCGACGCTGCCGGCGCTGCCCGCTCGCTCGGAGCGCTCCGCGCTGCCGCAGGTCAACACGCTCCCGGTCGAGCTGCCTGCGGGCGTCGAGGGTGTCCTGCCCGCCGGTGACCTCCCGGCCATCGCGCAGCTGGACTCCAACCCGACCGCTGTCTTCCAGCAGGTCAACGACCTGGTCAGCGGTAAGGGGATCAACATCAAGGGCTGACGCCCTGACGAAGTGAAAACGGGCCCGGTGGTGCTTCCGGGCCCGTTTTCCTTTGCCTCAACCGATCTGCACGGACCGTTTCGCGAGGCCGTACCAGTAGCCGTCGATGACCGTTTCCGGCCTGGCGTCCTCGGAACCGGCGCCGAGGCTGACGAACAACGGCGCGAAGTGCTCGATGCGCGGGTGCGCGAGCGTCGCGGCGGGCGCCTTGTGGCGGAAGTCGAGGAGCGCGTCGATGTCGTTGGCCTGCAACGTTTCCGCGCCCCACTGGTCGAACTCGGTGGACCACTGCGGCGGGTTGCCGTCCACGCCGACGCCCATCGCGGAGAGGTTGTGCGTGAAGAACCCGCTGCCGATGATCAGCACGCCTTCGTCCCGCAGCGGCTTCAGCTTGCGGCCCAGCTCGAACAGCTTGTGCGGGTCCAGCGTCGGCATGGACATCTGCAGCACCGGCACGTCCGCGGCGGGGTACATCTCGACGAGCGGCACGTAGGCGCCGTGGTCGAGGCCGCGGTCGGGAGCCTCGTGCACCTCGGTCCCGGGGCCGGACAGGAGTTTCCGCACCTTCGCGGCCAGCTCGGGCGCGCCGGGCGCCGGGTAGGTCACGGTGTAGTAGTGCTCGGGGAAGCCCCAGAAGTCGTAGACCAGCGGAACCGTGGTGGTCGCGCCGACGGTGACCGGCGCCTCCTCCCAGTGTGCCGAGACGACGAGGATCGCCTTGGGCTTGGGCAGGTTCGCCGACCAGTCGGCCAGCTGACGGGTCCACCGGGCGTCGTCGGCGAGCGGCGGCGCGCCATGGCTCAGGTAGAGCACGGGAGTCGCACTCATCGCAGCCTCCATGTTTGAAAGTTCAACTACTACGGTACCCGACGCCCCGGAGGCGCGCAGTATTCCCGCGCGCGGAACCGGTACAGAGTGGCCGTACCCGGACGGCGCGCGCCTATCCTGAGCCATGGTGGTCAACGTGGCGATCTACCTGGTCGTGTGTGCCACGCCGCCGGTGCTGTTCTGGCTCGCGAGCAAGGCGCCCGCGGTGGCCGCCGCCTTCCGTCGCCGCCGCGAACCGGCGCCCTCCGGCCTGCCCATCGAACGCCTCGCGGCGGACCTGCGCCGGGTGCACCGCTGCCTGACGGACCTTGCCCCGGACGCGCCGATGCTGCGCCGCCGCGCGACCCACCAGGCCTACGACGCGTTACTGGTCCAGGCGTGCGCGGCGCTCGGCCTGCCGCACTGGCTGGACGAGCTGCCCGAAGGCGTGGAACGCGACATCGAGCGGCTGCGGGTGGAGGAGTCGTTGCGCCGGGCCGGGTTAGTGGTTCCCTGACAGCCGGGCCAGGTGCCGCCCGGTCTTCGACCCCGGCTGACGGGCCAGCTCCGCGGGCGGTCCCTGGAACAGCACCCGCCCGCCGTGCCTGCCCGCCCCCGGACCCAGGTCGACCACCCAGTCCGCACTGGCGATCATGTCGAGGTTGTGCTCGATGACGACGACGGTCGAGCCGGCCGCCACCAGCCGGTCGAACAGCTCGACCAGGCCGGCGACGTCGGAGGGGTGCAGTCCGGTGGTGGGTTCGTCGAAGACGTAGGTCCGGCCGGGGCGGGACAGTTCGACGGCGAGCTTCAGGCGCTGGCGTTCCCCGCCGGACAGCGTGTTCAGGGGTTGCCCGAGCGACAGGTACCCGAGGCCGACGTCGACGAGCCGGTCCAGCATCGGCTCGTCGGGGAACACGCTCCGCGCGTCCCGCGCGGACAGGTCGAGCACCTCGCTGATCGTGTGGCCGCGGTAGGTGTGGCGCAGGACGTCTTCGACGAACCGGCGTCCCTGGCACTCCTCGCACGTCGTGACCATCGGGTCGAGGAAGGCCAGATCCGTGTAGATCACGCCGAGGCCGTTACAGCGCGGGCAGGCGCCGTCCGAGTTGGCGCTGAACAGCGAGGCGCTGACCCCGTTCGCGGCGGCGAACCGCTGCCGGATGCCGTCGAGCATCCCGGTGAACGTCGCCGGGCTCGACCGGCGTGATCCGCGGATCGGGCTCTGGTCGACCGACACCGCGTCCGGGACGAACCCGTGCACCAGCGTGCTCTTGCCGGACCCGGCCACCCCGGTGACCACCGTCAGCAGACCCAGCGGGATGTCCACGTCGACCCCGCGGAGGTTGTGCCGCGTGGCGCCGCGGATCTCCAGGAACCGCTCGGCCGGGCGCGGGTTCTCCTTGATCCGCGGACGGTGCCGCAGGTAGCGGCCGGTCGGCGTGTCGGCCAGTCCGGCGACCGCGCCCTGGTAGACCACCTGGCCACCGTCCTGCCCAGCGCCGGGCCCGAGGTCGACGACGTGGTCGGCCGCGGCGATCACGTCCGGGTCGTGCTCGACCACCAGTACGGTGTTCCCCTTGTCCCGCAGGCTCTTCAGCAGGGCGACCAGCTGGGTCACGTCGTCCGGGTGCAGCCCGACGCTCGGCTCGTCGAACACGTAGAGCATGTCGGTGAGGCTGCTGCCCAGGTGGCGCACCATCTTCACGCGCTGCGACTCGCCGCCGGACAGGGTCGACGTCGGGCGGTCCATTGTGAGGTAGCCGAGGCCGATCGACACGAGCCGCCGCAACTGCGCGGCCAGCCCGGCGACCACCGGCTCCGGTTCGGTCAGCGTCCGCACGAAGGCCAGCAGGTCCTCGGCCTCCATCGCGGCGCACTCGGCGATCGACCGTCCGGCCACTTTGGACGCCAGCGCCTCCGGCGACAGTCGCGCGCCGTGGCACTTCGGGCACGTCTCCTGGGTGACGACCCGCTCGAAGGCCTCGCGGGTGCGGCCCTTCAGCGAGTCGGCGTCCTTCGGCAGCCAGATGCGTTCGAACCGCGGCAGCAGCCCTTCGTACTTCGCGGACGGCGCGTCCGGCGCGCCGTGCAGGAACGCGTCCCACTCCGCGGGCGTGTACTCGGCGAGCGGTTTGTCCAGGTCGAACAGGCCGGAGTCGGCGAAGGTGCGCCACATCCAACCGCCGGGCTGGAACGTGGGGAACCGGATCGCGCCCTCGTTGAGCGAGCGGCTGCGGTCGATGAGTTCGTCTACCACGATCGTCCGTGCGGTGCCCAGCCCGGTGCAGCGCGGGCACATCCCCTGGGGGTCGTTGAAGGAGAACGCGTTCGAGTACCCGGCGAACGGCCGGCCTGCGCGCGACCAGAGCAACCGCATCAGCGAGTAGATGTCGGTGACCGTGCCGACCGTCGAACGCGGTCCGCCACCGAGGCGTTTCTGGTCCACCACGATCGCGGCGGACAGGTTCTCGATCGCGTCCACGTCGGGCTGGCCGTAGCGGGGCAGCCGGTTGCGCACGAAGGTGGTGAACGTCTCGTTGAGCTGCCGCTGGGACTCGGCCGCGATCGTGTCGAAGACCAGCGAGGACTTGCCCGACCCGGACACCCCGGTGACCACAGTGAACGCGTGCTTCGGCAGTGCGACGGTGACGTCCCGGAGGTTGTGCTCGCGGGCGCCAACGACCCGTAGTTCAGTCATGCCGTCGACGCTAGGAACGATCGCGGCCACATCCTGGCCGCGATTCCTGCGACCATCGATCCGTGCACGGACCGAGCGCGCGGATGCTGGAGCTGCTGTCGTTGCTGCAGACCGGCCGCACCTGGAGCGGCGCTGATCTCGCCGAGCGGCTGGGTGTCTCGCCGCGCACCCTGCGCCGGGACGTCGAACGGCTGCGCGAGCTGGGCTTCCCGGTCTCGTCGGTGTCCGGGCCCGGCGGCCGCTACCAGCTCGCGGCGGGCAGCGCGATGCCCCCGCTGCTGCTCACCGACGAGGAGGCGGTGGCCACGGTCGTCGGGCTGCGCTTCGCGGCACTGGCGCAGGTGGACGGCGCCACGGGCGCTGCCGACGGTGCGCTGCGGAAGCTGGAACAGGTGCTGCCGTCGCGGTTGCGGTACCGGATCGCGGCGGTGCTGGCCTCGACCGAGGCGGTCTCCCGGGCGGTGGGCCTGCTCGACCTGCGCGTGCTCCAGCTGCTGGCCACCGCCGCGCACGCCCACCAGGACGTGCGGTTCGGGTACACGACGCGCGCCGGGGAACGGAGCGAACGCCGGGCCGAGCCGTACCGCCAGGTGCTGCTGGGCAAGCGGTGGTACCTGCTGGCCTGGGACGTCGACCGCCGCGACTGGCGGACCTTCCGGATCGACCGGATCACCGACGTGACCGTGCCCGGGACGACGTTCACCCCGCGACCGCTGCCGCCGGACCCGGTGAGCTTCGTGCAGTCCAGCGCGAACTTCCCGCTCAGCAGGCACCGCGGGGTCGTCCGGTTCGACGCGCCGGTCTCCGTCGTGTCCGAGCGGCTGATGACCGAGGCCGGCACGCTCGAGGCGCTCGACGAGCACAGTTGCCGGTTCGTCACGCCCGTGGACTCGTGGGAATGGCTGGCGGTGACCTTGCCGATGGTCGGCGTGCCGTACACCATCGAAGGTCCGCCGGAACTCGTCGAGCGGTCCCGCGAACTCGCCGACCGCATCCGCGCCGCGACGGGAGGGTGAGGCCGTGAGCGTTCCGCTGCACCACCGCGCGGGTCCCTCCGTGTACTGGTCCCGCGCGCCACACCCCGGCCTTCAACGGCTGGTCGCCGCGGCGTGGGTGGGGAGACCGGGGTGGGTCCGGGACATCCGGGTGCTGCCGGACGGGTGCGTCGACGTGGTGTGGGACGGGCGCGAGCTGGCGGCGATCGTGACCCGGGACGCGGCCCTGCGCGTGCCGCTGCGCTCGTCGTGGTCGGCCGGTCTGCGGTTGCGCTGCGGTGTGGCCGGATCGCTGCTCGGCACCTCCATCGCGGACCTGCCACCGGGCGCGACGCCGCTGCGGGACCTGTGGCCGGAGGTCCGCGCGGACCGGTTCGCCGCGTGCGCCACCCCGGCGCAAGCGCTTGCGCAGCTGGAGGACCTGGTCGGCGGCCGTGCGGTGGAGCCGGATCCGGTGGTGTCCGCGGCGGTCTCCCTGCTGTCCGGGGCCCCGGTGCCTGCCCTGGCGGCAGGCACCGGGACGAGCGAGCGCGTGTTGCGCCGCCGGTTCACCCACGAAGTCGGCATGTCGCCGAAGCGGCTGCAGCGGGTGCTGCGGTTCCAGGCCTTCCTGGCCGGGTTGACGCAGGCGACCCCACTGGCCACGGCGGCCGCCGAGCACGGCTACGCCGACCAGTCCCACCTCGGCCGGGAGACGCGACGGCTCACCGGCTCCTCGCCCGCCGAGCTGGTGCGCGGCAGGCGGTTGGCCGAAACGTTCCAGACGCCGGGGCCCGGCGAGCCGCAGGATCGTGGCCATGAGCTTCCGGCTGACGATCCCGGTGCGCACTGACGACCTCGACCTCAACGGGCACGTCCGTGGCCCGGCCTACCTCGCCTACGCCGACCACGCGCGGTGGGAATGCCTGTGGGCGGCCGGGATCGACCCGGACCGGCTGCGGGAGAAGGATCTCGGGCCGGTCAACCTGGAGACCACGATCCGGTTCCGCCGCGAGCTGCGGGCGCGCGCGACGATCACGGTGACCACGGACTTCACCTGGGGCACCGGCAAGGTCTCGCGGGTGTCGCAGGAGTTCCACGACCCGGACGGCGTGCTGGTGGCCGAGGTGACGAGCGTGTCCGGACTGCTCGACCTGACTCGGCGGCGACTGGTCGAGCAGCCCGGCGACTACTGGCGGGCGCTCGCGGACCGGCCCGAGCTGCTCGGCCTATGAGGTGAGGAACTCGCCGATCACGTGCCCGAGCTCGGGTTGCGCGACCGCGCTGAGGTGGTTGCCCGGCACGCTCACGTACCGCCCGTTCGGCAGCGCCGCCGCCAGGTCCGGGGCGGTCTTGTTGTGCGGGTCCTCGGTGCCGGCCACGACCAGCGTCGGCGTGTCGAGGCGCGCGAGGTCCGCGCGGGGCGTGTCGACTGCGGTGTCCAGGACGTGCAGCAGCGCGTCGCGGTCGCCGCCGATCTGCTTGAAGAACGCCTCCGCCCGCCACTCCGCGGTGCCGCGCTCGAAGGTGCCCAGACCGGTGAGCACCTTGCGGAAGTGCGCGTTGCCGCCGCCGGTGTGCTCGATGCCGTGCAGCCCCATCCCGGCGACGACCGCCCGGCGCGGCCGGGCCCCGCGCACGAGCATGCGGATGGTCGTCCGGCCGCCCAGCGAGTAGCCGCCCAGGTCGTAGTCGGCCAGCCCGAGGTGCTCGACCAGGTCGAACGCGTCGTCGGCGAGCACGTCCGGCGGGTAGGCGGCCGGGTCGTGCGGCTTCGCACTTTCGCCGTGCCCGCGCAGGTCCGGTGTGATCACGCGGAACCCGAGGCCGGCGAGGTGCGCGGCGTGGCCGTAGCTGATCCAGTTGACCTGCGACGTGGAGAAGTAGCCGTGGATCAGCACCAGCGGACGGCCCGCGCCGGTCTCCCGGTACGCCAGCTCGGCCCCGTCGCGCGCGGTGAAACGCCGGAGCGCGGTGCTGGTCGTCTCCGGGCCGGTCAACTCTGGGCCGGTCAACTCTGGGCCAGGTCGGCGAACCGGCTGTAGTGCAGCTGGTGCGCGACGACGATGGTGCTGGTCGGGCCGGCGCGGTGCTTCGCCAGGATCAGGTCGGCCTCGCCCGCGCGCGGGTCGTCCCGCTCCCACGCGTCCGGCCGGTTGATCAGGATGACCATGTCGGCGTCCTGCTCCAGCGAGCCGGACTCACGCAGGTCGGACAGCATCGGGCGCTTGTCGGTGCGTTGTTCCGGACCGCGGTTCAGCTGGCTGATCGCGATCACCGGCACCTCGAGCTCCTTCGCCAGCAGCTTGAGCTGACGGGAGAACTCCGAGACCTCCTGCTGCCGCGACTCGACGCGCTTGCCCGACGTCATCAGCTGCATGTAGTCCAGCACCACGAGCTTGAGGTCGTTGCGCTGCTTGAGCCGCCGCGCCTTGGCGCGGATCTCCATCATGGTCATGTTCGGCGAGTCGTCGATGAACAGCGGCGCCTCGCTGATCTCGCTCATCCGACGGGCCAGCCGGGTCCAGTCGTCGTCGGACATGCGGCCGCTGCGCATGTCGGCGAGCCGGATCCGGGCCTCCGCGGAGAGCATGCGCATGACGATCTCGATGCGGCTCATCTCCAGGGAGAAGATGACACTGGTCATGCCGTGCTTGATGGAGCAGGATCGCGCGAAGTCCAGGCCCAGGGTCGACTTGCCGACACCGGGACGCGCCGCGACGATCACCATCTGGCCGGGGTGCAGGCCGTTGGTCACCTCGTCGAGGTCGGCGAAGCCGGTCGGCACGCCCTGCGACACCCCGCCGCGGGAGGCGATCGCGTCGATCTCGTCCATCGTCGGCTGGAGCAGTTCCTCCAGCGCCACATAGTCCTCGCTGGTGCGCCGCTCGGTGACGTCGTAGATCGCGGCCTGCGCGCGGTCCACGACCTCGTCGATGTCGCCGCCGTCGTTCGCGGCGCCGTAGCCGTACTGCACGATCCGCGTGCCCGCCTCGACCAGGCGCCGCAGCACGGCCTTCTCCGCGACGATCTGCGCGTAGTAGCCGGCGTTGGCCGCGGTCGGCACGGTCGCGATCAGGGTGTGCAGGTAGGGCGCGCCGCCGACGCGGGCGAGCTCGCCGCGGCGTTCCAGTTCGGCGGACACGGTGATCGGGTCGGCAGGCTCGCCGCGCGCGTAGAGGTCGAGGACGCAGTCGTAGACCGCCTGGTGCTTGGGCAGGTAGAAGTCGTTGGGCGAGAGCACCTCGACGACGTCGGCGATGGCGTCCTTGGACAGCAGCATGCCGCCGAGCACGGACTGCTCGGCCGGGATGTCCTGCGGCGGCTGACGGTCGAACTCGCCGTACCGCGGCCCCGGGTCCTCGGGGCCGGGATCGGACGGATAGGCCGGACCACGGTCGTCAGTCAGCGCCACCGCGCGGATACCTCCCAGACAGCGAACACCAGTTCGATTATGCCGGATCCCCGGCCGGAGTGTGGGACCGGCGCGACCCGCGGGAACCGTGTCCCGCGGCCACCCAGTGCTACTACTCCGGCGGGCACCGTAGATCGCTCGGACGGACCAGTGCAAACCTGCTTGGGGACCGCTCTGTGGACAGCCTGTGGAGGAGCGGGGTCAACCAGTCACAGGCACGCCGCACCCTGTGGACAAGCTGGGGGCAACTCCGGGGACCACTAGGAAAACCCCAGGTCAGACCCTGTGGGTAACCTGTGGAGAACTCTGCTGAAAAAACTTCGGCGTGTCGCCGGGAAGCCGATCTTCGGCGTGTCGCGGCCGAGTGCAGGCCTCGACCTGTGGATGAGCCTACGGACAGTAGAAGACCCCCCACTCGGCCGAGTGGGGGGTCCGACGTGTCGATCAGCCCAGAGATCGAATCGCGTTGTGTAGTCGTTCACCGATCGCTTGCGGGGTGCCGGGAGTCAGCACGATCAGCGACTCGCCGGTGCCCGGCCGCTCCTCCATCAGCCAGCGGCCCTCGGCCGTGTCGATGAAGTTCAGCGCGCGGTCGCACCGCTTGCGCGTGCCGGCGCGGGTGCGGGCAGCGGCGTACAGACTGCCGGCCGCGACCCGCGGCGCCTCGAGGATGCGCTTGATCTCCTTGCCTGGCTCGGCTGCCGTCCGGCCACCGCCACGCATGATCGACACGTCCTCGCCGGACGAGCGGCGCCCGCCGCCGTAGACCTCGCTCTTCGGAGCGACGATCGGGCTGCTGCCACCCGGCGGCACCCGGGGGATCTGGTCCAGGAACGCCGGGAGCAGCTGGTCCGGACGCTGCGGCCGCATCACCACGACGTCTTCCTTGATGTGCCGGGCGAGGACGAACCCACCACCGGGGCCGCTGCCCGCGAGCACCGCGAAGTTCTGCGGCGCGTCGTCCGGGAACGAGCCCTCGAACCAGCCGTAGAACTCCACCCCCGGCCGCGCGATCGACTCGATCATCGCCGCGAACTCGCGATCCATGCCCCGCGGGCCCATCAGCCCGTGGTGCGCGAGGACCGCGTTGACCTGCTGGTCGATGATCCGCTGGGCGGTCTCGTCGTACCAGGTCGGCGTGGGCGACAGCGTGTTGTGCGGTTCCGCACCCCGGCGCTGCAGCAGGTTGAGCAGCGTCGGGGTGGTGATCGTCAGCGGCCGGTTCACCGGCATCGTCCCGGGCCTCATTCGCCGATGACGGGCGGAGCCGTCAGCTCGTCGGTCCCGAACAGCTCGTTCGGGTCGTCACCCACCATGTACTTGTTCTGGTGCTCTTCGTCTTCCTCGCCCTCGCTGCGACCACCGCGGCCGCCCATGCCCGGCGCCCCGGCCATACCGGCGCGGCCCGCGCCACGGCCGGATCGCCCGCCCGCGCCACCGGCGCCCGCGCCACCAGCCCCGGCGCCCGTGCCCGCCGTCGCGCCCGTGCCGATCCCGGCGCCCGGCCCGAACCCGGCTCCGAACCCGGAAGCGCCGACACCACCGCCACCGGCCCCGGCGCCGCCCGCGCCGGCCCCGCCACCGGGGCCGAACCCGCTGGTGGAGGTCGGCGTGTAGCCCGCCGCCGTGGTCCCGTCGAAGGCCGGGTTGTACCCACCCGAACCGGTGCCCGGCGTGAAGCCGGCCGGGGTCGGGGTCTTCGGGACGGTCGCCGACGGGTTGGTGGAGTTGAACTGCGGCAGGTCACCGGTGCTCGCCGGCTTGAAGTCGCCCGGCATGCCCGACGCGCTGGGCATGTTCCCGGCGCCGCCGACCCCGCCGGGCACACCGCCCGGAACGCCGCCGCCGGAGAAGACGTTGCCCTGCCACGCGGTGTACTGCGGCATCCCGCCCGCGTTGTTCATGCTGGCCTGGTAGTAGGCGTTGAACGCGTCGACGTTCGCCTTGCCGCGCTGGTTGTACTGCTCGATCTGGTCGTCGACGTCGGACAACGGGTTGATGCCGTCGAGGAAGTTGCCGTCCGGCGGCTGCGCAGGCACCTCCTGGACCTTGGACTTCACGGTGTCGAAAGCCGTGGCCTGGTCGTTGAGGTAGGTGTGGCTCTTGCCGAGGTTCGTGGCCGAGTCCTGCAACCAGATGCCCAGCGGGTGCGCGCCTGCCTGCGCCTGACCGGATGCCATGCCCTTCCAGGCGTTGTCCATCAGGTCGTTGATCTGCTGGATGAGCCGCCCGCGCTCCTCGTGCACGCTCTTCAGGCTGTTCGCCGCGTTGGCGGCGGTCACCAGCGAGGTCGCGTTGCCCGGGCTGATCTGCTCCCAGATCTGCCGCGCGTCGATGGTGCGGCCGGCGATGTTCGCCTCGTGGTGTTCCGCCTCGGGCGTGCTCATCAGGCCGACGAGACCGCCGACGACCGCGCCGACGCCGGCGCCGACCGCCGTGCCGACACCCGGGACGACCGAGCCGACCGCCGCGCCGACGGCCGCGCCCGTCGCGACGCGCCCGACCGTGTAGTCGTCAACCATGGCTCCACCCCTCCTGCTGCCGAATCTGCATCACGCGTCCCCCTTCAGGTGCTGAACCATCGCGACGGCGACCTCTTCGACGATGGGACAAGGATTCGTGGCGTTGGGACCGACGAGGATGCTCGACGTGACCCCGACCGCCAGCTGGTCGGTGACGCCGACCCACAACGCGCACGAGCCGTTGGGCCGGAGGTCGGCGTTGTCCGCGTACACCGCCGGGTAGCCGGCGACGGTCGTCGGTTCGAAGTACTTCGACGCTCCCCTGGTGGCGTAGACCCCGGTCAGGCCGTTGTCCTGCACGGCGAGCGGCGAGATGAAGATCTTGTTGGCGTCGTGCGCGGCCGACTGCCACTGGCACCGCGAACCGGTCTGGCCCGGGATGACCTCGCCCGGGGTGGCGAGCCCGATGGCGCTCGCCTGGCCGTCCGACAGTCCCGCGCACGGGTTGCCGGTCAGCGCGTCGGCGGCCAGCGGGGCGGGCACCCGCAGCGACGGGTCGATCGACGGGGCGGTGCTCGGTGCGGCGGTGCCCCCGCTCGACGAGCAGCCGATGAGGAGTGCGGCGGCAGCCACGGTGGCGGCCGCCAGGCACGTGCGGATCATGCTCAGACTTCCCGGTACCGGCCCACCGACTGGTGCGTATCGGCCTCGTGCTCTTCGACGATGCCCGCGGCCTTCTCCAGCGCCGCGATGTAGTTCTGGACGTAGTCGACCATCCGCTGGTGCTGCAGCAGGAGGGTCTCGCCGGAGGCCTTGGCCGCCTTGTTGACGAAGTCGCCGCTGGCGAACTCCTTGCCGGGGGGCGCGACGCGTGCGACCGCCTGCGCGTTCGCCAGGTCCGTCTGGAGGTCGTCGCGCAGCTCTTTCCACTTGCTGATCACGCCGCGCACCTCGTCCGGGGAGAACTGGTACCCGCCCGGGCTGCCGTTGCCGCCCACTTGGATCGGTGCCGGTGGCGGCACCTCCGTGAGCCTGTCGGTCGGCTTCTCACCGGTCATCGCCAGGAACCCCCTACGTTCTCGCCGGTCCGCGTTGATCGCCCGGATTGGATGCTAGCGCAGGCCACCTGGTTCCGGGCTCGAACAGCAAAAACCGGGCAGGCCCCGCGACCTGCGGAAACCTGCCCGGTTCTCGGTTCGACGACCTACTGGCCCGCCTTCACCTCGAGGCGGACCGAGGCCTGCACCTCGGGGTGCAGGCGCGCGTTCACCGCGTGCTTGCCGACGGTCTTGATGTGCCCGTCGGTCTCCAGGACGCGCTTGTCGAGCAGCGGGCCGCCCGCCGCCTTGATCGCGTTCGCGATGTCGGCGGTGGTGACCGAGCCGAAGAGCTTCTTCGAGCCCTCGGCGGCCTTCGCGGTCAGCTCGACGGTGCCGAGACCCTCCAGCGCGGCCTTGACCTCACGAGCGTGGTCGAGGTCGCGGATGCGGCGGGACTCCTGCGCGCGACGGATGGTCTGCACGTTCTTCTCGGCGCCCTTGGTGGCCTGGATGGCGTAACCGCGGGGCAGCAGGAAGTTGCGCGCGTAGCCGTCCTTGACCTCGACGATGTCGCCGGGGCCGCCGAGGTTCGCCACGTCAGTGGTGAGGATGATCTTCGCCATGATGTGGTCCCTCCTCAGCGCGCGGTCGAGGTGTAGGGCAGCAGCGCCATCTCGCGGGAGTTCTTGACCGCGGTGGCGATGTCGCGCTGGTGCTGGCTGCAGTTGCCGGTCACCCGGCGGGCACGGATCTTGCCGCGGTCGGAGATGTACTTCCGCAGCAGGTTGGTGTCCTTGTAGTCGATGAGTTCCGGGTGGCCCTTCTGCTCGGCCTTGCAGAACACGCAGACCTTCTTCTTGGGCTTGCGGATGGGTGGCTTGGCCACGGTGATGCTCCTGGGAATTCAGTACGAGTGGTTGGTCAGAAGGGGGGCTCGTCGGCGAAACCGCCGCTGTCGCCCGCAGGCGGGGCGGAACCCCACGGGTCGTCGGCGGGGGCACCACCGCCGGTGTTCCCGCCGTAGCCGCCGCCACCGCCGCCGCTGCCGCGGCTGACCTTGTTCACCTTGGCGGTGGCGTAGCGCAGCGACGGACCGATCTCGTCGACCTCGAGCTCGACGACGGTCCGCTTCTCGCCTTCCTTGGTTTCGAACGACCGCTGCTTGAGGCGGCCCTGCACGACGACGCGGGCACCGCGCGTCAGGCTCTCCGCGACGTTCTCCGCCGCCTGCCGCCAGATGTTGCAGCGCAGGAACAGCGCCTCGCCGTCCTTCCACTCGCCGGACTGGCGGTCGAAGGTGCGCGGCGTGGACGCGACGGTGAAGTTCGCGACCGCGGCGCCGGACGGGGTGAACCGCAGCTCGGGGTCGGACGTCAGGTTGCCGACCACGGTGATGACGGTGTCTCCAGCCATGGGCTATCCGCCTCAGGCCTTCGCCGCGGCCTTGGCGGCCTTGCGCGGGACCGGCTTGCGGACGACCTTGGTGCGGAGCACGGTCTCCTGCAGCGACAGCTGCCGGTCGAGCTCCTTCACCGCGTCGGGCTCGCTGTTGAGGTCCAGCACCGCGTAGATGCCCTCGGCGTGCTTCTTGATCTCGTACGAGAGCCGGCGACGGCCCCACACGTCGACCTTCTCCACGCTTCCGCCGGACGTGCGGATGACGTTGAGGAACGTGTCCAGAGTCGGGGCGACCTTACGCTCGTCGAGCGTGGGGTCGAGGATGACCATCACCTCGTAATGGCGCGACACAACCACTCACCTCCTGTGGGCTTCACGGCCACGGGCTTTCCGTGGCAGGAGGGTTTGCCGGTTGTCCAGTCTAGGCCGTGCCCGCGGAGCGGCTCCGTTGAGGGTGGTGGTGGGAGACGGGTGGGCCTACGGGGTGGCTACGACAGTTTGCGCAGCACCCAGGTCCGCACCAGCGCGGCGCTCACCCCGGCCAGCGCGACGACCGCCAGGAGCATCGGCAGCTGGACGTTGCCCGTGGCCGGCTCGCCGCCGATCGCGCTGGCGTTGCCCGCGTTGCGCACGTCCGCCTGGCCGCCGGCCGAGGTGGACTGGCCGCCCAGCACGCCGACCTGCGGCAGCGCCTGGTCGGGCAGCGTGGCCGAGGACGGGTAGAGCGCGCTCGGCGGCACCGCGGCGCCTGCCACGCCGGGCACGGCCGCCGGGATGTTGCCGTAGTTGCGCGGCGGCGCGGTGGCCGAGCCGGTGCCCGAGATGCCCGGGACGGTCGTGGCCGCCGGGGTGCCGGGCGCGGGTGCGGTCGTGCCGGGCTGCGAGGAGGGGAGGCCGGGCTGGGTGTAGTTGTTCGCGTAGGTGGTCAGCCCGCAGTTGCCGGTGACCTTGTTCGTGATCGCGTCGAGGGTCTTCTTCTGCTGGTCGCCGCCGATGCCGAGGCCGACCGCGTACGGGTCGCCCGCGTTCTTCAGCGTGGTCGCGACGGCGGTGGCGATCGCGTCGCCCGCGATCGCGCCGCTGGCCGCGTTCGCCGGGATCTGGCCGACGGTGATCGCGCCGGCCTTGCTGACCGTGTCCGCCACCTTCTGCGGGTCCACGCCGTTGAGGTGCAGGAACCACTCCTGCTCCTGCGCGCCTGCCTTGACCACGCCCGCGAGGTCCTTGCCCTGCACCGCGACGCTGTCGCTGAGGGCGCCGATGACGGTGCCGGTGCATGCCTGCGACAGCACGGTGCTCGCCGACGCGGTGCCCGCGGACAGGAGCGAACCGCCGACGATGGCCGCGGCGACGGCGGTGGCGGTGAGCGCTCTACGGGTGGTCTTCATCAGGCCGGTGTTGCGCACGAGCGCGGACCTCCAGTGATCGCAGGCGTGTGTCCCCGGAAGGGATTAACGACGAGCGGACCCAAAGGATACTAAGCGGTAGCTCCGCGTAAGACCCACGAGCGTACGAGAGCGGCGCTGACACCCGATAGAGCGACAACGGCGATGAGCATCGGTAGCGCGACGTTGCCGCCGCCGCCCGAACCGCTCGGCAGCGCCTCGGCCTGGCCCGCGTTCTGCACCGCCTGGCCGGACTGCGCGGGCTGGCCGAGCGCGCCGTACTGGGGCGCGTAACCGGGGATCTGGCCGCCGTAGCGCAGGCCCGGCGAGGGCGCCCACAGCGCGGACACCGCGAACGGCAGGCCCGCGTAGTTGCGCATCGGCGCGTACGCGCTGCCCGAGCCGAACGGCAGGAAGTCGAAGGTGGACGGGTCGCCGGCCAGCACGGGGCTGGTCGACCCGGGGATCGCGGCCGGCGCGGCGCCCTCGGTGCGGCCGGGCGTGACTCCCGGCGGCGTCTGCTGGTTGCCGCCGCCCGGCGGGGTCTGCGGCTGCGGCTGGCTCCCGCCGCCCCCGCTGAGCGCCTTGCCCGTCTGGTCGACCGCGCCGGTCAGGCCGTTGGTGGTGCCCGCCACCGCGCCGTTGACCGCGCTCGCCGCCGGCGCCCCGACGACCGGCAGCGGTTCGACGACCGTGTCCACGACCTTGACGGTGATCTGGCACAGCCCGCCGAGCAGGCCGCCGACGATTGAGGTCAGCCCGTCGGTGACGGTCTTCAGGCCGAGCGGGGTCTTGATGACGTCGCCGGGCTTGGCCGTCACGGTGTCGCCGCACTGGGCGCTGATCGTCTCCGCGCTCGCGGTCGCGGGCAGAGCGAGCGAGACCGATCCGGCCAGTGCGAATGCGGCGGCGCCCACCGCGGCGGTCCTGCGTGTCCGACCCTGCATCTTCGTCCTCCAGCGCGTCGCTACTGGTTCCAACGAAGCTAGGGCAGGTGCGTGACGCCCGCACCCCGGAACGTGACCGTCAGGCGCGGCGCATCCAGGCGCGGGTCAGCGCGGCGGCCACGACCGCGAGCGCGAACACCGCGATGATCAGCGGCAACCGGGCGGGAGCCGCCGACGACGGCATCGCCTCGGCGGTGCCGGAGTTCTGCGTGACCAGCGGCGGCTGCGTCCCAGCCGGTGGGACGAGCCCTGGCGCAGCGGGCGGGACGACGCCGGGCTGGATCAGCGCCGACAGCGGTGGCGTCAGCGGGGCGATCCCGGACCCGGCAGGCAAGCCGCCGACGACGAACGACGCGGGCACGATCCCGCCGTTCGCGGCCGGGAGCGTGGGCGCCGGGGTCACGTCCTGGCCGGGCTGGGGTGCGCCGGGCGCGGGCTCGCCGGGGGCGGGTTGGCCGGGCGCGGGGCTGGACGGCGGGTCGAGCGGCTCACCGGAGACGACGCTCTGGGTGGCCGCGGACAGCGTGTTCACCGTGCCCTGCACGCCGGGGCACAGCTGCTCGGCCGCCAGGTCGCCGACGACGGGCGCGTCCCCGACACCCAGCGCCTTCGCCAGGTCCGCGACCGGCAGCGCCAGCAGCGGGTCGCGCTGGTCCGGGCCGGTTGGCGCGGGCTCGCTGCCGGTGCCGACGGTGAGCACACCGGGCCGGTCGAGCGGGGCGCCGACGTCGAGGGTGAGGGCATCGCCCGGCTCGTCCCGCAGGGTCGCCCCGCAGCTGCCGGCCAGCGCGGGATCGGCCTCCTCGGCGAACGCGCCCGGCGCGGCCAACGTGGCCGACAGCGCCAGCACGAACCCGGCCACCCCGGCACGGCGTGCGGTCTTCCCCATGAGTCCCCCTCACGTGTCACGGACCGCGCTCACGGTACTTCATAGCGTTCCCGAGGTTGGCGAGAACCGAGCCGATTCCGCCGGTAGCGTGGCCCCATGCAGATCGGTGCGCACGTCCGTGACGACGACCCGCTGACCGCGGCCGGGGAGCGCTCGGCCGACGTGGTGCAGTTCTTCCTGGCCGACCCCCAGGGCTGGAAGAAGCCCGTCGCCCAGCCGCCGCGGGCGGACATCGAGGCGGCCGGGGTGGAGGTGTTCATCCACTCCCCCTACATCGTCAACGTGGCCTCGCTGAACAACCGGATCCGCATCCCGTCGCGCAAGCTGGCCGCCCAGCACGCGGCCGCCGCGGCCGAGATCGGCGCGAAGGGCCTGATCGTGCACGGCGGTCACGTCGGCCGCGGCGAGGACGTCGCGGAGGGCCTGGCGAACTGGCGCAAGCTGTTCGAACGGCAGGCGGCCGACGGCGGTTTCGCGGTGCCGATCCTGATCGAGAACACCGCGGGCGGCGCCGGCGCGATGGCGCGCGAGATGGACGTGCTGGCGCGGCTGTGGGACGAGGTGGCCGAGTTCGGCGCCGGGTTCTGCCTGGACACCTGCCACGCGTTCGCCGCGGGCTGGGAGCTGGACGACGTGGTCGAGAAGGTCATGTCGATCACCGGCCGCATCGACCTGGTGCACCTGAACAACTCGCGCGACGAGTTCGGGTCCGGGCGGGACCACCACGCGAACGTGGTGCACGGCGGCGGCACGATCGACCCGGAGGCGCTGGTGGCCGTCGCGGCGGCCGCGGGCGCGCCCGTGGTGGTCGAGACCCCGGCCGACGGCCAGGCCGACGACATCGCCTACCTGCGGGAAAAGCTCGGCTGACCCGTCGCGGTGAGCACGGGCAGCTACCGGCAGCGGAAGGGCCAGGACCCGGCGCACTGGTTGCCCAGGGATCACCGCTGCGCCTACGCCGCGCTTAACGTGCAGGCCAAGGCGACCTACCGGCTCGCGGTGGACCACGCCGAGAAGACCGCGCTGTCCGGTGTGCTGTGGGGGCTGCTGACTCAGACCGCGTGCCGGGCCCGGCGCCGCGGGAGCACCACCACGTCGCGGGCCCGGTCCAGCACCCCGCCTGCCGGGTCGTCGTCGCCTGCGACGCGCACCAGGTCCTCGGCCGGGCGGTAGATCTCCCGCAGCACCAGCACGCACAGCCCGACCACGGCCAGGTCCCGCAGCGCGACGAACCCGAGGAACCAGTCCGGCGGCAGTCCCTTGTGGTCGGTGCCGAGGTAGTAGAACATCCGCGGCACCCACACCAGCGCGTCCAGCAGCATCCACCCGAGCAGCAGCCGCCACCGCGGAATCGCCAGCACCGCGAACGGCACCAGCCACAGCGAGTACTGCGGGCTCCACACCTTGTTGGTCAGCAGGAACGCGGCCACCACCAGGAAGCACAGCTGCGCCAGCCGCGGCCGCACCGGCGCGGACAGCCCGACGTAGGCGATCCCCGCGCAGCAGGCCAGGAACAGCGTGCCGCTGACGATGTTCAGCCAGGTCGGCGTCTGCCCGGCCGCGAGCGGGCCGTCGAAGCCGGCCCAGCCGGTGAAGTAGGAGATCACGTTGTAGATCGAGTCCGGGTCCATCCCGCGTTGCGCGTTGAGCCGGAAGAACTCCTGCCAGCCCGCGTTCAGCGTGAGCGCGATCGGCAGGTTCACGGCCAGCCAGGTGCCGACCGCGGCGCCGGCCGTGATCGCCCACGGGCGGAGCTTCCCGGCGCGGATGCACAGGATGAGCAGCGGTCCGAGCAGGAACAACGGGTACAGCTTCGCGGCCGCGCCGAGCCCGATCAGCAGCCCGGCGACCGCCGGTTTGCGCCGCGCCCACGCCAGCAGGCCGGTGGCGGCGAACGCGGTGGCCAGCGTGTCGAAGTTGGTGAACGCGTGCACCAGCACCAGCGGTGAGATCGCCGCAAGGCACGCGTCCCACGGTCGGCGGTTCGCGGTGCGGCCCACCGCCCACACCGTGACCAGCCAGGCCAGCGCGAGCCAGAACGCGGTGATGTTGAAGTAGATCGCCACCGGCAGCGCGCCGGGCAGCCAGCCGGTGTCGGAGATCGCCTTCCACGCTTGCGTGATCTTCGCGTTGGCCCACTGGAACAGCCCGGTCAGCACCGGGTACTCCATGTAGCGGACGTGCGCGTTCGCCGTGCCCGCGTCGTCGACCCAGCTCGTCCGGTACGGGAAGGTGCCGGGCTGGTCCAGCCGCTCGGCGCTGAACAGCGGGACGACGTCGCTGTAGCACATCGCGACGTACGGGCGGCCGGACCGCCAGTCCAGCTGGGTCTGCCCGTTCTCGTCGACGTACTGCTGGATGCAGCTGGCCTTGCCGAACCAGCACAGCATCAGCGCCAGCGTGGCCAGCGCCAGCCCGACCCGCTGCGGCGTCCAGAACCAGTGCCGCCCCACGGCCGCGTGCTCGCCGAGCGGACCGCCGATCGGTCTGCTCGCGGCCGCGACCAGCGGATCGGTCCGGGACGGCGCGACCCGCTGACCGGCGTCGAGTGACGCCGGCGCGGGTTCGGCCGAGGTGGTCTCGTCGGTCGGGCTGGACACCCGCGCGATGTTACGGCCTCCGGCGTGAGCCGGGGATCAGCCGTTGTCGCGGGTGTTCGTCGGCCCGAAGTCGTCGCCGCCGCCGGGGAACGTGAAGGTCGGCGTATTCCGGCGGCTCGATGTCGTGTCGGTCGACTCCGGGGTGCTCGGCGGAGCCGACGGCGGCGGCGACGACGGCGTGCTGGAGTTCGTCGTGCTCGGCCTGCTGGTCGACGGCTTCGTCGAGGACGAGGCGTCGTCGCTGGCGGTCGCGCTCTTGCCGATCGGCGACACCGTCGGGAACTTCTCGCTGGGCTTGCCCTTGAGGTAGTCGTTCATGAACTGCTGCCAGATCTTGGCAGGTAGACCGGTCGACGAGATCGCTTCGCCGTTCTTGTCGTGCAGCGGCTGGTTGCTGCCGGTGCCGACCCAGGCGGCCGCGGAGACCGACGGCGTGTACCCGACCATCCACACCTGCGAGTTGTCCTTCGAGGTGCCGCTGGCGTTGGCGCCGCTGGCGTCGTACTGCTGGGTACCGGTCTTGCCAGCGCACTCGTGGCCGCTCGGGCAGCTCAGCTTCGAGAACTCGATGACCGGCTTGAGCGCGTTGGTCACGTTGCCCGCGATCTGCTTGCTCTTGCTCGCGTCGCCGTCGGCGAACGCCGGCTTCGGGTTGCTCGACGGCTGGTACACGATGTCGCCGCCCGGTGTGGTCACCTTCTGCACGAAGTGCCGGTCCAGGTAGGTGCCGTTGTCGGCGATCGTCGCGTAGCCGGACGCCATGTCCAGCGGCGTGACCTCGGTCGTGCCACCACCGAGCGAGATGTTGTTGTCGACCGCCTTCAGCGAGGTGACCCCGGCCTCCTGGGCCGCGTCGGCCACCGCCTGCGGCCCGGTCACGTTGGCCACCATGTCGAAGAACACGGTGTTGGTCGAGCGCATGGTGGCCTCGGCGACCGTGCACTCCTTCGAGCAGCTGTTGGACGCGCCGGCGTTGTTGATGTAGCGCGGCTGCCCGTTGGGCAGCACGCCGAACTGGCGGTGGGTGCTGCCGTCGAACGTCTCGCCGAGCCCCTTGCCCATCTTCAGGAACGCGACGAGGTCGAACGTCTTGAACGACGAGCCGGGGTTGCGCTTGGTGTTGGCCCAGTCGCGCTGGTCGGCCTTGTTGTTCGGCCCGCCGTAGTAGGCGATCACACCCCTGGTCTTCGGGTCGACCGCGACCAGCGCCTCCTTGAGCGCGTCCGGCTGTCCCTGCATCACGTCGTTGACGGCCTTCTCGGCCAGCCGCTGCGCGTTGGGGTCGATCGTCGTGTAGACGTTGTAGCCGTTGGCCTGGATCTTCTCCTTGGAGTAACCCGCCGCTTCGAGTTCGGCCTCCACCTGGCCCTGGACGAACGCGTTCGGACCGGTGATCGCCTGCGGCTTGGTCTGGTCCTTCGGCAACGGCGCCGGGTACTGGGCGGACTGGCGGTCGGCCTCCGTGATCCACTTGTACTTGACCATCTGGTCCATCACGTAGTTCCAGCGCCAGGTGGTGTACTCGGCGTTCTCCGACTTGCCAGGACCCTGGATCATGCCGGCCAGCAGCGCCGCCTCGGACTGGGTCAGCTCCGCCGAGGTCTTGTTGAAGTACGCGTGCGCGGCCGCCTCGATGCCGTACGCGCCACGTCCGAAGTAGACGATGTTCAGGTAGGCCGTGATGATGTCCTCTTTGGACTGCGTTTGGTTCATCTTGAACGACTTGACCAGCTCGGTCGCCTTGCGGGTGAGCGTGGGCGCCTCGTTCTCGGTGGCCTTCTTGATGTACTGCTGGGAGATGGTCGAACCACCGCCGGAGCCGCCGGTCAGGTTGTTGTAGACCGCGCCGAGGATGCCCATCACGTCGAACCCGTTGTTGGTCTCGAACGTCGCGTCCTCGGCCGCGTACACGGCGTGCTTGACGGTTTCCGGGATCTGCCCCGGCTTGAGGATCTGGCGGTTCCCGCTGTCCGGGATCTCCTTGCCCATCACCGAGCCGTCGCTGTAGTAGTAGGTCACCACCTGGTCCTGCTGGGCCAGGACCTCCTCCGGCGTCGGCACGTCGACCAGGAAGTAGGCGATCGTGAACGCGATCGCGGGCAGCACCACGAACACGCCGAAGAAGGCGTACAGGGTGCGCCGGATGATCTTCCAGCGCCGCTTCTTGCGCTGCTTCGGCGTCAGGGCCGCCTTGCCCTTCTTCCCCTTCCCGGTCTCCTCGGGCGCGTCGTCCTCGGGGCCGGAGTCGTCCAGGGGCTCGTCGACGTAGTCGTCGTAGTCGTCGTGGTACCCGCCGGAGCGCAGCTCGGCGTGGGTGAGCAGGCCGGGCTCGGAGTCGCCCATGCCGGGACGGCGGCCGGCGGCGCCTGCGGCGGCACCGGCGCCGGCGCCTGCGGCGGCCGGGCCCGCGGGCGGGCGGTAGCGGCCGCGCATCGGCCGGTCGGCCGGGTTCTGCGGTCCACCGTTCTGCGGTCCACCGTTCTGGGGTCCACCTGTCTGGGGCCCGGGCGGCGGGCCGGGGCGGCGCGGCGGCGGAGGCATCCGGTTGCCCGCGGGCGGGACGCGGCGGGCGCCACGCGGGGCGTCCGGGTCCTGGCCGCCCGGCCAGCCGGGGCCACCGCCCTCGCCCGGCCACTGCGGGCCCTGCGGGCCACGGGCCTGCGGGCGCTGGGGAGGCGCGGGACGCCGCGGTGGTTCGTCACCGCTCGGCCAGGCCGGGCCGCCGCCCTCGCGCGGCCACTGGGCACGACGGGGTTCATCAGGCTCCTGACCAGGCCAGGAGCGATTGCGGTGGTCGTTCACGAGTGAGCCTCCCAGACCGGCGGTACACCGGGCGCCGTTCTGTGATCGAGTGCCAGCGCTGCGCTACGTCCCCTCACTGCCCGGCCGTCCTCCGGGACGGGCCGTGCGGGGTTCCGTTGCCCGAGACGTACGAACGCACCAGGTGGTTCCAGCGGCACGTCCGGCACACCTCCACCACATGGACGTTGAACTCCCCGACCAGGTTGGCCAGGCGGGCCAGTTCCGTCGGTGTCCTTGCCGAGCCGGAGACGTGCTTGAGCTGTTCCCCGAACACCCAGGACACGTTCGTCAGGCCGTCCTTCCCGCACAGCGGGCAGGGGGCCTCGCTCGGTTCGCCGTGGAACCGGGCAGCTCTGAGCAGGTACGGATCGGCGTCGCAGACGTCGCGCGTGCCGACACGACCGGAGCGGACGCCTGCCAGCAGCGCACGGCGCTGCAGGGCGTAGTCCACCACCTGTCGCTGGTTCTGCACGGTGACAGAGTACGTGGCCGCCGTGTGTCCGCCATGAGCTGTGCGGACTAACGGTCTGGACCGCGTGCGCGACACGCCGACCCTTCCATAACGCTCTGGTGAACATCACGGGTGTGGTTCAGGCCGCATTGGGTGATCATTGGTGTTGGCTACACCACTTCGATGTATCGGCCCGATATAATTCGGCGTTAGGTTGCCGGAGTGTCGTGGAAGTCCTCGAAAGGGGGTGCACCGTGCTGGAGTTCGCCATCCTGGGGCTGCTGCACGAGGCACCGATGCACGGCTACGTGCTGCGCAAACGGCTGCACGACACGCTCGGCATGTTCCGCACCTTCTCGTACGGCTCGCTGTACCCGACTTTGCGCCGGTTGCAGCGGGCGGGGTTCATCGAAGAGGCCGACAGTGACGTCGGGGGAGCCGGCGAGCCCGTCAAGGGCTGGGGCCGGCGGGCTCGGACGGTGTACAAGCTCACAGCGGAGGGTAAGGAGCACTTCGCGAAGCTGCTCGTCGACGCCGGGCCGCAGACCTGGGAGGACGAAGGGTTCGGGGTCCACCTGGCCTTCTTCTCCCGGACACCGGCCGATGTCAGGATGCGGATCCTGGAGGGCAGGCGCCGCCGGGTCGAGGAACGCCGTGAAGGACTCCGGGCGGCGCTCGCCCGGGCCGAGGAGAAGATCGACCGGTACACGCGTGAGCTGCACCGCCTGGGGCTGGAGAGCAGCGAGCGCGAGGTGCGCTGGCTGAACGAACTGATCGCGCACGAGCAGGACGAGCAGAACCGCGGGCTTCAGAGCTGAGACCGCATCCGAAATCGGCAAGACATCACTGAACGAAGGAGAAACCGGCATGGGCGACAACAGCGGCCGCGTACGGGTGGCCATCGTTGGCGTCGGAAACTGTGCGGCGTCGCTGGTGCAGGGGGTGCACTACTACCGCGACGCCGACCCGGCCTCGCGGGTGCCCGGCCTGATGCACGTGCGGTTCGGCCAGTACCACGTCGGTGACGTGGAGTTCGTGGCCGCGTTCGACGTCGACGCCAAGAAGGTCGGCCAGGACCTGTCGTCCGCGATCCTCGCCAGCGAGAACAACACGATCAAGATCACCGACGTGCCGCCGCTCGGTGTGCCGGTCCTGCGCGGCCCCACGATGGACGGTCTCGGCCGCTTCTACCAGGAGACCATCGAGGAGTCCGACGAGGAGCCGGTCGACGTCGTCGCCGCGCTGCGCGAGGCCCAGGTCGACGTGCTGGTCTCGTACCTGCCGGTCGGGTCGGAGGAGGCCCAGAAGTTCTACGCCCAGTGCGCCATCGATGCCGGCGTGGCCTTCGTCAACGCGATCCCGGTGTTCATCGCCTCGAACCCGGAGTGGGCGCAGAAGTTCACCGACGCGGGTGTCCCGATCGTCGGTGACGACATCAAGTCCCAGGTCGGCGCCACCATCACGCACCGCGTGCTGGCGAAGCTGTTCGAGGACCGCGGGGTCCAGCTCGACCGCACCATGCAGCTGAACGTGGGCGGCAACATGGACTTCAAGAACATGAAGGAACTGGAGCGCCTGGAGTCCAAGAAGGTCTCCAAGACCCAGGCCGTCACCTCACAGATCGACCGCGACCTCGGCAAGGCCAACGTCCACGTCGGTCCGTCGGACTACGTGCAGTGGCTGGAAGACCGCAAGTGGGCCTACGTCCGGCTGGAGGGCCGCGCGTTCGGTGACGTGCCGCTGAACCTGGAGTACAAGCTCGAGGTGTGGGACTCGCCGAACTCGGCGGGCATCATCATCGACGCGGTGCGCGCCGCGAAGATCGCCCTCGACCGCGGTGTCGGCGGCCCGCTGCTGTCCGCGTCGTCCTACTTCATGAAGTCGCCGCCGGAGCAGTACGACGACTCGACCGCGCGGGACGCGGTGGAGAAGTTCATCACCGGCGACATCGAGCGCTGACTGCCGAGGGCCCGGTCCTGGACCGGGCCCTTGTTCATCCCCGGAGCGCGGCGGGCAGGTCCGCGACGGTGTCCAGCACTCGGTGGACCTGCGCCAGCACGGCCGGATCCGGCGGGAAGTGCGGGTTGGGCACGGCGTAGACGGTCATGCCCGCGGCCAGCGCCGCCTTGAGCCCGTTTGTGGTGTCCTCGACGGCAGCGCACCGCGCGGGGTCCTTGCCCAGCCTGCGCGCGGCTTCGAGGTACACGTCCGGCGCCGGCTTGCCCGCGGCGACCTGCTCGCTGGACAGCGCCACCTCCACCAGCCCGGTCAGGCCGGTGGCCTCCAGGAACGCCTGGATCAGCACCGGCGGCGACGAGCTGGCGATGGCCACCGGGTACCGCTCGCCGACCGCGTGCACGGCCGCCGCGGCGCCGGGCAGCACGGGTGGCCCGCCCGCGTAGCGCTGGGCCATCTGGTCGATCACGACCTGGGCGATCCGGTCCGGCGTGAGCCGCGCGCCCAGGTGTTCGACCAGGTAGCGCGCCCATTCCGGGGTGCTCATCCCCTGCATCGCCCTGGTCGCCGTGGCCGTCCAGCTGCCACCGTGGTCGGCGACCACCGCCCGGCGGACCTCGTCCCAGGTCTGCTCGGAGTCCACGAGCACCCCGTCGAGGTCGAAAACCACCGCGTCCATGCTCGTGACCGTACCTACTCGTCCGCCGCGAGGCGCAGGATCGGGTCGAGCAGGCCGGGGAAGCGTTCGCCCAGGTCGTCGCGGCGGACCCGGATCCGCCGGTGCCTGCCGTCCACCGTCATGGTGATCACCCCCGCCTCCCGCAGGATCCGCCAGTGGTTGGTCAGGGTGGACATCGGCACGTCCAGGCCGTCCGCCAGCACGGCGCAGGTCGATCCCGGGCTGCCGGAGGCGCGCCGCACCAGTTCGAGCCGCACCGGGTCGCCGAGCGCGTGCAGGACCGGTGCGAGTGTCAGCGACTCGCGTTCGGGGTGGGGTAGCGATCGCATGCGGCGAGGGTAGCAAATAGTTCGACACTTCGGGATTGCCGAACTATTGTCCGTCCGCATGACGAAGATCGGAACGCGCGCCGGGAGCCGGGCGGCGCTGCTCACGCTGACCTGCCTCGGCCAGTTCATGGTGCTGCTCGACAGCACCATCGTCGGCGCGGCGCTGCCCGACATGCAGGAGCGTTTGCACGTCGGGATCAGCGGGCTGCAGTGGATCGTCGACGCCTACGTGCTGCTGGTCGCCATGCTGTTGCTGTCCGGCGGGGTGTTCGCCGACCGGTTCGGCCGCAAGCGCGTGTTCCTCGCCGGGGTGGCGGTGTTCACGGCCGCGTCCGTGGTGTGTGCCGTCGCGCCGTCGATCGGCTGGCTGATCGCCGGGCGGGTGGTGCAGGGCATCGGCGCGGCGGCGTTGAGCCCCGCCGCGCTGGCCCTGCTCAGCGCCGCGTACCCGGTTCCGGCCGAGCGGGTCAGGGCGATCGGGCTGTGGGCCGGGCTCAGCGGGATCGGGCTGGCGGCCGGGCCGCTGGCGGGCGGTGTCCTGGTCGAGGCCTTCGCCTGGCCGTCGATCTTCCTGGTGAACCTGCCCGTCGGTGTGGCCCTGCTGGTGGCCGGCCTGCGTGTCCTGGGCGAGTCGCGCAACCCGGACGCGCCCGCGATCGACGTCCCGGGCACGGTGTTGTCGGTGGTGGGCGTTGGTGCGCTGACCTACGGCCTGATCGAGGGTGGGTCGCGCGGCTGGACCTCGCCGGTGATCCTGGGCAGTTTCGCCGTGGCGGTGGTGGTGCTCGCCGGGTTCGTCGCCGTGGAGGCTCGCCGCGCGGCGCCGGTGCTGCCGTTGCGGCTGTTCCGGGAGCGGTTGTTCACGGTGTCGAACACGGCCATGGTCGTGGTGGGTTTCGCGTTGATGGGCTCGTCGTTCTTCTTCTCGCAGTTCTTCGTGCAGGTCCAGGGCAGCTCGATCCTCGTCGCCGGGTTGCGGACGCTGCCCGCGTCGCTCGGCATGGTGGTGGTGAGCCCGTTCGCGGGCAGGCTCGCGGCGCGGCACGGGTTCCGAATCGTGGTCACCAGTGGCCTGGTGCTGGCCGGGGTGGGCCTGCTGGTGCTCGGGTTCGTGGACGCGGACACCGGCTACGGCAACGTGTGGTGGCGGCTCGCGGTGGTCGGCGTCGGGTTCGCGCTGGCGATGTCGCCGCTGACCGGGGCCGCGATCCAGGCGGTGAGCCCGCGGGAGGGCGGGCTGGCGTCCGGGATCAGCAGCACGACCAGGCAGATCGGGGCGGTGCTCGGTGTGGCGGTGCTGGGCGCGGTCGTGCAGACCGGGGTCGGCCTCGGCAGCGCGTTCGTGGTGGCCGGGGCGGTCACGTTGGCAGGCGCCGCGCTGACCGGGCTGTGGTTGACCAAGTCGCTGTGAGCCGAACAACTTAGACAACCTAAGCAATAAAGATTAGGATAGCTAAGTGAATCCAGGAGTAGCAGAGCTCGCGCACGAGCTGCGCCCGCTGGTCTTCCGCCTCTACTACGTGGTCCGGCGGCTGACCCCGCAGCACCAGCTCACCCTGACCCAGGGATCGGTGCTCAGCGAGCTGGTCCACGGCGGCCCGCGGCGCATGAGCGTCCTCGCCGAGCTGGAGGGCGTGCGGCAGCCGTCGATGACGGACCTGGTCCGCAGGCTGGAGCGGCTCGGTCTGGTGAGCAGGCGCCCCGATCCGGACGACCGGCGCGCGGTGCTCATCGCGGCGACCGAGTCGGGCACGCGGTACGTGACCGACCTGATCACGGCCCGCGAGGAGTTCCTGCGCGAGCGTCTGGCCGCCCTGGATCCGGCCGACCGCGACGCGATCGACGCGGCGCTGCCGGCCTTGCGGAGGCTCATCGATCCGGTCAAGAAGGAGGAACTGCTCGCATGAGCAGTCACAGTCACGGGAGCCTGCTGGACGCGCTGAAGAACCAGCCGAAGCAGGTGTGGATCACGGCGTTCGCCGCGGTCATCGCGTTCATGGGGATCGGCCTGGTGGACCCGATCCTGCTGTCCATCGCCGAGGGCCTGCACGCCACGCCGTCGCAGGTGACCCTGCTGTTCTCGTCCTACCTGGGCGTCCAGGTGATCGCGATGCTGGTCACCGGCGCGGCGAGCGCGAAGTTCGGTCCGAAGCGGACGGTCCTCACCGGGCTGGCGCTGATCGTGGTCGCGACCGCGCTGTGCGCCGCGGCCGGGTCGATCGAACAGCTCGTCGCGCTGCGCGCGGTGTGGGGTCTCGGCAACGCGTTCTTCATCGCCACCGCGCTGTCGGTGATCGTCGGCGCCGCGACCGGCGGGCAGGCCGGGGCGATCCTGCTCTACGAGGCCGCGCTCGGCGTCGGTCTCGCGGTCGGTCCGCTGCTCGGCGCCCTCCTCGGCAGCATCTCCTGGCGCGGGCCGTTCGTCGGCACCGCCGTGCTGATGGCCGCCGCCCTGGTGCTGTGCTCGATCTTCCTGGCGAGCGACAAGCACGAGAAGCGGGCCCCGATCCGGCTGCTCGACCCGCTGCGCGCGCTGAAGCACGCCGGGCTGCTGCGCACCTCGATCGGCTCGGCGTTCTACACCGCCGCGTTCTTCACCGTCCTGGCGTGGACGCCGTTCGTGCTGGACTGGAGCGCCGTCGCGGTCGGGCTGATCTTCTGCGGCTGGGGACTGTGCGTCGCGGTCGCCGGGGTGGTGCTCGCGCCGAAACTGGCGGCCCGGCTCGGTGAGCGGCACGCGACCGTGGTGTCCGTGCTCGGCTACGCGGTGCTGATGGTGGTGCTCGTGGTGCCGAGCAAGCCGGTGATCGTGGTCGGCGTGATCGTGTCCGGGCTGGTCTCCGGCCTGCTGAACACCCTGTTCACCGGCACCGCGATGTCGATCAGCGGCGCGCCCCGGCCGGTGGCCAGCGCGGGCTACAACTTCTGCCGCTGGCTCGGCGGCGCCGTGGCCGCCACCCTCGTCGGGCACGTCGCCGAATGGCTCGGGTCGGAGCACGCCCCGTTCGTCATCGCCGCGATCCTATGCGTGCTGGCCGGCGGGCTACTCGCGGTCCGGACGAACAGCGCGGATCCGCACCGCGTGCCGCGTGAGGCAGCTCTCGTCGGGGAAGAGCTTTGACTGCCGTTCACCTGTAGTTTGAGGACACCTGGCCTCTGTCGCTTAACGTCACCAGCGTTTCCCCTGACTGAGTGACTGGAGACCAGGTGTCCTTCACCCCCGGGCGGCTGCTGCCCCTCCTTACCCACACGAGCGGCCGGTCCGCCACCACGTGCATCTACCGTTGCGGCAACCAGTGCGCTCACGAAGCGCCCAACGAGTCGTCGAACGAGTACTTCGGTGACGTCGTCAAGGGCATGTCGCGTCGCGGCGTGTTCAAGGCCGGCGCGGTCATGGCCGCCGCTGCCGGCGGGTTCGCCGCCCTGAACGCGGGCGCCACCGCCTCCGCCGCGGTCCCGCCCGCGCTGGCGGGCAAGCGCCCCGGCCGCCCCGCGCCCGGCACGGACTTCACCCCGGTCGCGCCGAACAAGGCCGACGCGGTCGTCATCCCGGACGGCTGGGAGCAGAACGTCGTGATCCGCTGGGGCGACCCGGTCGTCACCGGCGCGCCGGAGTTCGACATCGCCAAGCAGACCGCGGCCGCGCAGGCGAAGCAGTTCGGCTACAACAACGACTTCGTCGGCCTCATCCCGCAGGACCGCCAGGGCAAGCGCTTCCTGATGGTCGTGAACCACGAGTACACGACCGAGACGCAGATGTTCCCGGCGGGCCAGTACGACCCGGCGAACCCGACCGAGGAGCAGGTCAAGATCGGCTGGGCCGCGCACGGCCTGTCCGTCGTGCTAGTGGAGAAGCAGCGCGACGGTGGCCTCGAGGTCGTGCCGAGCCGCTACGGGCGACGCATCACGTTGGACACCACCTTCGAGGTGCGCGGCCCGGCCGCCGGCTCGAAGTACCTGAAGACCTCCGCCGACCCGACCGGCACCAAGGTGCGCGGCACCCAGAACAACTGCGCCGGCGGCGTGACGCCGTGGGGCACCGTCCTGTCCGGCGAGGAGAACTTCCACCAGTACTTCGCCAACTCGGACAAGATCACCGACCCGGTCGTGCAGGCGCGGCTGACCCGTTACGGCATCGGCAAGGGCACCACGACCCGCAAGTGGGAGCGCTTCGACAAGCGCTGGGACGTGCCGCAGGAACCCAACGAGGTCAACCGGTTCGGCTGGGTCGTCGAGATCGACCCCAACGACCCGGACTCGACGCCGATCAAGCACACCGCGCTGGGCCGCTTCAAGCACGAGGCCGCCAACGTCAAGATCACCAAGGACGGCCGGGTCGCCGTCTACTCCGGTGACGACGAGCGCTTCGAGTACATCTACAAGTTCGTGTCGAAGGGCAAGTACAAGCCGGGCACCAGCGCCCACGCCCGCCGCCACAACTCGGCGCTGCTCGACGAGGGCACCCTGTACGTCGGCAAGTTCACCGGCGACAGCCCGGCGAGCCAGATCGACGGCACCGGCAAGCTCCCGTCCGACGGCGAGTTCGACGGCCGCGGCGAGTGGATCCCGCTGGCCAGCGGTGACAAGTCCTTCGTGGACGGCTTCACCGCCGAGGAGGTCTACGTCTTCACGCGCCAGGCCGCGGACAAGGCGGGCGCGACCAAGATGGACCGTCCCGAGGACATCGAGCCGAACCCGGTCAACGGCCGCATCTACGCCGCGCTGACCAACAACAGCGACCGCGGCGCGGCGGGCAAGGCCGGCGTCGACGAGGCGAACCCGCGCATCGGCAACAAGAACGGCCACGTGCTGGAGTGGGAGGAGGACCGCGGCGACGCGGCCTCGACGAAGTTCTCCTGGCGCCTGCTGCTGGTCTGCGGTGACCCGGCCACGGCCGACACCTACTTCGGCGGTTTCCCGAAGGACCAGGTCAGCCCGATCTCCTGCCCGGACAACGTGGCGTTCGACCCGTACGGCAACCTGTGGATCTCCACCGACGGCAACGCGCTGGGCATGAACGACGGCCTGTTCGCGGTGCCGGTCGACGGCCCGAACCGCGGCCAGGTCAAGCAGTTCCTCACGGTGCCGATCGGCGCGGAGACCTGTGGCCCCAACGTGACGAGCGACTTCGTCACGGTCGCGGTGCAGCACCCCGGTGAGGGCGGCACGGTGACCAACCCGCAGTCGCACTGGCCGGACGGCGGGACGAACCTGCCCCGCCCCGCCGTCGTCTCGGTGTGGCGCAAGCGCCGCTGACCGCCGGCTGAAGAAGCCCCGGGGAACGTGCTTTCCCGGGGCTTCGTCGTACCGGCGTGAACGAGACGTTGCAACGGCTGATCGACGTACTGCCGCCGCCGCTCGCCCGGCCCGAGCCGCCGCCCTGGGACCGCGCCGTCGAGGAGATCGGCTTCCAGTTCCCGTCCGACTACCGGGCCTTCGTCGATCGCTACGGCGGGGGCGCGATCAACGAGGAACTGCATGTCAGTTGCCCGACCGAATTTCCGTACGAACCAGGGGTGTCTCCAGGCTTCGCCGGCTACCTCGAGGCGATGGACCTGGGCGTCGGCGACGCGTACCGCAGCATGCGCGACAGCTTCCCGGAGGACTACCCCTACCCGATCTTCCCGGAGCCGGGTGGGCTGCTGCAATGGGGCGTGACCGGTGGTGGTGACGACCTGTTCTGGCTCACCGACGACGAGGATCCGGACCGTTGGCCCGTCGTCATCTGGTGGCGCAACCTCGACCCGCGCTGGGAGTCCTTCCCCGGCGGAACCGTCGAGTTCCTGCTCGCCGTCGCCGAGCGGCGCCATGAGTACACCGAACACCTGCTCTGGGGTACGACCGGTATGCGGTGGCACCTCGAAGGCGACTGGAAGGTGCGGTACCCGTACTCGGGCTGAACCCTCACGCCCGGTCCGGCTTGGGACGGGCACCCAGCGCGAGGGCGACGCACGCACCGGCAACCATGCAGGCGCCGACCACCCACAGGCCGGTCCGCTGCGACCCGGTCAGGTCGCGCAGCCAGCCCGTCACGTACGGCGCGGCGAAGCCGGAGATGTTGCCCAGCGAGTTGATCAGCGCGATGCCGCCGGCGGCCGCCGCGCCGGAGAGGAACGTCGAGGGCAGCGCCCAGAACGTCGGCAGCGCCGCGCACACCCCGACGGCGCAGACCGTCACCGCGACCATCGCCGCGTACGGGTTGCCCAGGTAGAGCGCCACCGGGATCGCCACGCCGCCGACGATCATCGGCAGCGCGACGTGCCACTTCCGCTCCCGGGTGCGGTCGCCGTGCCGCGCCCAGAAGACCATCACCACCGCGCCGATGACGTACGGGACCGCCGTGACCAGCCCGGCCTGCACCGTGGACAGCTTCGTGCCGAACTCCTGCCCGAACCCGGCGATGATCGTCGGCAGGAAGAACCCCAGCGCGTACAGGCCGTAAGCGATCGCGAAGTACACGAACGCCAGGCCGAGGATGCGCGGGTGGGTCAGCGTCTTGCGCAGCGGCCAGTGGTGCTCGGCCTCGGTCGCCTTGCGCTCGTTGTCCAGTTCGGTGGTCAGCCAGCGGCGCTCGTCCTCGGTGAGCCACTTCGCCTGCTCCGGGCGGTCGGTCAGGTAGAACCAGGTCGCGAACGCGAGCAGGATCGCCGGGATGCCCTCGACGAGGAACATGAACCGCCACCCGGACAGCCCGAACACCCCGTGCCCGTGCGCGATCAGCAGGCTGGACACCGTCGCCCCGATGGCCGACGACACCGGCACGGCCGCCATGAACAGGGCGACGGCCTTGGCCCGCTGCGCCGCCGGGAACCAGTACGTCAGGTACAGGATGATGCCGGGGAAGAAGCCCGCCTCGGCGACGCCGAGCAGGAACCGCATGATCACCAGCGTCGTCGGGTTGGGCACGAACGCCAGCACCGTCGCGATGATCCCCCAGGTGATCATGATCCGGGCCAGCCACCGGCGCGCGCCGAACCGGTGCAGCGCGAGGTTGCTGGGCACCTCGAGCGTGAGGTAGCCGAGGAAGAAGATGCCGGAGGCGAACCCGAACGCGGTCGCGGTCAGGCCGAGTTCGGTGTTCATCCCGTTCGGCCCCGCGAAGCCGATGTTGACGCGGTCCAGGTAGTTCACGAAGTACAGCAGGGCCAGGAAGGGCATGATCCGCAGCGCGACCTTGCCCAGCACGCGGTCACCCTCGGCGATCGTCCTCGTCGACATCCTCGCATTGCATGCCACGTTCGAGTGGTTCGTCAAGATCTGCCCAGAACACGTTCGATCTCGTTGCGCGGGTACGGCGTCATCCGGCTCGCCGTGTGCAGGCGGAAGTAGAAGTCGTTGACGAGCGCGGCGACCGGCGCGTGCCGCCGGACGACGTCCGCCGCCGCGGGCGGGAGCGCGGGGAGGTCGCCGGTGCGGATGGCCGTGTTGCGCGACGGGACATCGGCGATGCCGCCGAGCTCGCGCACGATCCAGTTCACCAGGTGGGTGAGCACGTAGCTCCGGTCGTGTGTCGCGTGGTCGGCGAGGAACCGGCGCTCGGCGGCGGTGAGGTCGAACCGGGACGCGGCCGCCAGCCCGAAGTCGGTGAGGTAGAGCCGTTCGCCGTCGGTGAGGGTGTTGCCGAAGTGCGCGTCGAAGTGCCACAACCCGAGCCGGCTCAGCGACCGGGCGATGGCCGTCAGGTCCCGCTCGGCCATCCCGCACGCGCCCTCGTGCATCCAGCCGCGCAGGTCGTGCGGCACGTGTTCGAGGAACAGCACCAGGTCGGCCGGCGCCGTGGCGAGCGCCTCCAGCCGCCGCCGCACGCCCGGGTGGCCGTGCCAGAACGCGACCTGCTCCGCCCGCTCGGCCGCGGTCGGCACCGGGCGCGGCCCGGCGTCGAGGACGCGCCAGTGGTGCAGCAGCAGGAAGTTCTCGCCGCCGCCGGCGAGCACGTCGTCGCTGGTCAGCACGTGCGCGGCCAGTTCGCGCCAGGCGCCGCCGCCCGCCGAGCCGACCCCGTAGTGCGACCAGACCGGCAGGCCGAAGTGGTCGGCGGTCGAGCGCGGCCGCGCCAGCTCGACCTCGGTGACCGGCACCCGCTTCACGAAGACCGGCGCCCCGCCGACGTCGGCGAGCCAGGTGGTGCCCCCGATGCCCGCGCCGAGCGGGCGGGCGGACTCCAGCAACGCCGTCAGCCGCGGGTCGCTGAGCTGCGCCAACGCGGCGGAAACCCGCGCGTGGCGCGCCCGGCGGGCGGGGAGGGACTGCGGCAACGGGATCTCCTCCAGCGGGCCGGGATCAACCACCTAACGTAGGGGCATGCCGGAAAGTCCCCTCGCCCTCGTCACCGGTGCCTCCCGCGGGATCGGTGCCGCCGTCGCCCGCGCCCTCGCGCCCGCGTACCGCGTGCTGCTCGGCGGCCGCGACGTCGACGCGCTCGCCGAACAAGCCGCCGAGTCGGCGAACGCCGAGCCGTGGCCGGTGGACCTGAGCGACCTCGACGGCGTGCGCGCGGCGGTCGCCGGCATCGACCGGCTGGACGTGCTCGTCCACTCGGCAGGCACCGCCGAGCTGGGCACCGTCGAGCAGGCCGCGCCCTCGGCGTGGCGGAAGAACTTCGAGGTCAACGTCGTCGCCGTGGCGGAGCTGACCCGGCTGCTGCTGCCCGCGCTGCGTGCCGCGCACGGGCACGTCGTGATCATCAACTCCGGCCAGGGCCTGTCCGCCCGCGCCGGATGGGGCCCCTACGCGGCGAGCAAGCACGCGGTGCGCGCGTTCGCCGACGCGCTGCGCGCCGAGGAGCCCGGCATCCGCGTCACCTCGGTCTACCCCGGCCGGACCGACACCGAGATGCAGCAGGCGATCATCGCGGGCGAGGGCAGGGAGTACGCCCCGGACCAGTACCTCCGGCCGGACTCGGTCGCCGCGGCGGTGCTGTCCGCGGTCACCGCCAGCCCGGACGCGCACATCTCCGACGTGAGCATCCGGCCCCGCCCGCACTAGAGGTCGGGGCCGAGCGAGCCGACGAACTCGCGGAAGTCGCCGGCCAGCGCGTCGAACTCCCCGCGCGTGCAGGTCAGCACGGCGCGGACGACGGCGCGCTGTCCCGCCCCCTCGCCCATCGCGAGGTGGACCTCGCTGCGCACGAACGTCTCGTCGCCGGCCGTGAACCGCAGTTCCTGCACGAACCCGCCGTCGCCGATCTCGTCACCGCTGAGCACGGTCACCTCGTCGGCCGTCTCGCGCAGGTCCCTCGCGGATTCGGCGGCGACCTCGCGCAGGGGCGTCGCGACGGGCCACATCCCGCCGGTCAGCATGATCCCGGCGGTGGGCGACCGCACCGCGGCGAAGGCGGCGTCCCGCGACGGCACCGGTTCCCAGCCGTCGGGCAGTCCGAAGTGGACCGGAACGGGCAGTGTCATCCGAACAACCCCTTGACCGACTTGCCGACGTCGACGACGTCTTCGCCGAAGTCCTTGATGCCTTCGCCTGCGGCCTCGATTCCGTCGCCGACCGCGTTCGCGGCCGACTTCGCGGTCTCCGCGACCTTGTGCCCGTCGACCTGCAGGTCGAACCCGACCTCGCCGCCGATCCCGAGCGCCGCCCCGGCGTTGCCCTTGATGTGGAACTTGCCGTCCTCACCCTTGCCGACGGTGAACCCGGCCTCGGCGCCGAGACCGGCCCAGCCCTCCGCGGTCGCGCCCGCCCCGACGCCGCCGACGTCGACGGCGCCGCGCACACTGCCACGCGCCCCGGCGAACACGCCGGCCTTCGCCTCGATCGCCTCCTTGGTGGCCTTGAACCCGGCGCGGCCGCGGACGCCGAACATGCCTTCGACCTTGCCGTCGAGACCGAGGACGCCGTAGTCGAGGCGGCCGGTCGCGGTGCTCTTGACGCCGTCGATGGTCTCGGCTTCCAGGATGAGGCCCTTGTTGTTCAGCGCCGCCTGGAGGTTGGTCTCGATGCCGACCATCGTCTCGACCTTGCCGGTGAGGGTCAGGTCGCCCTTCTGGAGCTTGCCCTCGGCGACCTGGTGCAGCAGGTAGGCGTAGTAGCGGTAGCGGCCCAGCTTGCCGTGCTCCGGCGGGATGAACTTGTTGCCGTACTCCCACGTCTTGGTCGACGAGCTGCCACTGGCGTCCCACCCGCTGGTGATCGCGTCGACGAGACCGCCGATCGCGCTGCCTGCCGCGGCCTCGATCGTGCCGATGACACGCGCGGCGTCGACGGCTTCGCGTTCCAGCTGGTCACGGGCCCGGTCGAGCACTTCCCGCGCCTGCTGCTGGAGCTGCTCCCCCTGCCGCACCGCTTCTTCCGCGGCATCCTCGGCGGCCTGCCCGGCTGCGCGCTCGAGAGCGCGGCGGCCGTCGTTCCACAGCTCGATCGCCTCCCGGGCCTGCTCCTGCGCCCAGCGCAGCGTGTCGGCGTAGCGGCTCAGGCCGCCCGCGGCGGCCGCCAGGCTGTCGGCCGCCTTCAGCCACTGCGGTGGCAGCCGGTCGACCAGTTCGCCGAATGCGTCGGAGGCCGCGCCCTGCCAGCCCGGCACGCCGAAGCCGGCCAGCCCGGAGCCGACGCCCTCGAACTGCTTCGCCTGGTCGAGCAGGGTGCGGACGTGCTCGACGATCGTGTCCGGAGAACCGGGGACGAGCGCGCGCGGATCGTCGGTGGAGCCGAGCTCCGCGCTCACCGCCCGGCCCGGCGGATGGCGGCCTCGTTGTCGAGCTCGGTGCCCTGGAACAGCGTGGCCGTGTCCCGCAGCGCGGTGCCCGTCAGACCGACCCGCTCCTGAAGCAATCGCGCGGCGACGCGCGCCAGGCCGGTGAACTCGCCGAGCGTGCTCGCCAGACCGGGATCGCCGTAGACGTCCGCCGTCGCCACGATCCCGGCGAGCGGCGAGTGGTCCAATTTGGTCAGTATGTCGCCCAAATGACCTGCGGCTTTGTTCAGCTCATCCGGCTCGGCGTCAAGAACTCCCCACACGTGCTCCGATGTAAGCCAGCGGGCGGGAACGGGCGGTGAACGAGCGTGTGAGCGGGGGTGAACCGGCCGATAAGATCAAGATCGCGCGATTCCGTTATGCAACGTTTCGACCACGGTGTCCACGATGCCGTGCCGGGGCACGCCGGACAGCTCGCCCTCGGTGTGCCCGGTGTACACCAGCGCCCACAACACCCGTTGGATCCACTGTGGCGTCCAGCGCCGGCCCCTGGTCGATCGCCGCGTCGGCGACGGAGGCCTCGATGGCGGCGATCGAGTCCTCGACGGCGGCCTTGATCAGGGTCGCGCGGTCCGGGAAGTAGCGGTGCAGGGTGGTCCGCCCGACCCCGGCCGCGTTGGCGATCTCGGCGAGTTTCGCCTGGTAGTCGCGACCGAGGAGGGTCGCGGCGGCGCTGAGGATGGCGCTGCGGGTCCGGTCGCGGGCGCGTCGGAGGTGCGGGCGCTCACCACCGATCCGGTGCCGCGCTGCCGCCCGAGGTGGAGGTCGTCGAGGGCTACCTCGGCCGCGTCGAGACGCTGCCCCGCGCGTTGGAGGGCGTGGACCGGATGTACCTGGCACCGCTGACCCGGACGGTGCGGGAGGTGACCGAGCTGGCCAGGGAGGCCGGCGTGACGCGGATCGTCGACCTCGCCGGGCCGGCTGGCAGCTGGTGGTACGACGTCGAGAAGGCGGTCGAGCACTCCGGCATCCCGTGGACGCACCTGGAGGCAGGCGAGTTCATGACGAACACGACGATCTGGGCGGACCAGGTCCGGAGCCGCGGCGAGGTGCGCGAGGCGTACCCACGGGCAGCGAACGCACCGATCGCGCTGGAGGACATCGCGGCCGTCGCGGCGAAGGCCCTGCTGGAGGACGGCCACGAAGGCGCGGCGTACGGGCTGACCGGGCCGGAGACGCTCACCCGCGCAGAGCTGGTGGCGCAGATCGGAAAGGCGCTGGGGCGGGAGATCCCACTGGTGGAGGTATCCCGTGCGGACGCACTGGCCGACCTGACGGAGACGATGGGCGCGGACGCGGCCGCCTGGTACCTGGACGGTTGCGCCGAGATGGCGGAGCACCCGCAGCCGGTTTCGCCGACGGTGTCACGGGTGCTGGGCCGCCCGGGTATGAGGTTCGCCGAGTGGGCGGTCGCGCACGCGTCGTTGTTCCGCTAGGCACGCAAGCGGGTGGCGGCGCCGAGGTTGCGGAGTATCCGCAGCCGATCTCGCCCGCGGCCTCTCGGGCGTCCGGGCACGGCCTTCGCCGAGTGGGCGACCGCGCACATCTCGTTGTCGTGAAGCCCGCAAGGGGCGGCCTTGCCGCGGTCGCGAACGCCGCGCCGCCCGGGCATGAGGTTCGCCGAGTGGGCGGCCGCGCACGCGTCGTTGTTCCACTAGGCGCGCAAGCGCGCGGCGGCATCACGCGCGGCGGACTGGACCTTGCCGCGGTCGACGCGCACCGGCTCGCGGTCGGACACGACCTGTTCGCCGGCCACCCAGACGTCCCGGACCTGCCGGGACCCCGCGGCCCACACCAGGTTCGAGATCACCTGCTCGTCCGGCTCGTCCAGCCCGGTCGCGAACGCGGGGCCGTCCGGGTCGACGTGCACGAAGTCGGCCCAGCGGCCGGGCTCCAGCGCGCCGATGTCGGTCCGGCTCAGCGCGTCCGCACCGCCGCGGGTGGCCAGCAGCAGCGCGTCCTTCGCCCGCAACGCGGTCGAGTCCTGTGTGGACAACCGGGCGAGCATCGCGGAGAGCTGGACCTCCTCCCACAGGTCGAGGTCGTCGTTGCTGGCCGGGCCGTCCGTGCCGAGTCCGACCGCGACCGCCGCCGCCCGCAGGTCGGTCAGCCGCGCGATGCCCGACGCCAGCTTCGCGTTCGACCCCGGGCAGTGCGCCACCCCGGTGCCGCGCGCCGCGAACAACGCGATGTCCTGATCGGACAGGTGGACGGCGTGCGCGGCGAGCACCCGCCCGCCCAGCATGCCGACCTCCTCCAGCAGCTGCGGCACCGAGCCGAACTCCGCGCGCTGCCGGGCGTCCTCGTCCGCCGCCTCGGCGACGTGGATCTGCACCAGCGCACCCCGCGCCGCGGCCGATTCGGTGACCTGCCGCAGCGCCTCGACCGGCAGCATGTACGCCGAGTGCGGCGCGTAGGACAGCTCGATCCGTTCCCCGGGGCCGAAGCGCAGGCCGTCGGCGTCGATCCAGCGGTCCGCCACCTCGATCATGCGCCGCCAGTCGACGCCGGGCAGGTCGATGATCGGACCGCCGAGCACGGCCCGTGCGCCGGTCTCCAGCACCGCCTCGGCCATCTGCTCGGCGAAGAAGTACATCTCCGCGCTGGTGGTGACACCGTGCCGGAGCATCTCGACCGAGCCGAGCAGCATCCCGGCACGCACGTCGTCCGCGCGCAGCTTCGCCTCGGCGGGCCAGATGATCTCGTTGAGCCAGCGCAGCAACGGCAGGTCGCCGCCCATGCCGCGGAGCAGGGTCATCGGGCTGTGCGCGTGCGCGTTGATCAGGCCTGGCAGCAGGATCCCGGTCAGCTCGGTGACGGGCAGATCGCCGGGCGCCTCGCCGGCGGGGCCGCAGAACGTGATGCGGCCATCGTCGCCGACGTCGACCCCGCCGTCCCGGATGACCGAGCAGGCCGGATCGCAGGGCAGGACGACGGGGGCGCGGAAGCGTTGCGGCATCCTGGGATTCTAGGTCTCCCGCCGGGCCGTGGCGGCCAGCGACCCGAGCAGCGCGAGGGCCTCGGCGCTCGGCGAACCCGGTTCGGCGTGGTAGACGACGAGCTCCTGGCCCGGGCTGGACCGGACGTCGAAGGTCTGCATGGTCAGGGTCAGCGGACCGACCTCGCGGTGCACGAACTCCTTGCGCTCCAGGCTCTTGCCGCGCGCGTCGTGAGCGGTCCACAGCTCGGCGAACTCCGGGCTGGCCGCGAGGAGTTCGGCGAGGACCTGCCGGACCCGCGGGTCGTCCGGGTTCTTGCCGTAGCCGAGCCGGAACCCGGCGACCGAGTTGCGCGCCACCTCGTGCCAGTCCCGGTAGAAGGTGCGCGCGGCGGGGTCGGTGAACACGACGTGCATCAGGTTGCGCGAGTGCGCCCAGTCGTGGAACAGCGCATCGGCGATCGCGTTGGAGGCGAGCACGTCGTAGGCGAGGTTGTAGACGATGGCGGGGTTGTCCGGCCATGCGCTCATCAGCTGCAGCAGGCTCGGGTCGACCCGGGCGGGCACCGCGGTGAGCCGGGTGCGCGGGCTGAGCCCGGCGAGGCGGAACAGGTGCTGGCGGCCGTCCTCGCCGAGGCGGAGCGCGGCGGCCAGGGCGTCGACCACCTGTGCCGACGGGGTGCGCTCGCGGCCCTGCTCCAGGCGGACGTAGTAGTCCACGCTGACGCCCGCCAGCAGCGCCACTTCCTCGCGGCGCAGGCCGGGCACGCGGCGCTGGCCGGTGCTGGGGAGGTTGACCTCGTCCGGGCGCACCTGGGACCGCCGCGAGCTGAGGAAGTCGCCGAGTTCGGACCGTGGCATGCCGTGATCGTAGGTCGGCGGCGGCGGTGTTACCTGGGTGCAGCGCTCCCAGGAAGACCGTGCCCTGCCGCGGTCCGGCAGGCCGGGCCACCGTCGGTGCCATGAGCAAACTGGATCTCACCGGACGGGTCGCCGTCGTCACCGGCGCGGCGCGCGGCATCGGCCGGGCGTGCGCCGAGTTGCTGCGCTCGCGGGGCGCGCGCCTCGTCGTCACCGATCTGCGGGAGTCCGTGCACGAGCTGGCCGCCGACGACGTGGCGGTGCTGACCGGCGACGTCGCGGACGAAGAACTGGCCCGCGCCACGATGCGGGGTGCGGTCGAGCGGTTCGGGCGGCTGGACGTGCTGGTGAACAACGCAGGCCGGACGCTGAACAAGCCGGTGACCGAGACGAGTGTCGAGGACTTCGAGGCGATCCTGCGGGTCAACGCGCGCGGGAACTTCGTGCAGGCGCGGGAGGCGTTCCGCGTGATGGCGGCCGCGGGTGGCGGGTCCATCGTGTCGATCGCGTCGGTGTCGTCGGTGGTGGCGTTCGAGACGCAGACCGCCTACGCCGCGTCGAAGGGCGCGCTGGCGCAGATGACGCGGGTGCTGGCCATCGAAGGCGGGCCGGTGGGGATCCGCTCGAACGCCGTCCTGCCGGGCGTCGTCGACACGGACATCATGGAGGGGGTGGTCGACAACGGCCGCGAAATGCTCGCCTCGTTCGGCCCCGCCCACCCGATCGGCCGCATCGGCAAGGCCGACGAGGTCGCCGAAGCGGTGGCGTTCCTGTCCTCCGACGCGGCGAGCTTCATCACCGGAGCGTTGCTCCCGGTCGACGGCGGCTGGACGGCGCAGTGACTCAGCGCGGCAGGAGTGGTTCGAGGCTGATGGCCAGGTCTTGAGCCGCGGCGCAGGCTTCCGCCTGCAGGTCGGCGGAGAGCAGCACGACGGTCGTCGCGGCCTGGGCGTGCCCGGGGACGTCGAGCACGACCTCGCACGTCCCGGGGCCGGTGAACTGGCCGATCAGCGCCTTGCGGCCGTTGACGTCGAGCGGCGCCGCCCCTTCCGGTTCCCCCTGCTCCTGCTCCAGGGTGACGCTCACGGTGCCGTAACCCGGTTTTGAGGCGCCGCACTCGTCCCGCACGCCGATCGGCCTGCCCGGTGTGAACCCCTGCCCGGCGAGCAGCTGGTCGAGGACGGCGCAGGCGGTCAGCGGCTCCAGCGGGTCCGCGGTCGGTTCCGCCGTCGTCGGCGTCGGCCTGTCACTGTGGGGTGTCGAGCAGGCCGCGAGACCGGCCGCCGCGACGGCCGCGGCCACCAGCGCCGCCCTGCGCTCCATGAACCGAAAGCCTGCACCCTGCGCGGCTAGTCCACCAGTCCGCTGCGCCACGCCCAGGCCGCGACCTCGACGCGGTTCCGCGCGCCGACCTTGCCCTGCACCGCGGCCAGGTGCGTCTTCACCGTCGACAGGGACATGTACAGCTCGGCGCCGATCTCCGTGTTCGTCAGGCCGCGGGCCGCCGCCTTGACCACGTCCAGCTCGCGCGCCGTCAGCGGCTCCTTCGGTGGATCGACCTGCCGCCGCGCGGACGCGCCCTCGAAGTGCTTCAGCAGCCGCACCGTCACCTGCGGCGACACCAGCGCGTCGCCGCGGTGGGCGGCTCGGATCGCCTCGATCAGCAGTGCCGGGCCGGCGTCCTTGAGCAGGAAGCCGCTCGCGCCGTTGCGCAGCGCGGTGTGCACGTACTCGTCGAGGTCGAAGGTCGTCACCACCACGACCTTCAGCGGGTCGCCGACGTCCGGCCCGGCCAGCTGGCGCGTCACCTCCAGCCCGTCCAGCCCGGGCATCCGGATGTCCAGCAGGCACACGTCCGGCCGCAGCTCACGCGCCTTCGTCACCGCCGCGACACCGTCCTCGACGTCGGCGACCACCTCGATGTCGTCCTGGGCGTCGAGGATCATCCGGAACCCCATGCGCACCATGCTCTGGTCGTCGGCGATCAGTACGCGAATCAAGCCTTTTCCTCCACCGGCAACCACGCCTCCACCACCCAGCCCCCGTCCGGCGCCGGGCCCGCGGCGAGCCGGCCGTGCAGCAGCTCGACCCGCTCGCGCATCCCGACCAGACCGTATCCCCCGGAACCTCCCGCCGGACGCGTCACCACCTGGTGTCCGTCGTCGGCCACCCGGATGTGCAGTTCGCCGTCCCGGACCTCGGCCAGCACGCACGCCCGCGTCGCGCCCGCCGCGTGCTTGCCGATGTTCGTCAGCGACTCCTGCACCAGGCGCAGCGCCGAGCGCGCCACCTCCTGCGGCAGGTCCGCGGGCACCCGCACGTCGGCCTCCGTGGGGACGCCGTGGTGCCCGGACTCCACGAGCCGCCGCAGGTCCGCGTCCAGGTCCATGGTGGCCTGGTCGGTGACCGCCTCCCCGCCCGCGCGCATGCTGCCGACCAGCCGGCGCATCGCGGTCATCGCCTCGGTGCCCGCGGCCTCGATGCGTTCGATGACCTCCAGCGCGACCTTCGGGTTCTGGTCTGCGATCACCTTCGCCGCCTGCGCCTGCACGATGATCCCGGTGACGTGGTGGGCCACCAGGTCGTGCAGTTCCCGCGCCAGCGCCATGCGCTCGGAGTTCTGCGCGTCGGCGACCGCGGCCTCGACCACCTTGCGCCGCTCGGAGTCGCGGGCCCGGAAGTACAGCCCGGCGGCCACCGCGATCCCGAGCACGAGCACCGCGGCGATCACCAGGTCGCGCAGGTCCGACATGTTCGCCCGGCCCCGGCCGCTGACCACCGTGGTGAGCGTGGTGAACGCGACCGCGGCCGACATCAGCGCGATCGCGCCCCACGCCCGCTTCGGCTCGACCGACCGGACCAGCAGGACCACGACGATGATCCCGGCGACGATCTCGGTGAACGGCAGGGCGCCGTAGCCGAGCAGGTACTGCCGCGGCGCGATCCACAGCGCCGCCGAGGTGGCGAAGATGATCCCGGCGAGCAGCAGGCCGGCGCGCAGCGGGCGGCGGGTCGCGTAGACGGCCGTCGCGGCCGCGGCGAGCGAGCAGGTCAGCGCGGGCAGTGCCCGGATGTTGCTGTCCAGCAGCTGGTACAGCTCCAGGAAGACGGGCAGGCTGAGCGCGCCGATCAGCGGCCACTGCTCGCGCACCAGGTCGCGCACCGCGCTCTCCTTGCGCGGCGCCTGCCCGCGCCGGAACTGCAGCCCGGCGAGCACCACGGCGACCAGCAGCACCAGGCCGAGCAGCATCGTCTCGCTCAACCCGCGGCTGCCCGAGCCGTTGCGGTAGGCGGTGGCGAACAGGGTGGCGAGCACCAGCGTGCCGGTGCCGACGATGGACTCCGCCCACCGCACCCGCCGCACACAGAAGAACACCAGCTCCAGCCCGGCGACGGTCTCGCTCAGCGACACGTTGCTCAACAGCGTCGTGTAGGCCGCCGCGTCGGTCGCCCGGATCAGGAAGGTCGACGCGAACAACGTCGCGGCGCCCGCGAACACGGCCACCGCGGGCCGGGTCCGCGCCCACAGCGCGCACGCGCCCAGCGCGACCATCCCGGGCAGCAGCAGGAGATCCCGGCCCCGCGGTCCCAGCGAGTCCACACTGGCCGGCAGCACCACCGCGAGATCGCACAGGAAGGCGGCGAGCAGCAGGACGCCTTCGAGACGCAGCCATCGCCAGGCCGAGGTCACGCGATCGGAGAACGGCACAACGGAACGGTAGAGGATCCGCGCGTCCCCGCACCTTGGCCGCCCGGCCACCCCGGATCGGCCGATCGGCCGATCCGGGCACCCAGCCCCACCTGTGAACCTGCTGTGCGGGAACAACGGAAGGGGAAGGTTCATGACTCCACAAGGGAGTGTCGTGTTGTCCGGGCGGGGGCTCGTCAAGCGGTACGGCGAGCAGGTGGCGCTGGCCGGCGTCGACGTCGACGTCCACGCCGGGGAGGCGCTCGCCGTCGTCGGGCCGTCGGGGTCGGGCAAGACGTCGCTGCTGCACGTGCTGGCCGGGATCCTGCGGCCGGACGGCGGCGAGATCCTGCTGGACGGCAGGCGCGTCGACCAGCTGTCCGAGACCAAGCGCAGCGAGCTGCGGCGCACCGAGTTCGGTTTCGTGTTCCAGCAGGGGATGCTCGTCGCGGAGCTGTCCGCGGAGGAGAACGTGGCGCTGCCGATGCTGCTCGGGGGAGCCAAGCGCCGCGAGGCGATCGGCGCGGCGCGGGAGTGGCTGGGCCGCCTCGGGCTGCGGGGCAGGGAGGGGTCCCGCCCCGGTGAGCTGTCCGGCGGCCAGGCGCAGCGGGTCGCGATCGCCCGCGCGCTGACGCACCGGCCGAAGGTGATCTTCGCCGACGAGCCGACCGGTGCGCTGGACACCCGCACCGGCAAGGACACCATGGACGCCCTGCTGGTCGCGGCCTCGGACGCGGGCACGTCGGTGGTCATCGTGACGCACGACGTGGAGCTCGCCGCGTCGCTGCCGCGCACGGTGACCATCCGGGACGGCCGTATCGCGGAGCAGGTGGGGGTGCTGCCGTGAGCCCGGTCCAGCTGGCGTTCAAGGTGCTGCGGGCGGACCGGCGGACCAGGACCGCCACCCTGCTCACCGCGGTGGGGGTCGCGGTGGCCACGGGTCTGGTCCTGTTGCTGCTGAGCCTGCCCTTCGCGACGCAGGCCCGCGCCGAGCGCGCGGTCTGGCAGGAGCAGTACGGCTCCCGCGACGGCGGCACACCGACCCTGTCGATCTCGTCGAGCACCGACTACTTCGACGGCAGGCGGATCGACCGCGTGGACGTGGCCCAGCTCGCCGGCGGGGTCGCGTTGCCCGCCGGGGTGCCGAAGTTCCCGGCGCCCGGCGAGGTGCTGGTGTCGCCGGAGCTGTTCCAGGCGATGAACCGGCTGCCCGCCTCACAGCTGGCCGACCGGTTCCCCGGCAAGGTGGTCGGCACCCTCGGCGAGGACGCCCTGCGGTTCCCGGACCAGCTCGTCGCGCTGGTCGGGCACAGCCCGGAGACGATGCCGGTGAACGCGAACGAGCGGAACGGGTTCGTGCCGCCGTCGGAGGCGCGGGTGGACGCGCTGCTCACGCTGCTGGCCGGGGTCGGGGTCGTGGTGCTGCTGGTGCCGAGCCTGGTGCTGGTGGCCTCCTCGGCGCGGCTCATCGCGGCCCGCCGCGAGCAGCGGCTGGCGGCCCTGCGCCTGGCCGGCGCGACACCGGGACAGGTCGTGTCGATCACCGCGGCCGAGACCGGAATCGCCGCGGTCACCGGCGCGCTGCTCGGCTGGGCGATCAGCCCGCTGCTGTGGTCGCTGGCCCGGCTGGTGCGGTGGGACGGCGGCACGTGGCTCGCCGGTGACTTCCGCGTGCCGATCGGGCTGACGGTGTTCGTGCTGGTCGCCGTGCCTGCCCTGGTGCTGCTGGCCGCCGTGCTCGGGTTGCGGCGGGTGGTGAGCAACCCGGTCGGGGCGGTCGTGCAGCACACGCCGAAGCCGCTGCGCTGGTGGCGCCTGCTCTCGCTGCCGGCGACCGCGTTGTTCTTCTTCTTCGCCATCGAGCAGGGCGACGACGTCAACCTGATCCTGCTCGGGCTCGCGCTGATGATCGCCTCGGCGATGCTGGTCGGGCCGTACGTGACGGCGGTGATCGGCGGGTTCTTCGTGAGCCGCTGGCGCAAGCCGTCCGCGCTGCTGGCCGGGCGGCGGCTGCGCAACGACCCACGCGGCGCCTACCGCGCCTCGGCCGGGGTCGTGCTCGCCGTGTTCACCGGGTCGATGGCGCTGACGCTGATGCCCAGCTTCGACGCCATGGCCGGTGGCGGCGGGACCTACCGCGACTCGGTGCTGTCGGTGGACACCTCCGGCGAGCGGGCGGGCACGATCGCCGCACAGGCCAACGCGACGCTGGAGCGCTACAACCTGCCCGCCCGCGCGGTGTCGATGCCGGAGGTGACGCTGAAGTCGGTGAACGGCTCCACCTACACCGGCGTGGTCGTCCCGTGCGCCGACGCGGTGAAGCTCTACCGCGTGCAGGCCACCTGCACCGGGCCGGGGATCTACAGCACCCACGACCTGGAGCTCGGCGGCTTCCGGGTGGCGGGCGACTACGACGGCGAAGGCGTGCCGTTCGCCGCGGGCACCACGGTCAAGCCGATGACGCAGACCGACGACGACGGGTACGCGCCGCTGATCATCGACCCGGCGGTCGTGCCGGCCGGTGTCGTGCCGTCGTACGCGCGGGTCGCCGTCGACACCACCCCGGCCGACCGCGAGCTGGTGCGCACCGCGCTGGTCGGCGCGGCCGGCGGCGAAAGCGTGTACAGCCGGGAGCTGTACCTGGACGGCCAGCGCGACCAGCTGGACGACCTGCGCCGCGTCACCGTCATCGGGGTGACGGTCGCCGCGATCCTGGCCGGGTGCAGCGCGGCGATCGCGACCGCCGGATCGGTGATGGACCGGCGCCGCACGTTCGGGGCGCTGATGGCGGCGGGCACGCCGACCCGGGTGCTGTCCAGGGCGCTGCGGATGGAGGCCGCGCTGCCCGCGCTGGTCGCCACGATCGGGTCCGGGCTGCTGGGAATGATCGCCGGCCTCGGGTTGTTCTCGATCATTCAGGAATCCCAGAACGCCTCGGCGGTGATCAGCCCGTGGCTGGTCGCGCCGGTGGTGCTCGGGTTCGCCGTGGCGGTGCTCGCCGCGTCGGTCTGCACCCCGGCCCTGAACCGGGTGCGCGCGGAACCGCTGGCCGACGAATGAGCTCGTCCGGCCGCCCCTCGTCGGGGGGAGGGGCGGCCGGTCAGCCCACGCGTTCGAAGATCAGGTCCCGGCTGATCCGGCCCTCCTGGTCGGCCCGCTGCTCGAACTTGGTGACGGGCCGCCAGCTCGGCCGCGGCGCCCAGTCGTCGAAGCGGTTGCGCAGCGCGGGCTCGGCCGAGCACACCTCGAGCATCTGCTCGGCGTAGTGCTCCCAGTCGGTGGCCATGTGCAGGATCCCGCCCGGCGCGAGCCGCGACGCCACCAGCTTCACGAAGTCGGGCTGCACCAGCCTGCGCTTGTGGTGGCGCTTCTTCGGCCACGGGTCCGGGAAGAAGATCCGCACCCCGGACAGCGAATCCGGCTCGATGTGCTCCTTCAGCGCGATCACCGCGTCGCCGTGCAGCAGGCGGAGGTTCTCCAGGCCGAGCCGCTCGGCGCGCAGCATCAGCTGCCCGAGACCGGCCTCGTACACCTCGACGGCGACGTAGTTGACCTCCGGCTCGGCGGCCGCGAGCTGCGCGGTCGTCTCACCCATGCCGGAGCCGATCTCCAGCAGCACCGGAGCCGGGCGGCCGAACCACCCGGCGAAGTCGATCGGACCGGGCGGCAGGTCGGCCACCCTGCGCCCGATGTCCGCCCACTGGCGTTCCCAGGCACGCTGCTGGCCGACCGTCATCCGGCCGCCACGCTGCACGTAACTGACGACACTCCGCAGGCGCGGCTGCTGCTCGCTCTCCACCCGCCCAAGTTAGCTGCCGTCCATGATGCGGCCTGCGTGGCGGTGCGGGTAGCGGCCCCTCCCGCCAGCCCGCCACCGCCCTCAACGGACACGCTCCGCGTGACGGCCTTCATCTGCGTCACCCACCACCGCCCTCAACGGACACGCTCCGCGCGGCTCTGCCCGTTCAAACCCGCGGCGGTGCCGGCTGCCCGAGTGGTGCAAGCGGCTCTGCCACTTCTCCAGAGGAAAGCCCCTAGCGGACGGCCTCGAACTCCCCCAACCGGGAGCGCAGGCCGCCGACCCCGTGCACGGCGATCGGCGACGGCGTGGTGCCCGTGTGGGCCGGCAACACGTCGATCCACCCGTCGTGGCGGCTGGTGGTCAGGATCGTGGTGGGGATCTTGTGCCCGGAGCGCCCGTTCTCCGACGGCATGAACTCCCAGTACCCGGATTCGCCGTCCGCGGCCCACGGCACGTACTCCCAGCCGGGCCGGCGGGACAGCAGTTGCGCCACCCGGTCCTCGATGCGGAAACCGGTCTCCCGCGAGTCCAGCCTGCCCTCCGCGAGTGCGCGCAGCCACCACGGCGCCGGGATCATCTCGCCCCGGGCGCTCACGGCGCGGAACAACGCGAGAACTTCGCTTTCGGCGGCCCGGTGGATCCACGCGCGCCGGATCTCCGCCGGTCTCGTCGCGGTGGCCACGATCCGGGGCAACTCCACGGCCTGCGACCATTCGAGCGCGTCGAGCGGTTCCAGAGCGGGCGGATGCGCGACGGCGCGCGGGGCGGCGATTTTCCGATCGATATCCACCGTCAAGGGTCACCTCCGTGGAGTCGCCTGACGTGGTGATTCCAGAATGCCTGGTCAGAGGCGGTGCGTCCGCTTCCTGTGAGGCCGACCACAGGGGCTTTACGCGGTATTAACCCAGGGGTCGTAACAGCATCATCCGATTAATCGATTCGACCTTTCCGGAGGTCATCGGATGCACTACAGGCGAAGGCCCGGGCCACCCCCCGAATTCGGTGGCCCGGGCCGTTCTTCTTCCCCGTGCTCCGGTCCCCACCGGAGCGCCTGTGGTGGTCTTCCGATCAGGCGTCGCGCTTGCGAGCCGTGGCGACCGCGATGGCCAGCAGCGCGACGGCGACCGCCGCGAAGTAGGCCAGCGACCAGCCCTGCGACAGCGCGGCCGTGGACATCGGCGCGCCTGCGTCGACGTTGCGGCCCATGTTCGACGCGCCGTCGCCGGTGAGGAACTTGTTGGCGACGTTGAACGGCAGCCACTGGTAGATGTCGTCGCCGACGCTCGGGATGAGCCGGATCAGGTCCTCGACCGCGAGCGCGTAGATCAGCAGCAGCGCGATGGCGCCGGCGCTGTGGCGGAGCAGGATGCCCACGGCCACCGCGATCACCGCGGCGAGCGCGTAGATCGCGCCGACCCCGGCCACGTTGATCCAGTCCGCGCCGGTGTCCAGCGCGAGCGGGGCGTTCGGCTTGAGCAGGAGCGCCAGCGCCCACGAGCCGAACGCGCTCAGCTCGCCGATGACCAGCGCGACCAGCGCGACCACGGTCGTCTTCGCGACCAGCGCGGCGGCCCGGTTGGGCACCGCCTGGAAGGTCGTGCGGATCGTGCCGAAGCGGTACTCGGTGGTGACCGCGAGCGCGGCCAGCACCATGATCACGGCCATGCCGAAGCTGTAGCCGAACTGGGTCGAGGCGACGGTGGCGGTGAACTCGCCCCCGTCGTCCGCATTGCCGACGACCAGGGCGGAGAACCCGATCGTGGTGGCCAGCGCCACCAGTGCGCACCACCACGGCGAGCGGGTGGTGAACAGTTTCATCCGTTCCACGGCAAGCAAAGTCATGATGTTCGCGTCTCCCCTAGTTCGCCGGCTCGAGAGCGTGCCGGGCCTCGGTCTCCAGACCGGTGTGGTACTCCACGGAATCGCCCGTGATCTGCATGAACGCCTGCTCCAGCGAACCCGTCTGCGGGCTCAGCTCGTGCAGCACGATGCCGTTGCTCGCGGCCAGCTCGCCGATCTTCTCGCTGTCCAAACCGGACACCAGGATGCCGTCGTCGGTGTCGGTGGCGCTGTCGGCGGGCAGCAGCGAGCGCAGCTTCGCCAGCTGCGGGCTGCGCACCTTGACGGTGTTCTCGCTGGCCCTGGCCACGAACTCCTTCGTGGTGCTCTGCGAGATCAGCTTGCCCTTGCCGATGACCACGAGGTTGGAGGCGGTCAGCGCCATCTCCGACAGCAGGTGGCTGGAGACGAAGACGGTGCGGCCCTCGTCGGCGAGGCGGTGCATGAACTTGCGGATCCAGAGGATGCCCTCCGGGTCGAGGCCGTTGACCGGCTCGTCGAACAGCAGCACCTCCGGGTCGCCGAGCAGGGCCGCGGCGATCCCCAGCCGCTGCGACATGCCCAGCGAGAACCCGCCGGCGCGCTTGCCCGCGACGCTGGTCAGGCCGACGATGTCGAGCACCTCTTCGACGCGCCGCGCCGGGATGTGGTTGGACTTCGCCATCCAGGCCAGGTGCGCCCGCGCCGAGCGGTTCGGGTGCACCCACTTGGCGTCGAGCAGCGCGCCGACGGTCCGAAGTGGATTCTTCAGTTCCGTGTAACGTTTTCCGCCGATGGTCACCTGGCCGCTCGTCGGATTGTCCAGGCCGAGGATCATCCGCATGGTGGTCGATTTCCCGGCGCCGTTCGGACCGAGGAAACCGGTCACCTCGCCGGGGGCGACGTCGAATGACAGATCGTTGACGGCGAGCGTTTTTCCGTAGTGTTTGGTGAGGCCTCGTGCCTCTATCATGGTTGCTCCCCTGTGCTGGTCAAAAGCCTGTTGTTCCCCGTGCGGCTCTCATGCTGACCGATCGGGGCACGCGTGCGCGTCATCCTGTGGTTCGAACTTCCCACCCGACTGCGGTAGTAGCCTCCCGCGATTCGCGTGCGCACGGGATCGGTGATGACCCTGAATCGCCCCTGAGCTTCGGGGCCCGGTTTTGTCGGGGTCGGGCGTTATCGTGCCCGCATGACGGCGAAGACGGTGCTGGTGACGGGTGCGACCAGGGGGTGCGGTCGCGCGATCGCGGTGGAGCTCGGTCGCGGCGGCGCGACGGTGTACGTCACCGGGCGTACGACCCGCGGGTCGTCGTCGCCGATGAAGCGGTCGGAGACGATCGAGGAGACGGCCGAGCTGGTGGACGCGGCGGGCGGGCGTGGCGTGCCGGTGCGGTGCGACTTCACGTCGGTGGCGGACGTGGACGCGCTGCGGGAGCGGGTCGAGGCGGAGTCCGGTGGCCTGGACGTCTTGGTCGACGACGTCTGGGGTGGCGACCCGTTCGTCGACTTCGAGCGGCCGTACTGGGAGTCCAGCCTGGACGACGCGCTGACCCTGGTCCACAACGCGCTGGACACGCACCTGATCGCGCTGCACCGGCTGCTGCCGCTGGTGGTGCGGCGCCCCGGCGGTTTCGTGATCGAGGTGACCGACGGCGACGACGACGAGTACGTGGGCGCGGGCATCCCGTACTACCTGGCGAAGTGCGGGGTGCGGGCGCTCGGCAGGGCACTGGGCGCGGAGCTGGCGGGGCGGGGTTGCGTCGGGCTGTCGGTGACGCCCGGTTTCCTCCGCTCCGAGGCGATGCTGGACCTCTTCGGTGTCGCCGAGCCGAACTGGCGCGACGCGGTGACGGGCGCGGGCGGCCCGGACTTCGCGATCTCGGAGACGCCGTACTACCTGGCGCGCGGCGTGGCCGCGCTGGTGACCGATCCGGACGCGGCCCGCTTCGCCGGCCGCACGATCGCGTCGTGGACCTTCATGCACGAGTACGGGGTCACCGACGTGGACGGCACCCGGCCGGACTGGGGCCGCTGGTACGCCGAGGTCCACAAGGCGGGCCGCAACCCGGCGGAGGTGGACCCGGCCCCCTACCGCTGAAGCCCCCGGAATCCCCCGGAGCCCGACTCGCCGGCGGCGGGTGAGCGGGCGCCGGCACGCCGAGGTCGAGGCGGAGCTGGACCCACCGCCCTGGACGCGCGAACCGGCGGCGCGACCCGGCGCGCCGCTGTCGGGTGATCGGACCAGAATCTCCGGGCGTGCTACAGCTCAGGCCAAGCCGGGCCGGATCAGGCCCGTCTCGTAGGCCAGCACCACCGCCTGCACGCGGTCCCGCAGCCCGAGCTTCGCCAGGATCCGGCCCACGTGCGTCTTCACCGTCGCCTCGGAGAGGAACAGCTTTTCCGCTATCTCCACATTGGACAGGCCCTTCGCGATGAGCACCAGCACCTCGCGCTCCCGCTCGGTCAGCACGTCCAGCTCGGCCTCGTCGCGCGGGGGGCCGCCGCCGCTCATGAAACGGTCCAGCAGCCGCCGCGTCACCGACGGCGACACCACGGCGTCCCCGGACGCCACCGACCGCAGCGCCGACACCAGATGGTCCGGCGGCGTGTCCTTCAGCAGGAACCCGCTCGCCCCGTTCTGCAGCGCCGCGTACACGTACTCGTCCAGGTCGAACGTCGTCATCACCAGCACCCGCGACGTGCCTTCCTCGACGATCCGCTTCGTCGCCTCCACGCCGTCCATCACCGGCATCCGCACGTCCATCAACACGACGTCCGGCCGCAGCGAACCGGCCAGCGACACCGCGTCCGCGCCGTTCCCGGCCTCGCCGACCAGGTCGATGTCCTCCTGCGCGCCCAGCACCATGCGGAACCCGACGCGCATCAGCTCCTGGTCGTCGACCACCACCACGCGGATCACGGGTCGAGCCTCGCCGGGAAGCTCGCGTGCACCCGCCAGCCACCCCCTGGCCGCGGCCCCACCTGCAGTATCCCGCCGAACAGGTGCGCCCGTTCGCGCATCCCGATCACCCCGTTGCCTCCCGGCAGGTCCGGCCCGGGCACCAGTTCCCGCGCCTTCCCGGCCCCGTCGTCCACGATCTCCACGTCCACCAGGTTCTCGGTCCGCCGCACCCGCACCTCCGCCCGGGCCCCTTGGCCGGCGTGCTTGAGCGTGTTGGTCAGCGACTCCTGCACGATCCGGTACACGCCGAGCGACACCCCGGCAGGCAGCTCGGCGAGCGTCCCCTCGACCGACAGCTCCACCGGCACCCCCGCGGTACGCACCCGTTCCGCCAGGTCGGCCAGCGACTCCGCCGTCGGCTGCGGGATCCGTGGCTCCCCGGCCACCTCTTCGTCGCGCAGCACCTGCAGCAGCCGCCGCAGCTCGGTCAGCGCCTGCCTGCCGGTCTCGGAGATCGTGCGCACCGCCCGCTCGGCCAGCTCCGGGCTGGACCGCAGCGCGTAGGACGCCCCGTCGGCCTGCACCACGATCACGCTCACCGCGTGGGCGACCACGTCATGCAGCTCCCGCGCGATCCGCCCGCGTTCCTCGGCCACCGCGATCCGCCCGGCCTGGTCGCGTTCGGTCTCCAGCAGGTGCAGCCGCGCCTCCATCTCCGCGTGGTAGGCCCGGCGCGCGCCGACGAACTCGCCGAGCACCCAGCACAACGCGAAGATCAGCCCGATGAATAGCAGCGGCGCCCAGCCCTGCGGCGACCAGCCGGCCCACATCTGCACCACGCTGATCACGGCCTGCGCGGCCAGGTACAGCGCGGCCTGCCGCCGCCCGACGTAGACGACCACCGTGTACAGCGCCACGCAGCTCGCCGTCGCGCTGCCGACCCCCAGCTCCAGCGCACTGTGCGGCACCGTTATCAGCAGGATCACGTAGGCCGTGACCACCGGGTACTTCCGGCGGAACGCCACCGGCCCCACCATCGCGAGGTCCAGCGGGATCGCCACGTACCACCGCTGCCCCTCGCCGGGGGCGGCCCGCGCGACCAGGAACAGCAGGTCCACGAGCAGCAGCAACACGGCGAGCAGGACGTCCCCGACCATCGGGTGCGCCCGCATCCACAAGCTCAGTCGCCGCACACCGTTCACCCTAGGTCGGCGGCCGTCCACTCCGCGTCATCCCGAGGTATCACCGCACGTGGGACTTCCGGCCGAGCTTCATGGCAGGATTCGGGGGCACAACGCAGGCACCGGGAGGGGGGCGACGTGACGGCGACGACGGATCAGGGCCGCCTGGCCGGTCCGCTGTCGGTGTCGGTGGCCAACCTCTGCCGCCGCCTGCAGCCGCAGGTCTCCGCCCGCACCGCCGCCGGGTTCGCCGAGGTGCTGCGCCGCCTCGGCGCGCCGCTGCAGGTCGCGGTCGCCGGGCGCATCAAGTCCGGCAAGTCGACGCTGGTCAACGCCCTGATCGGGCGGCGGGTCGCGCCGACCGACGTGGGCGAGTGCACCCGCCTGGTGACCCGCTTCCAGTACGGCACGGTCGACCGCATCGAAGTGGTCTTCGCCGGCGGGCACAAGCAGGTGCTGCCGTTCGCGCCGGACGGGTCGATCCCGGCCGAGCTGGGCGTGGACATCAGCAAGGTCTCGCACATCGAGGCGTACCTAACCAGCGCGGTCCTGCAGGACATGACCGTGATCGACACCCCCGGCCTCGGTTCGCTGGACGCCGCGTCGGTCTCGCGCACGGAGCAGCTGCTGGGTGCTGCCCAGGCCGAAGACGGCGGCGACGAGCTGGACGAGACCTCCCGCAACGCGGTCGCCGGCGCGGAGGCCGTCCTCTACGTCGTGACCCAGGGCGTGCGCGCGGACGACCAGCAGGCGCTCGCCGCGTTCACCGCCGCGACCGCGAGCCGCGAGGCTGGCCCGGTCAACGCGATCGCCGTGCTGAACAAGGCCGACACCATCCCGCCGGAGTCGGTCGAGGGTTCCGGCGGTGACGTGTGGCGGGCCGCGTCGATCCTCGCCGAGAAGCAGGGGCTGCTGCTCAAGCCGCGGGTCGCCGACGTGCTGCCGGTGATCGGGCTGATCGCCGAATCGGCCGAGTCGGGCAACTTCACCTCCGCCGACGCGGACGCGCTGCGCCAGCTGGCCGCTCTGGACGACGCGACGCTGGAGACCATGCTGATGGCGGCCGACATCTTCACCAGCTGGGACTGCGACGTCCCGGCAGGCACCCGGCTGCGGCTGCTGGAGAAGCTCGACCTCTACGGCATCCGCCGCGCCATCGACGCGATTCGCGCCGATTCGACGATCACCGCGGGCGCCCTGCGCAGGCTGCTGCTCAGCGCTTCCGGTCTGGAGGCCGTCCGGGCCCGGCTGAACACGGTCTTCGCCGCCCGCGCGGACGGGATCAAGGCCGCCGCCGCGCTCGCGTCGGTGACCGCGCTGGCGCACGCGTCCGGTGACCCGGCCGAGCGGCAGCGCGTGCACGACGCCATCGAGGTGCTGCTCGCCAAGCCCGAGGCGCACCAGCTCCGGCTGCTCGAGGCGCTCACGCTGGTCGTGGCCGGCGCCGTCGACATGCCCGAGGACCTCGCCGAAGAGGTCCTGCGGGTGGGCAGCAACGCCGACATCGACGAGCAGCTGGGCCTGCCCGGCGCGTCGCGGCCGGAGCTCGCCGCGCACGCGCTGGAGCGCGCCGGGTGGTGGCGGTCGTTCGCGTCCTTCGGCGCGACGCCCGCGCAGAGCCGGGTCGCGCACGTCGTGCACCGGGCGTACTTCCTCATCTGGCAGCAGCTGAGATGAACGGGGGGTGGTGAGCGTGGCTTCCTGGTTCCGGCGCCGGTCCGCGGACGACTCCCCGACCGGGCAGATCCCCGGCGCGCAACTGGCGAAGATCATCGACGAAGTCGAGGGAACCACAGCGGCGCAACCCCCGTCCAACACCGATGTGAACCGTGTATCCGATCTGGCCGCCGCCGGCCCGGAAGCGCTGGAGCAGGCGCGGGCCGACCGGCAGGAGCTGATCCAGCTCTGCCTCTACGCCCTGGACCGGGCGCGCAGCGGGGGCGTGGTCGAGCGCCTCGAACAAGGGCTGGCCCGCGTCGGGGTGGAGGCGGTGCGGCCGGACGGGCAGCGGTTCGACCCGTCGGTGCACGAGGCGGGTGGCGCGATCAAGACCGACGACCCGGCGCTGGACGGCGTGGTCGCCGAGACCGAGGTCGTCGGGTTCACCGACGGCGGCCGCCTGCTCCGCGCGCCCGTCGTGACGGTTTACACGAAGCGCTAAGGTCCGGTCGTGACCGCTCCGCCGCTCTCGTCCCTGCCCAACCAGGTCAAGCAGGCCCGCGAAGCACTGCTGACGCTGCTGCGGGAGAACGATCCGAAGGCGGCGGCGTGGGTCGAGGAGGTCCGCCGGTCGCGGCCGAAGAAGCCGCAGGTCGTGGTGGTCGGCGAGACCAACCGCGGCAAGAGTTCCCTGGTCAACGCGCTGCTGGCGACCCCGGGCCTGTCCCCGGTGGACGCCGAGGTCGCCACCGCCGGCTACCTCGTCTTCGACCACGCGCCGGAGTGGGGCGCGCAGGCCTGCTACCCCGGCCAGCTCGCGCCGGTCGCCGTGCCGCTGCCCGAGCTGGTCCGCTGGGTCTCGGCCGCGCACGAGCTGCCCGACGGCCAGCTGCCGCCGCGGTACGTCGAGGTCACCGGCCCCGTCCCGATCCTGGAGCGTGTGTCGCTGGTGGACACCCCTGGCGTCGGCGGGCTCGATTCGATGCACGGCGAGCTGGCCGCCGAAGCCGCGGCGAACGCGACCGCGCTGCTGTTCGTCGTCGACGCCTCGGCTCCGTTCACCGCCGGTGAGCTGGAGTTCCTGCGCCGCGTCGGCGACCGCGTGGAGACCGTGGTGTTCGCACTGTCCAAAACGGACGCCTTCCGCGGCTGGCGCGAGGTGCTGGAGGCCGACCGGCGGCTGCTGGCCGAGCACGCGCCGCGCTTCGCCGACGCGGTGTTCCACCCGGTGTCGGCGCGGATGTTCGAGATGGCCGCGAAGGCGCCGAACGAGCAGGCCGCGGTGATGCTGCGGGAGCGCTCCGGCGTGATCGAACTGCAGGCCGCGCTGCAGGAACTCGTGGTCGGCCGGTCGGCGATGCTGAGTGAGGCCAACACGCTGCGGGCGCTGTCCAGCGCGCTCGGCGAGGTGCACGCCGGCCTGCTGGCCGAGCAGCGGGCCCTGTCCTCCGGCGAGGCCGAGGCGGAGCGGCTGCGCGAGCGGCGCGACGAGCTGGCGGCCGAGCGCAAGACGTCCACCCGCGGCTGGCAGCTCAAGCTGCGCGGCGAGATCCAGCGGGCCAGAGTCGACCTCGGCCACGAGACCAGCCGCCAGGTCCGGGACGCGCAGTCCTACTTCCGCGCGCAGATCGACAACGCCAAGCGCGACCAGCTGGCCCAGCTGCCGCAGCAGGTGGACGCGGCGCTGCAGATGATCTCCCAGCGCGTGTCGGCGACGATGGCGCAGCGGCTGAACCGGGTCACCGAGATCGCGCTGGCCGAGCTGTTCGCGCCGGAGGAGCTGGACGTGATCCGCTCGCAGTTCCTGCGCGCGGGCGGCCCGCAGGTGGTGCTGCGGCCGCCGGACCGCAAGCCGTCCACGCCCGAGGACAAGCTGCTCATCTTCATGGGGATCTCCGGCGGGGTCGGCGCGGGCAAGATCGCCGCGCTGCCGCTGGCCGGGGTCGCCCTGCTCAACCCGGTGGTGCTGCCCGCGACAATCGTCGTCGGCCTCGGCGCCGGCTGGTGGATGGCCCGCACCCGGCGGCACGCCGCGGACAAGCAGCACCTCAAGCAGTGGCTGGTCGAGTCGATCGCGGAGGCGCGCTCGATCCTCGACCAGCTGGTCGCCGAGCAGCTCATCGAGGCCGAACAGCAGCTGTCGCTGGCGCTCGACGAGGCGCTGTCCCGCCGGATCGACGCCATCGAGGCCGAGCTCAAGCAGGTCGACAAGTCGATCAAAATGGGCGCGCAGGAGCGGGCGAAGAAGCTGGCCGGGGTGAGCCGGAAGCTGAAGGAGACCGGTGACGGCCGTGATCGGGCCGAGACCCTGCTCGGGCGCATCCGCACCCTGCGTGAGCAGGCCTGAAAGGGTCGGTTGTGCCGGGGAACCGAACCGGCCTAACGTGAGTCAAAGCGTGTGACTTCATTGGTGTGAGATTGGGGAGTTCGGCGTGTGGATCGATGAGACCGGCGGGGTTGAGCCCACCGACGCCACGACCTCCGACGGTGACCTGGAGATCACGGTCGACGGGCAGACCTACACGGCCGAAGAGAACATGGACCTCAACCACGACGGGGTCAACGAGACGGTCCGCCTCGACAACGCCGACGGCACGATCACCGCGTACGTCGACACCGACGACGACGGGCACGCCGACCAGTACGTGCACACCGACACCGAGGGCAACGTCGTCGAGCTCGCCCGTTACGACGAGACCACCGGCGACTGGATCGCCGACCACGACTCCGAGGCGGGCGAGCCGGACGCCACCGAGACCGGCCGCGCGGGCGAGATCACGGCCGACATGTCGGACGGCACCGTCGAGGTCGGCCCGGCCACTGTGGACAGCGACAACGACGGCACCGCCGACACCGCGGTCGTGACCGACGACCAGGGCAACACGCGCGTCTTCACCGACGTCGACGGCGACGGCCAGGCCGACGTGCAGACGATCATCACGCCCGAGGGCGAGACGACCACGTACCAGCACACCGGCCCCGGCGAGTGGACCGAGACGACGAACGGCTTCACCGCCGAGGTGCCGCCGGACAGCGACCAGCTGTGGGGCGGCAGCGGCGCGCAGACCGTCGAAGGGGTCGCGAAGATCGACTCCGGCACCGGGCAGTGGATCTCCCAGAACTGACTGCCGCAGAACCGAACTTCCCGGAACTGACCGGTAACCCCGGCGAAATCAGGCCCCGGTCGTCCCTCGTGGACGACGGGGCCTGATCGCGTTTCCGGGCAAATCGCCCACCCCCGGATATCGGCGAGATCACGCGCAAGCCGAAGAACTTTCTCCGCTACGCCGGTTCAGCGATATCTGAATCGATTCCCTGATCGTTCTTGTGAGAGAACCGACAGGTCAGGCCTCGGTTACCGGCCGTCCATCCGGCTACCCTCGGGGAATCCCAGTATTTCCAGCACACCGGTAGGGCAGCCGGTGTGCGAAGCCATTCGGTCGCCGGCGACGGAGCGCTTCCCCGGACCCAGGTTCCGGGCGGGCGTTCCTGCCGTCGAAGTCAGGAGAAGGAATGACTGCAGTAGCCATCCCGGGACTGGACAAGGCGCCGACGTCGCACAGCGGTGTGCTTGCGTGGGTACGGGAGGTCGCCGAGCTGACCACCCCTGACCGAGTGGTGTGGTGCGACGGCTCCGACGAGGAGGCCGAGCGCATCAACAACGAGCTGGTCGAGGCCGGCACGTTCGTCCCGTTGAAGGCGAAGCCGAACTCCTTCTGGGCAGCCTCGGACCCGAGCGACGTCGCGCGGGTCGAGGAGCGGACCTTCATCTGCTCCGAGAACGAAGAGGACGCCGGGCCGACCAACAACTGGATGCACCCGGACGAGATGCGCGCCACGATGACCGAGCTCTACCGGGGCTGCATGCGTGGCCGGACGATGTACGTCATCCCGTTCTGCATGGGCCCGCTCGGCGACGAGAACCCGAAGCTGGGTATCGAGGTCACCGACTTCGCCTACGTCGTGGCGTCGATGCGGGTGATGACCCGCATGGGCACCAAGGCGCTGGAGAAGTTCGTCAAGGAGGACGGCACCGAGCGCGAGTTCGTGCCCGCCCTGCACTCGGTCGGCAAGCCGCTGGAGCCGGGCGAGAAGGACGTCGCCTGGCCGTGCAACGACACCAAGTACATCTCGCACTTCCCGGAGAGCCGGACGATCTGGAGCTACGGCTCGGGCTACGGCGGCAACTCGCTGCTGGGCAAGAAGTGCTACTCGCTGCGCATCGCCTCCGTCATGGCCCGTGACGAAGGCTGGCTCGCCGAGCACATGCTGATCCTCAAGCTGATCTCGCCGGAGAACAAGGCCTACTACGTGGCGGCCGCGTTCCCGAGCGCGTGCGGCAAGACCAACCTCGCGATGCTGCAGCCGACCATCCCGGGCTGGCGCGCCGAGACCATCGGCGACGACATCGCGTGGATGCGGTTCGGCGAGGACGGCCGCCTGTACGCGATCAACCCCGAGTTCGGCCTGTTCGGCGTCGCGCCCGGCACCGGTGTGAAGACCAACCCGGTGGCGATGAAGACCATCGAGGCCGGCAACACCGTCTTCACCAACGTCGCGCTGACCGACGACGGCGACGTGTGGTGGGAGGGCATGACCAAGGAGCCGCCGGCGCACCTCACCGACTGGAAGGGCCGCGACTGGACCCCCGAGTCGGACGAGCCCGCCGCGCACCCGAACTCGCGGTTCTGCACGCCGATCGCGCAGGTCCCGACGCTCGCGCCGGAGTGGGACGACCCGAAGGGCGTGCCGATCTCGGCGATCCTGTTCGGTGGCCGCCGCGCCACCACGGTCCCGCTGGTGACCGAGGCCCGCGACTGGCAGCACGGCGTGTTCGTGGGCGCCACCATGTCGTCGGAGAAGACCGCGGCCGCGGCCGGGAAGGTCGGCGAGGTGCGCCGCGACCCGATGGCGATGCTGCCGTTCCTCGGCTACCACGCGGGCGCGTACTTCCAGCACTGGCTGGACACCGGCAAGAACGCCGACGCCGCCAAGCTGCCGAAGATCTTCTACGTCAACTGGTTCCGGCGCGGTGACGACAAGCGGTTCCTGTGGCCGGGCTTCGGCGAGAACTCGCGGGTGCTCAAGTGGATCGTGGAGCGCCTCGAGGGCAAGGCGGGCGCGGTGGAGACCCCGGTCGGCCTGGTGCCGCGCGCCGAGGACCTCGACCTGGACGGCATCGCCGAGCCGATCGAGGACGTCCAGGAGTCGCTCGCGGTCAAGCCGGAGGAGTGGCGCCAGGAGATCCCGCTGATCGAGGAGTGGTTCGCCAAGATCGGCGACCGGGTGCCCTCCAGCCTGCACGACGAGCTGGCGGCCCTGAAGCAGCGCCTCGGCTGATCGCCTGACGCGAACACGGGAGGCCACCCCTGGCGAGGGGGTGGCCTCCCGTGCTTTTGTCGGAACATGCTGGGGATGCGCTTCGGTGTGAACATGGTGGAGCCCGGATCGCGGGCGGAGTTCGTGGACAAGGTGCGGCGGGCCGAAGACCTCGGGTTCGACGTCGTGACCGTGGCCGACCACCTGGGGATGCCGGCGCCGTTCCCGGCGCTGGTGCTCGCCGCGGAGGCCACTTCACGGGTGCGGCTGGGCACGTTCGTGCTCAACGCGCCGTTCTACCACCCGGCTGTGCTTGCGCGGGACGTCGCGACGACCGACCAGTACAGTGGCGGCCGCCTGGAGCTGGGTCTCGGCGCGGGGTACGTGCGGGAGGAGTTCGAGGCGGCCGGGCTGCCGTGGCCGGGGCGCCGGGTCGACCACGTCGAGCGGACGGTGGTGGAGCTGCGCAAGCTGTTCGCCGACCCCGAGTACCAGCCGCGGCCGGCGCAGGACGGCGGTCCGCCGCTGATGCTGGGCGGCTGGGGCGACCGGATGCTGACGCTGGCCGCCGAGCACGCGGACACGATCGCGCTGACCGGCGCGCCGACGGCGAAGGGCGGCGGGCTGGTCGGCCTGGCCGGCGCGGACGCGTTCGCGGAGCGGGTGTCGTTCGTGCGGTCGGGGCTCGGCGGCCGCGCGGCGGAGATCAACGTGCTGGTGCAGATGGTCGTGGTGACCGACGACCGCCGCGCCGCGCTGACCGACCTGCAGCGGTTCGCGCCGGACATGAGCGTCGACGCGATCGGTGAGCTGCCGACGCTGCTGGTCGGTTCGGTGTCGGAGATCGTCGCCCAGATCGAGCGTATGCGGGAGAAGTTCGGGATCACGTACGTGTCGGTGCTGGAACGCAGCCTGGACGCGTTCGCCCCGGTGCTGGAGCAACTGAAGTAACCGCGAGCCCCACGTACGGCGCCGCGAGTCCCACGTTAGGCGCCGCGAGTCCCGCATTCGGCGCTGCGAGTTCCCCGTGTCGGCGGGCGAGCCCCGCGGTGGGATGGGTCCGGCTCAACGCTGCCAGTTCAGCGTCGGGTGGGCGGTCCCCCGCTCAATGCCGCGAGTCCGCGCTCGGCGCCGCGAGTGCCCCGATCGGCCGCGAGCTCCACGCTGGCGCCGGGCGGGCGATTCCCCGTTCGGCGGCGCGAGTCCCCGCTCGGCGGCGCGAGTTCGCTGTCAGCCGGTCGGCACGCCGGTGATCGCGTCGCGCAGGGCGTCCAGTGGCAGCCCGACCGCGTCCGCGAGCGCGACCACCGTGAAGAACGCCGGCGTCGGGATGCGGCCGGTCTCGATCTTCCGCAGCGTCTCGACCGAGACGCCCGCCTCCAGCGCCACCTCGGCCATGCTGCGGGAACCCCGCGCGGCTCGCAGTGCGGCACCGAGACGCTCGCCGCGTTCGCGTTCGGCTTCGGTCAGCGGGACTCGCACCATGTCCACAGTCTATCCGCCCACCTGTCCCCAGCCTGTGGACAACTCTGTGCACAGGCTGGGGACTACCAGAAGAAAAGGGGCGTGAAAACCGCCGGAACGGCAACTCTCCTGCTGTGTCGCACGTCTCACTGATTACCAGTCGGAGAGGAGGCCGCCATGTTGCTGGCCGGCGGGCTGATGTTCGTGTTGACCCTCGTTTACCTGGTGCTGTGCACCTGCACGGGCCGGTTCCGCGAGCTGAAGGAAGAACTGAAGAACCCCGCCGAGAACGAGCCCGGCGGGGTCCTGAAGACCGAGAACTAGGCGGTCGGGTCGGGCAGCGGCATACCAGGCAGCGTCTGGTCCCGCGGCACCACCCCGTCCACGAGGAAGTCCTCCACAACCTTGTCCACCGCCGCGTTGCCCCCGGCGTAGATCCCGTGGTCACCCTCGCCGGTCACGGTGATCATCCGCGAGCCCTTGAACGCGCGGTGCGCGCGCTCGGCGCCCTCGATCGGCGTCGCCGGGTCGTGCGTCGACTGCACCATCAGCACCGGCGGGACGCCCCGGCCGTCCAGGACCGGCAGCGGCTCCGGCTTGTTGTTCCAGAAGATGCACGGCTGGATCAGCCATCCCCAGCCCAGCAGCGGGTACTGCGGCCCCAGCTGCGCCGACTGCCGCACCGCCGTGTTCCGGTTGCCGAACCACGGACCCTCGTTGCACGGGATCGTCCAGAAGCTCGCGTCGTAGGCGTCGTCGTAGTCGGTGGGCACCACCAGCGGCTGCGGACCGACCGCGTCGGTCACAGCCTTCACCTGGTCCAGCAACGCGGTCTGCTGCTGGGCCGACGCGGTGCCCTGCGTCAGGTTCCGCACGTTGACCAGGTAGTCGGCGAGTTCCGGGAAGTACCGCTTGTTGTACAGCTCGGAGGCGATGAACGAGTCCAGTGCGTTGGCCGACAGCTTGGTCCCGTCGACCTCGACCGGGTTCTGCGTCAGGGCGTAGCGCACCTGCTCGTACGTCTGCCGGGCCATCTCGGCGGTCGTGCCGAAGTGGTACAGGCTGTCGTAGGACGCCATCCACGGCAGGAAGTCCTCCCGCCAGCGCCGCTCGAAGCCGAGCGGCTGCCAGTCGAACGACTTCTGCCAGGTCGTGGTGAACTCGGTGTTCGAGTCCAGCACGAACTTGCCGGTGCGGTCCGGGAAGGCCTGCGCGTAGTGCGCGCCCATCCAGGTGCCCGCCGAGTAGCCGACCCAGTTGATCTTCTGCCGCTTCAGCAGCACGCGCAGCAGGTCGAGGTCGTTGATCGTCTGCCGGGTGTTGATGAACGGCCCCAGGTCGCCGGACTTCACCTGGCACGAGTCGGCCGCGTACTCGGTGGCGTCCAGGATCAGCTTCAGGTTCTCCCGGCTGCGATCACGCGGGTCGAGGTCGCTGCCGGTGCCGATCGCGCCGCCGCAGGTGATGTTCGTGCTCTTGCCGGTGCCGCGCGGGTCGAACCCGACGATGTCCTGGTGCTCGCGCACCCGCGTCTGGTTGCGCAGCCGCGCCGGGAACATCCGGCCGGGCGCGCCCGGCCCGCCCGGGTTGACGAACGTGCTCTCCGTCGCCTCACCGGTCGCCTTGAGCCTGCTGACCGCGATCGTCACGTCGATGCCCTGGTTCGGCGCGGACCAGTCCCGCGGCGACAGGTAGGTGGCGCACTCGATGCCCTCGGCGCCGGCGGGCGGGGTCTGCCCCGACAGCTCGTCGGGCGTGCAGGTGTGCCAGTTCAACGTCTGGAGGGCGTAGCGATCGGGGATGCCGGTCGAGTTCAGTGCCGGCCCGGCCGGCGCCGCGATCGCTGGTGTGCCCGCCGCCAGCAGGGTGCCGGCCAGAGCCGGGATCACCACCGCCCAGCGCGTCCGTGTCATGCTCGCCCCTTCGTCACTAGCCGCAGCCGCGCGCGTACCCCGCGGCGGGCCTATTCATATCGGCAGCGCAGAGGCCGGGCAACCTGCGTTCGTCGGGTGTCGCCCTGATCAAATCGATATTCGGCGGAGCGTGACGGCGAGTGGCCCAGGATCTAAGGTCAAGCCGCCCTGTCCCGTCCAAGTGAGGTCACATGTCTGGCAAAGCCGCCGGGAAGGTCACCGGGCTCCAGATCAGCCCGTGGAACCTGATCCTGCTGTTACCACTGCTGATGCTCGTCACGCCGTGGTTCAACTTCGACAAGCCGCGGGTGCTGGGACTGCCGTTCTTCTACTGGTACCAGTTCCTCTTCGTGTTCGTCGGTGTCGTGTCCGTGGCGGTCGTCTACGTGATGACCAAGGGGAAGCCGGTCGTGACGGGCAAGCCGGACCGGCTCGCCGCCGAAGAGCTGGACGAGGGTGAGAAGTGATGGCACTGGCACAGGCGCCCGGCAGCGGGCTGCAGTGGGTGGAACTGACCGTTTTCATCCTGCTGTTCCTGGTGGTCAGCGTGATGGGCTTCGTCGCGTCCCGGTGGCGCGCGGCGGCCTCGCTGGACCACCTCGACGAGTGGGGCCTCGGCGGCCGCAAGTTCGGCTCGTGGATCACCTGGTTCCTCGTCGGCGGTGACCTCTACACCGCGTACACGTTCGTCGCCGTGCCCGCGCTGGTGTTCGGCGCCGGCGCGCTGGGCTTCTACGCCCTGCCCTACACGGTGATCCTGTACCCGATCGTCTTCCTGCCCGCGCTGCGGATGTGGTCGGTGTCCCGCTCGCGCGGCTACGTGACGCCGGCCGACTTCGTGCGCGGCCGCTACGGCTCGCCGACGCTGGCGCTCCTGATCGCGATCACCGGCATCGTCGCGACCATGCCGTACATCGCGCTGCAGCTGGTCGGCCTGGAAGCGGTGCTGCGGACGATGGGTCTCAACGGCGGCGGCATCGCCGGTCACCTGCCGCTGCTGATCGCGTTCCTGGTGCTCGCGCTCTACACCTACCAGTCGGGCCTGCGCGCGCCGGCGCTGATCGCGTTCGTCAAGGACGGCCTGATCTACATCGTCATCCTGGTCGCGGTGTTCTACCTGCCGTCCAAGCTCGGCGGCTGGTCGCACATCTTCGACACGAGCGCGCAGGCGCTGTCGCAGCCGAACCCGAACACCGGGAAGCCGAAGGGTTCCATCCTGCTGACCGGCACCAACCAGCTGCAGTACATCACGCTGGCGCTGGGGTCGGCGCTGGCGCTGTTCCTGTACCCGCATTCGCTCACGGGTGTGCTCGCCTCGCGCGGCCGCAACGTGATCAAGCGGAACATGATCGCGCTTCCCGCGTACTCGCTGCTGCTGGGCCTGCTCGCGTTGCTCGGTTACGTCGCGCTGACCGCGGGCGTCAAGCCGATCACCAACGCGGCCACCGGCAACGCCGACTCCAACACCGTGGTGCCGGTGCTGTTCGACACGCAGTTCCCGTCGTGGTTCGCGGGCATCGCCTTCGCCGCGATCGGCATCGGCGCGCTGGTGCCTGCCGCGATCATGTCGATCGCCGCGGCGAACCTGTGGACGCGCAACATCTACAAGGAGTACCTGAAGCGGGACGCCACCCCGTCGCAGGAGGCCAAGCAGGCCAAGATCGCTTCGCTGGTCGTGAAGTTCGGCGCGGTCGCGTTCATCCTGTTCATCGATCCGCAGTTCTCGATCGACCTGCAGCTCATCGGTGGCGTGCTGATCCTGCAGACGCTGCCCGCGGTGGCGATCGCGCTGTACACGCGGTGGTTCCACCGGATCGGTCTGATCGCCGGGTGGGCCGTGGGCATGGCGTGGGGCATCGCGATGCTCTACAGCATCCCGAACCCGAACACCAAGCGCGCCCACTTCGGTGGCTCCGCGCTGCCGCTGAAGGACCTGTCGATCTTCGGCTGGCACCCGTTCCCGGGCTCGATGGTCCAGATCTACCCGGGTTTCGTGGCGCTGATCGCGAACCTCGTGGTGGCCGTGATCGTCACGGTGATCGCCCGGAGCCTGAAGATCTTCAACGGCACCGACGACACCGAGGGCACGGACTACCACGCCGACGAGCACGACAAGGACCTGCGCCCCATCGGCGCAGCTCACTAGGAGGAAGAACGTGGACAGCCGGTTCGGTGTCACGGAGCTGGAAGACCTGCCGGAGGACCTGCGGGAGCGCATCGGCGTGATCGCGGAGAAGTCGGGGTTCGTGCCGAACGTCTTCCGGGCGCTGGGGCACCGGCCGGCTGAACTGCGTGCCTTCCTCGACTACCACGACGCGCTCATGGAACGCACCGACGGCCTGAGCAAGGCCGAGCGGGAGCTGGTCGTGGTGGCGACGTCGGGGGCGAACCACTGCACGTACTGCGTGGTCGCCCACGGCGCGATCCTGCGGATCCGCGCGAAGGACCCGCAGCTGGCCGACCGGGTCGCCACCAACCCGTGGCAGGTCGAGCTGGACGAGCGGGGCCGCGCGATCGTCGACCTGGCGCTCGCGCTGGCCCGCAAGCCCGAACTGTTCGGGGAGGCCGACATCGAGGCCGCCCGCAAGGCCGGGCTGACCGAGGACGAGATCTGGGACGTCGGCGCGATCACCGCGTTGTTCGCGATGTCCAACCGGCTGGCGCACCTGACCGCGCTGCGGCCGAACCCCGAGTTCTACGCGATGGGCCGCGATCAGAAGCGGTAGAGCGATTCGTGCAGGTCGCGCTGGATCTCGTACTTGCGGAGCAGGCGACCGAGCAGCCGGGCCCACCACTTCGCCGGGTGCCGGTAGGCGCGCACCCACAGCGGCGGGATGCGGTCCGGGATGCGCGGGTCGGCCTTCGGGCGGAACTTGTCGCCGGTGAGGACGACGGTCGGGTGCCCGCGCGGGCACGCGGTGGTCACCGAGATGACGCCGGGCGTCAGGTTGTGCACCCACTCCACCTCGTCGATGCCCATCAGGGTCCGGGTGTCGCAGGTTTCGCAGTAGACGACGAACACGTGGTCACAACTCCCGCCGCCAGGTCTCGCCGACGAGGTCGTGGCCGAAGCTGTGGTGGGGTTGCGAGTCGACGAGTTCGAACCCCGCCCGCCGGTAGATGTGCCGCGCGGCGACCAGGACGCTGTTGGTCCACAGTTCCATCGCGGTGTAGCCGTGCGCCCGCGCGAAGGCCAGGCACTCGTCCACCAGGCGCTTGCCGACGCCGCGCCCGCGGGCGTGCGGTTCGACGAGCAGCAGGCGCAGTTTCGCGGTCTTGTCGTCCGAGCCGCGGACGCAGAACACGGAGCCGACGCGCTCCCCGCCCAGCTCGGCGATCCACCCGGCCTCGCGCGCCGGGTCGTAGTGGTCGACGTAGTCGGCGATGATCCGGGCGACGAGGGCTTCGTAGGTGGCGTCCCAGCCGTACTCCTGCGCGTAGATCGCGCCGTTGCGCTGCACGACCCAGCCGAAGTCGCCGGGCCGGGGCGGGCGCAGCACGAGCGCCGGGGCAGGTTCGCGTTCGCCGACCAGGTGGCGGATGGTGCGCATCGACGTGACCAGGCGGTGCTGGTCGTCGTCGGTGAGGCGGCTGAGCAGCTGGCCGATCTGTTCGACGGTGCGGTCCTCGAGGACCTGCTGCTCGGCGCGGCCGGTCTCGGTGAGCCGGACGAGCTGGCGGCGGCCGTCGGTCTCGTGGCGCTCGCGGACCAGCAGGCCGCGGCTTTCCAGTCGGCCGAGCAGGCGGCTGGCGTACCCGGCGTCCAGGTCGAGGCGGCGCCGCAGCTCGGCGACCTCGGTGACGCCCTCCTGGGCGAGCTCGTAGAGCACGCGGGCCTCGCCGAGGGAGTAGTCGCTGCCGACGAGGCCTTCTTCGAGGACCCCGATGAGGCCGGTGTAGAGCCGGTTGAAGGCGCGGACCTGGGTGATGCGGTCGAGCAGTGGCAGGCTGTTCATTGACCACCTCAAGAAACTCGTTGACTGAGTCAAACAGTACTCGGGTGGAGGTGGCCCGCAACTGGTTTTTTCGAGGTGGGAGCCCAGGAATTGGAAAACCCCGTGATGCTGCCAGGTCGGGGGTCCGCCAGCATCACGGGGTCATCTGGGGTATCGCCACTTCCCCTGGTGGCGTTACAACCTGATCTATTTGTGGCCTAGCTCACGCTTCAGCGCAAGTTGGACTGACGCGCCTGGGCGATGGCGATCAGCTCCTGGCGGACCGTCACGGAGCCGGCGGTGTCGATCGCGCGGCTCAGCGCCCGGCGGGTGCGCGCCTCGGCGCGGCGGGCTCGGAGCTTGGCGGCGATGTTGCTCATCGGTGTTCGCATCCCTCGTGCATCTCGGTGGCTGTGCTTCCAGTATGCACCTTTTTTCACAAGGTCGCCAACGATTATCCGGTGAGCTAGCGCACTTGCCTACGAATCATCGGCAAGAGCTGGATCTTGCGGAAGATCGATAAATCTAGCTTGATCACTAGAAAGCGGTAGAGACTGTCAGAACTCGACGCCCAGCAGCACGAGGAGGAGCGGGAACTGCTTCAGTCGACGGCGCGGCTGAGCAGGTAGTGCCCGAAGTGCGGCACGGTGAAGGCGATGTGCCCGCGCTCCGCGGAGTACACCAGCCCCTTCTTCATCAGCGAATCCCGCGCAGGGGACAGTGACGAGGGCTTGCGGCCCAGGTAGACCGCCACATCCGAGGTGCCGGCGCTCTCGTCCCGGCCCTGGGTCAGCTCCGCCATCGCCCGCAGGTACTCGCGTTCCGCCGGCGTCGCGCGTTCGTAGCGGGAGCCGAAGAAGCCGACCGCCAGTTCCTGCTCGGCCTCCGGCGCGGCGACCTGCACGTCCTGCACGGTGATCGGGTCGTCCGGCGCCGCGTCCCACGCCGCTTTCGCGTAGGCCTGGATGAAGTACGGGTAGCCGCCAGACGCGTCGAACAACGCGTCCAGCGCTTCGGGCTCGATGCCGGCGTCCTCCCGCTCGATGGGCGCCAGCACGGCCCGGTCGGCCTCTTCCCGGTTCAGCCGGTCGATGCGCACGTACCGGAACAACCGCTCCGAGTAGGACTTCGACGCCGACAAGACCGCGGGCACGTGCGGCAGCCCGGCCCCGACCACGACCAGCGGCGCGCCCGACTGGGACAGCTCGTGGCACGCCGCGCACAGCGCCGACACGTCGTCCGCCTGCAGGTCCTGGATCTCGTCGATCAGCAGCGCCACGCCGGTGCCGACGTCCGCGGCCAGCTCGGCCACGTCGGTGAACAGCTCGACCAGGTCGATCTCGATGTCCCCGGAATCGGCGCGGCCCTGCGCGGCCGGCACGTCGATGCCCGGCTGCCACCGGTCCCGCAGCTTCGCGTCCGCCTTGTTCGACCGCAGCGCGAACGCCTTCAGCACGCCGAGAACCTCTTCGACCCGGTCCGGCGCCCGGTGCCGCACCGCCAGGTCGCGGATCGCGCGGTGCAGCGCCGCCGACAGCGGCCGCCGCAGCTCCGCGTCCGGGCGTGCCTCGATCTTGCCCGCGCCCCACTTGTGCTTCACGGCCATCGACCGCAGCTCGCCGAGCAGGACGGTCTTCCCGACGCCCCGCAGGCCGGTGAGCACGAGACTGCGTTCCGGGCGGCCACGGGCGACCCGCTGCAGCACCACCTCGAAGGCGGTCAGCTCGCGTTCACGGCCCGCCAGCTCCGGCGGCCGCTGTCCCGCGCCCGGCGCGAACGGGTTGCGGATCGGGTCCACTCTGCCAACGTATCGGCGCGTCTAGCGCGACCCCGATATTTGGGGAGATTCCGCTACCGGCGTGTCGCTACCCGTTTATAGGGCTATCTAGCTGGCGGACTAGAAAACGTTAGGGATGAACAGACGCGGGAATGGGTAGATCCTCGACGTGACATGTCGCATCCGAGGAAGGCGAGGATCGTGATCTTGCGTCGACTGGCCCGCCCCATGCTGGCGAGCATCTTCATCTACGGCGGCATCAACGCCCTGAGGCAGGCCGAGGGGCACGCCGAGGCGGCCAAACCCGTGCTCGACAAGGTCGGCGAGCAGCAGGACAAGCTGCCCGACGCGCTCCCGACCGACCCGGTGAGCCTGGTCAAGATCGACGCGGGGGTGAAGATCGCGGCAGGCACCTTGTTCGCGTTCGGCAAGTTCCCGCGCCTGTCCGCGCTGGCGCTGGTCGGCAGCCTGGTGCCGACGACCGTCGCCGGTCACCCGTTCTGGGAGGCCAAGGACCCGCAGCAGAAGCAGGAACAGCTGATCCACCTGCTCAAGAACGCCGGCCTGGCCGGTGGTCTGCTGATCGCGGCCGCCGACACCGAGGGCAAGCCGTCGCTGGGCTGGCGCGCCCGCCGCGCCGCCGACAAGGCGAGCAAGCAGGCGCACAAGGCGACCGAGAAGGCGAGCAAGCAGGCGCACAAGGCGTCGAAGCAGATCCAGTCCACCGCCGCGTCCGCCCGCGACGTCCTGCCGGTCTAACCGAGCAGGCGGATCACCAGGTCCCGGCGGCTGCGCACGCCGACCTTGTCGAACACGGCCTTGAGGTGGTCTTGCACGGTGTGCGCGGAGATGTGCAGCTGGTCGCTGATCGCGCGAGTCGGCAGGCCACGCAGGACCAGCGTGGCGACGTCGGCCTCGCGCGTGGTCAGCCCGTGCGCGGCCAGCACCAGCGGAGCCGCCGCGCGCGCCTCGGCCGGTTCGACCACGACGGCCAGCTGCCCGGTGCCGGTGAGCCGCGAGGCGTGCAGCGTGAGCCACGAGCCGTCGGCGCCACGCACCCGGGCACTCGGCAAGGCGCTACCGGACCGCAGCGCGGCGGCGACCGCGTACACCGGCAGGGGCAGCGGAGCTCCAGGCGGGAGCAGGGACAACAGGTGCTCGGCGTCGGGGGTCAGCGAGACGAGCCGCAGGTCGTCGGTCAGCAGCACCACTCCCGGCCGGTGGTCCGCGGCGGCCGGGCCGTCCACGAGAGCAGCGGTGCGGATGGCGTGCGCGAGATGAGGGGCGAGACGGGCGAGCGCGGTCTTCTCGGTGGCGGTGAAGCCGAGCAGACCGTCCTCGCGGTGCAGGCAGAGGTAGCCCCAGCAGCGGCGGCCGGTCACGAGCGCCGCGCGCATCTCGTCACCGAGCCCGAGCGGGCGCATGATCTCGCGGTAGCGCTCGCTGGCCCAGCGGTCCCGCCCGGTGGCGCCGTCCAGGGTGGCGACCGGCCTGCCGGACGTGACCAGCCCGGCGAAGGTGTTCACGTCGCCGCCGCCGAACTCGTTGTCCAGGAACAACGGTGTCGCGGTGTCCAGCGGCGGGTCCGGCCAGGCGCCGGTGAACAGCAGCGTCTCCGGATCGGCGGTCGCGAAGAACGTCGCGTCCGAGGGCACCACGCGGCGCAGGGCCCGCAGCACCTCCCGCCGGACGCCGGTGGTGTCCAGGCCGCTGTGCGACAGGCGGATCACGTCGTGCTCGGCGCGGACCGCACTGGCCGATCGCCGCATGGGCCCAGTGTGCGCCCCCGCTGTGCCCCGCGAAAATCCCAGACACGTGGGATGGTCCCGGGGTTCCCGCCGACGCAGGATCACCGCATGACCATTGACCAGCTCAGCAGCAACAAGCAACTCGTCGAGGACTTCATCCAGGACCTGTTCACCAAGGGCGACCTGGACGCCGTCGACCGCTACCTCGACCCCGCCTTCGTCAACCACGACCCGCCGTTCCCGGGCATCCCGGACGGGCCCGACGGCATGCGCCAGGCCGCAGCGATGATGCGCCTGGCGATGCCCGACTGGCACAGCGACGTCGAGCGGCTCGTCGCCGAAGACGACATCGTCGTGGAGGTGTTCACCGCCCGCGGCACCCACCAGGGCGAGCTGATGGGCGTGCCGGGCACCGGCCGCACGATCTCCCTGCGTGGCATCAACGTCTTCCGTGTGCAGGGCGATCGCATCACCGAGCGCTGGGGCAGGCTCGACCAGCTCGGCCTGCTCCAGCAGCTCGGGCTCACTTCTCCAGGATCGCCGTGATGCCCTGGCCGCCCGCGGCGCAGATCGAGATCAGGCCCCGCCCGGAGCCCTTCTCGTGCAGCAGCTTCGCCAGCGTCGCCACGATGCGGCCGCCCGTCGCCGCGAAGGGGTGGCCCGCGGCCAGCGACGAGCCGTTCACGTTCAGCTTCGACCGGTCGATCGGCCCGAGCGGCGCGTCCAGCCCGAGCTTCTCCTTGGCGAACGCCGGGCTCTCCCACGCCTTCAACGTCGCGAGCACCTGGGAGGCGAACGCCTCGTGGATCTCGTAGAAGTCGAAGTCCTGCAGCGTCAGGCCGGCCTTCGCCAGCATCCGGGGCACCGCGTACGCCGGGGCCATCAGCAGGCCCTCGCCGCCGTGCACATAGTCCACCGCCGCGGTCTCCGAGAACGTCAGGTACGCCAGGACCGGCAGCTTCCGCGCGGCGGCCCACTCCTCGGTGGCCAGCAGGACCGTCGACGCGCCGTCGGTCAGCGGGGTCGAGTTGCCCGCGGTCATCGTCCCGTCGGGGCCGCCGAACACCGGCTTGAGCTTGGCCAGCTTCTCCGCGGTCGAGTCCGGCCGCAGGTTCTGGTCGCGGGACAGCCCGAGGTAGGGCGTCACCAGGTCGTCGAAGAACCCGCGCTCGTAGGCCGCGGCGAGGCGCTGGTGGCTGGTCGCGGCGAGGACGTCCTGGTCCTCGCGCGAGATCTCCCACTCCTTGGCCGTCAGCGACGCGTGCTCGCCCATCGACAGCCCGGTGCGCGGCTCGGCGTTGCGCGGGATCTCCGGCACGATCTGGCCGGGCCGCAGCTTGGTCAGCAACTTGAGCCGCTGGCCCACCGTCTTCGCGGAGTTGAGCTGCACCAGGATGCGGCGCAGGTCGTCGTTCACCGCGAGCGGGGCGTCGGAGGTGGTGTCCACACCGCCGGCGATCGCCGAGTCGATCTGGCCGAGCGCGATCTTGTTCGCGACGTTGACGATCGCCTGCAGCCCGGTGCCGCACGCCATCTGGACGTCCGCGGCCGGGGTCTCCGGCGAGAGCTTGCTGCCCAGCACGCTCTCCCGGGCCAGGTTGAAGTCGCGCGCGTGCTTGAGCACGGCGCCCGCGGCGACCTCACCGATGCGCTCGCCCTGCAGCGCGAAGCGGCTCACCAGGCCGTCCAGGGCGGCGGTGAGCATGTCCTGGTTGGACGCGTTGGCGTAGCGGCCGTTCGACCGCGCGAACGGGATGCGGTTGCCGCCGACGATGGCGACGCGACGAACGTCCATCAATTCCTCCCACTGCGGTGGTGAGCCTCGGATGACAGTGTAACCTACTCGTGAGTAGGTAAGCTCGGTAAGGAGGCACGTCATGGCCGACCGGTATCAGCAGTTCACCAAGACGCCGATCGGGAAGTTCCTGGTGCCCAAGCTCGGGCTGCCCAACCCGCCGGTGCTGCGCCGCTACCGCCCCGGCCAGCCCGCCCTCGATGGTCCCGCACTTTTCGGCGCCGCGCCCGGCGGACGGCTCGAAAAGACCGTGCAGAACCAGCTCGCGGCGGCCGGTATCACGGTGCTGACCGAGCCCGCGGGCGGCGACCAGCGCTACGGCGGCCTGGTGTTCGACGCCACCGGCATCACCGACCCGGCGCAGCTGCGTGAGGTGTACCTGTTCTTCCATCCGGTGATCCGCAAGATCGGCTACTGCGGCCGGGTCGTCGTGCTCGGCACACCGCCCGAGCTGGCCGACGGCCGGGAGCGGATCGCCCAGCGCGCGCTCGAAGGGTTCGTCCGCTCGGTCGGCAAGGAGCTCAAGCGCGGCGCGACCGCCCAGCTCGTGTACGTCGCGCCCGGCGCGGAGGAGGCCGCCGAGTCGACGCTGCGGTTCGTGCTGTCGGCCAAGTCGGCGTTCGTGGACGCCCAGGTGATCCGCGTCGGCGCCACCGGCACGCCGTCGGTGCCCGCGATCGAGAACTGGGAGAAGCCGCTCGACGGCAAGGTCGCCCTGGTCACCGGCGCGTCCCGGGGCATCGGCGCGGCGATCGCCGAGGTGCTCGCCCGCGACGGCGCGCACGTGGTCGGCCTGGACATCCCGGCGCAGGGCGGCGAGCTGTCCGAGGTCGCCAACAAGGTCGGCGGTTCCGCGCTGCAGATGGACATCACCGCGGCGGACGCGCCGGACAAGCTGGCCGCCTACCTGAAGGAGCGGCACGGCGGGGTCGACATCGTCGTGCACAACGCGGGCATCACGCGCGACAAGACGCTCGGCAACCTCACCGAGGGCGCCTGGGACGCGGTGATCACCGTGAACCTGGCCGCGCAGCTGGCGGTCAACGACAAGCTGCTGAGCGAGAAGGTGCTCCGCGAGAACGGCCGCATCATCGGCGTTTCGTCGATCGCGGGCATCGCGGGGAACGTGGGCCAGACCAACTACGGCACCAGCAAGGCCGGCGTGATCGGCATGGTGCAGGACGGCGCGCCGAAGCTCGCCGAGTACGGCGCCACCATCAACGCCGTCGCGCCCGGGTTCATCGAGACGAAGATGACCGCGGCGGTCCCGCTGTTCATCCGCGAGGCCGGGCGGCGGCTGTCCAGCCTCGGCCAGGGCGGGCTGCCGGTCGACGTCGCCGAGACGATCGCCTGGTACGCCAACCCGGCGTCGGCCGCGGTCAACGGCAACGTGGTCCGCGTCTGCGGCCAGGCTCTGCTGGGGGCGTGATGACGATCAAGGAACTGCGTGAGGCGCCGAAGCTGGCGCCGTTGTACGCCAAGGCGTTGCTGCCGCACAGCGGTGGCGGCGGCCTGCCGGACACCGAGTACGTGCGCGCGGGCGTCGAGTTCGACCCGGCGCACGTGGCGGCCTACAACCAGGTCTGCGGGTTCCGGCTGGGCGACGAGCTGCCGGTGACCTACCCGCACATGCTCGCGTTCCCGCTGCAGATGGCGCTGATGACCCAGCCGGACTTCCCGTTCCCGCTGCTGGGCATGGTGCACGTCGCCAACCGCATCACGCAGCGCCGACCGGTGCGGCTGACCGACACCGGCACGGTGCGGGTGCGGGCGGAGAACCTGCGGCCGCACGAAAAGGGCCGCCAGTTCGACGTGATCAGCGAGTACACCACCGCCGACGGTCCGATTTGGACAGAGGTGAGCACGTACCTGCGGCGCGGCGGCGGCGAGGGTGGCGGGAAGCGCGAGCAGCTCGCGGCGCCCGCACCCAAGGCGATCTGGCGCGTGCCCGCCGACATCGGCCGCCGCTACGCCGAGGTGTCCGGTGACCGCAACCCGATCCACCTGCACCCGCTGACCGCGAAGCTGTTCGGGTTCCCGTCGGCGATCGCGCACGGCATGTGGACGAAGGCGCGGGTTCTCGCCGCGTTCGAGGGCAGGCTGCCGGACGCTTACACGGTGGACGTGAGGTTCAAGCTGCCCGTGCTGCTGCCGGCGAAGGTCGCGTTCACGTCGTGGCAGACTGGTGGCGGGTGTTACCGCGGCGCGAAGCGCCTCGATGAGGGGCGGTGGTCGGGTGGCGGGTGGGCATTCGAGCTGTGGGCGGCGAAGAAGCCGAAGCCGCATCTGGAGGGGACGATCACTCCTCCGGACGCCACACCGAACCCTCGATGAGGTCGTTGAACCCCAGCCACACGAGGTTCATCAGCCACGACGCGAGCACGCCGTCCGACACCTCGGAGTGATCGAGCCACCAGTCGGCCAGCGATTCGGCGGCTCCGACGAGCGCCACGGCGAGGGCCGGGCCGGAGAACTCGGCCCGGTCCCCCAGGCCTTTCTTCATGCCCGCGGTGACCACGAGCGCGGTGACCACCTCGATGGCGCGCGAGCGGAGCATGGTGATCTCGTCGGCGAACCGGCCGCCGACGGTCAGCGCCTGGCGGTGCAGGACCGTCCAGGAGTCCCGGTACTCGGCGACGAAGCGGTAGAACGACCGCAGCCCGTGCCACAGCTGCATGTCCGGCGGCAGTTCCGAGCGCAGTCCGTCGCGGACCGCCTCCAGCAGGCGGCCTGCCTCGCGGCGGATGCACTTGGCGAACAGGTCCTCCTTGGCGCCCAGGTAGGAGTAGATCATCGGCTTGGAGACGCCGGCGACCTCGGAGATCTCGTCCATCGACGCGGAGTGGTAGCCGTGCCGGGAGAACACCTCCACGGCGGCGTCCAGGATCTGCCGTTCTCGCACGGCTCTGGGCAACCGCCGCGAGCGCGGGGTCTTCACGTCTTCCGTCACGCCGACCTCCTTCACGCCGAAACGCTACCTCCTCACCTCTCCGCCGGTAGAATCTCCGCCTGTGTCCGGCACAGTGGTCGACGCGTTCGCCCGCCAGATCGATCTGAGCAGGCTGTCCGCGGAGCAGTTCATCCAGCTGCTCGAAACTCTGCACATGCTGGGGTCGGCCGGGACCGGCGTGCACCTGAGCGGGCTGTCCACGGAAACGCTCGCCGACGTCGTGCGGCGCGCGTCGAAGGAGCAGCTCAGGGCGATCGGCGAGCACCCCGAGCTGCGGATGGTGTTCCTGGAGGAGATCTTCCGCCGGATGTCGGACCACTTCCTGGCGGAGAAGGCGCGGTATTCGAGCGTCGTGGTGTGCTGGCGGTTCCCGGGCGGTTCGGGGATCGGCGGGTACGACCGGTTCCAGACGGTCATCGAGGACGGCCGGTGCCACTCGGGGAAGGACCTGGGGCGCGAGCCGGACACGACGATCACGATCGCGCCGGACGACTTCTTCCGCGTGGCGACGGGCAACGCCGCGGTGGCGGCGATGTTCGTGACCGGGAAGGTCAAGGTGAAGGGCGAGTACGCGCCCGCGGTGCGGCTGTCGGGCTACTTCGATATTCCCAAGCCGGCCTAACCTTCGATGATCGGGCGGTTGGTGGTCTCCTTGTCGACCACCTCGCTGTCGACGACGATGAGCCGGTTCGGCATGCGGCGTTCGGCGCGCTTGAGCCAGGCCCGGCGGACGATGCCGCGGGTGGGCGGCAGCAGCAGCGCCAGCCCGGCGAGGTCGGAGAGGAAGCCCGGGATCATGATGAGCAACCCGCCGAACGCGACGAGCATGCCGTCGGTGATCTCCGCGTGCGGCGACCGGCCGGCACGGGCGGTGGCGAGGAACGCCTGAGCGGCGCGCGCCCCTTCCCGCCGGGCGAGCCAGGAGCCGAGGAACGCCCCGACGACGAGCAGCCCGAGCGTGCCGAGGAAGCCGATGAGGGAGCTGACCGCCCAAACGGCAGCCACCTCGGCGACGATGTAGAGCAGCAACACGACAGCCATACCCGTCCAACGCGCGGCACGGGCGGATTTCTCCCGGGGAGGAACAGCCCGGCCTCGCGCGGGGTGGTCAGCAGGTACTGCCGGGCGCCGCGGCCGTGCTCGGCGATCGCGCGAAGGGCCCGGGGCCGCGAGCGGCGGCGGAAGGCCCAGATCCAGGCCAGGAACTCGAGGGACAGACGTTCCGGGCAGCCCGGCGCCTGCCCGTCCCGCCCCCAGCCCCGCAGGACACGCAGGACGGCCCGGCGCAGGCAGACCCTCCGCGGCGGGTCGAGAAGGATCACGGTGTCGGCGGCGGCGAGCCGGATCTCCAGCGTGCCGCCGTAGTTCCCGTCGAGGAGCCACCGCTCGCCGGCGACCAGGACCCGCTGCCGCGCGGCGAACTCCCCGGCGGGCAGCGGCACCCAGCCCGGCTGCCAGTAGACGTGGTCGAGGTGGGTGACCGGGAGCTCGAGCAGCGCGCCCAGCCGCCGGGAGAAGGTCGACTTGCCCGCCCCACCGCAGCCGAGCACCACGACGCGCCGCATGGCGCCCGGGCCGCTAGCCGACCTGTCGCAGCACGGCCGCCAGTTCCGCCGGCCGCGTCAGGAACGGGTGGTGCCCGCACGCCATCTCGACCACCGTGCCCGCCCGTTTCGCCTGCTCGCGCTGCACCTCCGGCGGCGTGGCCGGGTCGTCGACGCACACCACGTACGTCGAGGGCAGCGAGCGCCACGCGGCGGCCCGCACCGGCTGGGTGAACGCCGCCGCGGTCTGCGGGACCAGTCGCGTCATGGCGCCGGCCGCAACCTCTGGGTCGCAGTCGTGCACGTAGCGCGGCGCGAGCGAGGGGCGCAGCGACACCAGTCCCTCCCCGGCGGGCTCCACCGGCGCCACGCCGCCGGTCACGTCGGCCAGGGACTCGCCCACGTCGGGCAGGTACGAGTCGACGTAGACCAGGTGCCGCGCCGCCCGGTGATCCGCCGCGGCCTCGGTCATCACCACTCCGCCGTAGGAGTGCCCGCACAGCACCGCGGGGCCGTCGTCCAGCGCCGCCCGCACCGCCGCGACGTCCGTGTACAGGTCACCCCCGCCACCGCAGCTGGGCAGCTCCACCGCCACGCTCTCCGGCAGCAGCGGCGTCATCCGGCTCCACCACCACGCGGCGTCACCGACCAGGGCCCCGTGCACGAACACCACCCGCATGCCCCCAATCTGGCAGCGCCCGGCGGCTGCCGGAAGCGTGTTCGCTCAGGGCTTGCGGGCCACCCCGCCGAGCACGCGCGACTCCGAGGGCGCGTTCTTGAACAGGGTGGCCCGGTTCGGGTGCCACGCCGGCGCGTACACCAGCCCCGGTTCGATCAGCTCCCAGTCGCCGAAGAAGCGGGCGAACTCGGCGCGGGTGCGCAGCTGCCCGGGGTTCGTGGTGCCCTCGTAGTACTCCACCAGGTCGGCCAGCGCACGCCGTTCCTCGTCGCTGCGCGGGTTCTCGTTCGTCATCTGCGACAGCACCAGCAGCGAGCCCGGTGCGAGCCGGTTCCGGAAGTAGGCCACCCGGCTGTCCGGGTCGTCGGCGTCCTTGATGAAGTGCAGCACCGCGTTGATCACGAGCGCGACCGGCTGCCGTGCGTCGACCATGCCGGTGTCCAGCACCCGTTCCCACAGGTCCTCGGCGTGCATGAAGTCGGCGGCGATCGCCACGTGCCGCGCCGGGTCCGCGGTGTCGGCCAGCAGCAGCTGCGAGTGCGCGAGCGCGACCGGCTCGTTGTCCACGTACACGACCCGGGTGTCCCGCTGCGGGCGCGCGTCGTCGGCGACGTCGTGCACGTTGCCCGCCGTCGGCAGCCCCGACCCGATGTCGACGAACTGCCGCACCCCCAGCCGCGCGCACTCCCGCACCGCGCGGCCGAGGAACTGCCTGCTGGTCTTCATGTACTCGCCGATCAACGGCAGCCTGCGCCGGATCTTCTGCGCGAACTCCCGGTCGATCGCGTAGTTCGTCGTGCCGCCGATGAAGTAGTCGTAGACCCGCGCCGCGGACGGGCGGTCCAGACTGTTCTCCACAGCGCGCAACGCCTCGTCCATGCGCCCCATGGTAGTGATCAACGAAGTCCACATGTGATCCGAAATGAATTGCCCGTTTGGAGATGCGATGGGCGAATTCGTCCTGGTGCACAGCCCGCTCGTGGGTCCGCAGACCTGGCAGCGGGTCGCCGCCGAACTCCGCTCGCGCGGCCACCGCGTGGCCACCCCGTCGCTGGTCACCGCGCTCGACGGGCCGGGCCCGTACTACCCGCGGCTCTTCGACGCGGTCACCGAATCCGGCACGCTCGTGGTGCACAGCGGCGCGGGTGCGCTGGTCCCCGGGATCGCCGCCCGCACCGGCGCAGCGCGGGCCGTGTTCGTCGACGCCCTCCTGCCGCACCCGGGCCGGAGCTGGTTCGACACCGCGCCGCCCGAGCTGGCTCAGCGCCTGCGCGACCTGGCGACCGACGGCAGGCTCCCGCCGTGGCACGAGTGGTTCCCGCCCGGCACGGTCGAGGACCTGCTGCCCGACCCGGGGACCCGCGACGAGTTCCTGGCCGGGCTGCCCCGCGTCCCGCTCGCCTACTTCACCGAACCCGCGCCCGCGGAAGCCGAACCGCCCAGCGCCTACCTCCAGCTCAGCGCCGCCTACGACGAGGAGGCCCGCGAAGCCGCCGAGCGCGGCTGGCCCGTGCAGCGCCTGGACGCCCACCACCTCGCGCCGCTCACCGACCCCGCCACCATCGCGGCCGCGCTGGAGCGGCTGTGAGATTCCACATCGTGAGCTGCGGGAACAAGCGGATTCCCGCGTCTCGTTGAACCGTTGCGTGGCATCAGAGCAACGCCAGGCGCGCGTGCGCGCGCCCGAACTCGCCGGCGACGTGTGGCTGAACACCGGCGGCGAGACCGTCACGCTGGCCCAGCTGCGCGGCAAGATCGTGCTGCTCGACTTCTGGACCTCGGGCTGCATCAACTGCCTGCACGTCCTCGACGAGCTGCGCCCGCTGGAGGAGGAGTTCGCCGACGTGCTCGTCACGATCGGCGTGCACTCGCCGAAGTTCCTGCACGAGGGCGAGGCCGCGGCCATCGAGGCGGCCGTGCGCCGCTACGAGGTGCACCACCCCGTGCTCAACGACCCGGACATGACGACTTGGTCGCAGTACGCCGTGAAGGCCTGGCCGACCCTGGTGGTCGTCGACCCGCAGGGCTACGTCGTGCACACCGCCGCCGGCGAGGGGCACGCCGAGGCGTTGCGCCGGGTCATTGCGGAGCTCGTCGAGACCCACGACGCGAAGGGCACGCTGCGCCGCGGCGGCAACCCGTACGTGCCGGTCGAGGAGCAGCCAGCCGACCTGCGCTTCCCGAGCAAGGCGGTGGTCACCGCCGAGGGCCGCATCCTGGTCGCCGACACCGGCAACCACTCGATCGCCGAGTTCGCCTCCGACGGCGAGACCCTGATCCGCCGCTTCGGCAGCGGCGCCCGCGGCCGCGCCGACGGCGCCTTCGACGTCGCGAGCTTCGCCGAGCCGTCCGGTCTCACGCTGCTGCCCGCCGAGGTCGCCGACCAGGCCGGGTACCACCTGCTCGTCGCCGATACGGCGAACCACCTGCTGCGTGGCGTTGACCTGGTCACCGGCGAGGTCACCACGGTCGCCGGCACCGGCAGCCAGTGGCGCGACGGCGAGACCGACGGCGACGCGCTGTCGATCGACCTCACCAGCCCGTGGGACGTGATCTGGTGGGAGCCCGCGGGTGGCGCGGTCGTCGCGATGGCGGGCAACCACACGCTGGGCCTGTTCGACCCGCGCACCGGCCGGATCTCCCGGTTCGCCGGCACGACCGTCGAGGGCCTGCGCGACGGCGCGGCCGCCGAGGCGTTCTTCGCGCAGACCTCCGGCCTGGCGGTCCAGGGCGACCGGTTGTGGCTCGCCGACGCCGAGACCTCCGCGCTGCGCTACCTCGAGGACGGCGCCGTGCACACCGCGATCGGCACCGACCTGTTCTCCTTCGGCCACCGGGACGGCGACGCCGCGGACGCGCTGCTGCAGCACCCGCTGGGCGTCGCGGTGCTGACCGACGGCACGATCGCCATCGCGGACACGTACAACGGCGCCATCCGCCACTACGACCCGGCGAGCGGCAAGGTCGCCACGCTCGCCACGGACCTCGCCGAGCCGTCCGGCCTGCTGGTCACCGGGGACGCGCTGCTGGTCGTCGAGTCGGCCGCGCACCGCCTCACCGCGCTGCCGCTGACCGCGGACGGGCAGCAGGTCGCCGGGGACGCGCTCGCCGTGCGCCGTCCGCCGACCGAGCTGGCGGCCGGCACGGTCGAGTTCTCCGTCGTCTTCACCCCGCCGCCGGGCGAGAAGCTCGACGACCGGTTCGGCCCGTCGACCCGCCTGCAGGTGACGGCCGCGCCGCCGGAGCTGCTGGCCGAGGGCGAGGGCACCGGCACCGAGCTGACCCGCACGCTCAAGATCGCCGAGGGGCACACCGAGGGTGTGCTGCAGGTCGTGGCGCAGGCCGCGAGCTGCGACTCCGACGCCGAGCACCCGGTCTGCCGGGTCACCCGGCAGGACTGGGGCGTGCCGATCCGGATCACGCCGGACGGGCCGGACCGCCTCCAGCTGATCCTCGCGGGGGCGTGAAGGCGCTCTCCAGCACGTCCATGGCCTGGTGGAACAACGTGACCAGGTCCGGATCCGAACCGGGCTGCCAGCGTCCGATGGCGGCCCGGTTCGCGCCGATCGCGGCCGCGGCCGTGGTCCGCACGTAGAGGTCGTCCACCGGCAGCCCGGTGCGCGCGGCCAGCGCCCCGGCCACCGCCTCTTCGAGCGCGCGGTTGGCCTGCGCCACCCGCGGCATCAGCTCCGGGTGCTCGCGCAGCAGCAGCGTCCGCTCGGTCCACACGTCGGTGGCGGCCAGTTCGGCGAAGCGCCCGGCGAACACCGCCCGCAACGCCGCCAGCGGCGGCTCGTCCGCGGGCCGGTCCGCGATGCGCCGCCCGAGCGTGGCGGCCGCGATGTCCAGCGACAACACGGCCTCGTCCTTGGTCGCGAAGTAGTTGAAGAACGTCCGCGGCGACACCCCGGCGGCCGCGCAGATGTCCTCGACGGTCACCGCGTCCGGCCCGTGCCGCCGGTACAGCGTGACGGCCGCGTGGCGGAGGGCTTCGCGGGTGGCTTCCTTCTTGCGCTCGCGCAGACCGGTGGGCGGGCTCACGATTCTTACAGTACTGCATTTTTGCAGCGCGTGCAAAAAGTGATAACCTGACAGCATGGCGGAACATGTCGAAACCCAGGAACAAGAACCCGGAAAGCTCCGCACCCTGGCCGAAAGCCTCTGGTTCCCGGTCTTCTTCGCCCTCGGCTTCGTCTTCTGCTACCTGCTCGCGTTCCACGCGCCGTCGCCGCATCACATCGAGGTCGCGGTCGCCGACGAGACCGCCGCGGCACGCATCGAGGCGGCTCTGGGCCAGGCGAGCCCGGGCGCGTTCGACATCCAGCCGGTCGCCACCGCCGACCAGGCCCGCCAGGCGGTGCTCGACCGCGACGCGACCGCCGCCTACTCCGCCGATCCGGCGCACCCGACGCTGTTCGTCGCCAAGGCCGACGGCTACCTGCTCGAATCGTTCCTCAACCAGGCCTTCGCCCCGGTCGCGGCCCAGACCGGGCACGCGCTCACCGTCGTCGACCTCGCGCCGACCGAACCCGGCGACGCGATGGGCACCGGCCTGTTCTACCTGGTGCTGATCTGGAACATCCCCAGCTACATCGTCGTGATGATGTTGCTGCGGGCGGTCACGCTGAGCCGCCGCGCCAAGGTCGCCACGCTGGTCGGCTTCGGCGCCCTGCTCACCCTCATCGGCTACGCGGGCGGCGTCGCGATGGACGTCATCCCGAACGACCCGGTCGCGATCCCCGTCGCGTTCCTGCTCACGCAGGCCGTCTCGCTCACCTCGTTCGGCCTGGTGCCGCTGGTCAAGCAGTGGTTCCCGGGGGTGGCGATGGGCCTGTTCGTGCTGCTGTCGATGCCGTCCAGCGGCGGCGCGGTGCCGGTCCAGATGGTGCCCGGGTTCTTCCGCGCGCTGCACCCCGTCTTCCCGATGGGCAACCTGATCGAGGCCCTGCGCGGCATCTTCTACTTCGACGGGCGGGGCGTGCTGCGCCCGGTGCTGGTGCTGTGCGGGTGGGTCCTGCTCGGCGTCGTGCTGATCGCCGGTCACGCGCTCATCCAGCGCCGCACGGCGGGCGCCGTCGACGAGCCGCCGGTCGAGGACCCGGTCTTCGAGATGCCGCAGCCGACCGCGGTCCCGGCGCACCACCGCCACTTCGGCGAGCCGGTGCCGACGCTGACCGGCGCGGTCCGCGCGGCCGACGGTTCACCGGTCCCGGGGGCCGCGGTGACGGTGATGGACGGCCGCGGGCACCAGCTCGTCCGCACGACGGCCGACGACGAGGGCCGCTACGCGGTCGCCGGTCTGCCGGAGCAGTTCGTCGACCTGGTCGTCTCCGCGCCCGGGTTCGAGGCGACCGCGAGCCGCGCGCTCGTGCGCGAGGGCGGGACCACGCACCGGGACTTCACCCTGCGCGGACGGCAACCGCTGGTCTCCGCGGCACGCTGAGGGCACGTAGCATTACCGGCGTGTCGGAAGCCAAGAACCTGCCGGACGCCGCGGCGAAGCTGGAAATCCAGATGCTGCACGACCGCGTCCTCGTCCGGGTCTCCGCGGAGGAGGGAGAGCGCCGCAGCAGCGGCGGCATCGTGATTCCGGCGACCGCTCAGGTGGCGCGCCGTCTCGCGTGGGGCGACGTACTGGGGGTAGGCAGTAATGTACGGAACGTGAAGGTCGGCGACCGCGTGCTGTTCAACCCCGAGGACCAGCTCGAGGTCGAGGTCCAGGGCGAGGCGTACCTGGTGATGCGGGAGCGCGACATCCACGCGGTGGCCACCGAGCGCACGGAGCACGGGACGGGCCTGTACTTGTAACGCGTCCGGGAGGAAGCGTGGGGCGGGACGACCAGTACTGGCCGGAGCGGGACCTCGATTCCCTCCGGGACGCCGAGACCGCGGTCGGACCGCGTCCGCCCGCCGAGTTCCTGCTGGACGACCCGCTCGACGCGACCGAGGACGCACTGGCCGGCGAGCTTCTCGAGGTCGGCGACGCCCCAGCGGCGCCACCGTCGCCCGGCAAGCGCTTCCTGGCCCGCGCGCTCATGGTCGCCGGCTGCCTGCTGGGCGTCGGGGTCATCCTCTACGGCGCGGACCTGATCGTCAGCGCCGGTGACGTCCCGCGCGGGGTCACGGTCGCCGGTGTGAAGGTCGGCGGGCTCAGCCGGGACGACGCCGAGGCGAAGCTGCGCCGCGAGCTGGGCCCGCGCCTGAACGCGCCGGTCCCGATCGAGGCCGGCGACGTGCGCACCACGCTCGACCCGGCGCGGTCGGGCCTGTCTGTCGACTGGTCGTCGACCGTCGTGCAGGCCGGGCGGCAGCCGCTCGACCCGCTCGACCGGATCACGTCGTTCTTCCGCACCCGCGAGGTCGGGGTCGTCACGTCGACCGACCCGGACGAGCTGCACCAGTCGATCGCGCGGCTGGCCGCCGAGCGCATCAACCACCCGCCGACCGAGGGCAGCATCGGGTTCGTGACGGTGCCGGGCACCGACGGCGGGGTGAACCCGTACCCGATCGAGCCGCGCGACGGGCAGGACCTGGTCGACGTCAAGGGCGCCGGGGACATCCTGCGTGCGACCTGGCTGGACAAGAGCGGCGTGCGGCTGCCGGTCGTGCTGACGCCGGTCAAGGTCACCTCGGCCGGGGTGCACTCGGCGCTGGAGCGGCTGGTCGCGCCCGCGGTCGCCAAGCCGGTCACGCTGCACGGCGACGGCGCCGACGCGGTGCTCAAGCCCAGCGCGATCGCCGCCGCCCTGAAGTTCAGCCCGGCCGACGGCGGCGCGCTGCGGGTCGAGGCCGATCCGGTGAAGCTGCAGCAGGCGGTGCGGGACCCGCTGGCGTCCACGGAGAAGCGCGGCAAGGACGCGCAAATCGTGTTCGCCGGTGGTGCGCCCGCCGTCCAGCCGTCCGAGGACGCGCGCAAGATCGACTGGAACCGGACGTTCCAGCCGCTGATGGACGTCCTCGCCAAGCCGGACGGCCGCGACCTGGCGGTGCGCTACCAGACGACGCGTCCCGAGACCACCACCGAGGACGCGAACGCGCTGGGCATCAAGGAGGTCGTCGGCGAGTTCACCACCAGCGGGCTGTCCGGCCCGGCCGCGACGAACGCGCGGATCATGGCGGACAAGGTGAACGGCACGATCCTGCGGCCCGGCGAGACGTTCAGCCTCAACGCGCGGGTGGGCGCCCGCAGCCAGTCGCAGGGGTACGTCCCGGCGCCGGTCAACGAGGACGGGTTCGGCCCAGAGGTCATCGGCGGCGGCTCGTCGCAGCTGGCGACCACCCTCTACAACGCGGCGTACTTCGCGGGCCTGACCGACGCCGGGCACACCGAGCACAGCTACCACCTGGACCGCTACCCGGCCGGCCGGGACGCCGTCGCGATCACCGCCGACGGGGCGGCGGTGGACCTGAAGTTCACCGACAGTCTCAAGAGCGGGGTGGCGATCCAGGCGTCGGTGTCCGGCGGCAGCGTCACGGTGAAGATCTGGGGCACGAAGCAGTACCGCGTGGAGTCCTCGACCGGTTCGTTCTCGGACTTCCGGCCACCGCCCCTGCAGCCCGGCGGCCCCGGCCCGGACTGCCGCCCGTCCGGCGGCCGCCCCGGCTTCACCACGACCGACACCCGGGTGCTCTACGACGTGACCACGGGAGCCGAGGTCCGCCGCGACACCAGGACCGTCACGTACGCCCCGAAGCCGGCCGTGCTGTGTGGTTTCGGGGTGAGCTCCGAGCCCGGCCACGGCCCGGAAACCCGGTAGCGGAGCCGCCGGGGCCGCTGTCAGCATCCGGTGGTGGAGATCTTCGGACCGGTGCTGGACCTGCCGCATCGCGCGGACGAACTCGTCGTTGACCCGGGCCAGGTAGGCGGGCAGGGTCTTGTCGTTGGCGAACTTCGCCCCGGCGAAGCCGTCCAGCAACAGATCCGGGACGCGGTGGGGCGGCCCGGCGCGGACGGGCCCGAGCTGGTGCGCCCGATGCTCGACGCGTTCATGCGCGCGCTGCCCCACACGCTGCGAGACGTGGTTCGCCCGGAGGGCACCGTGGTGCGGGTCGTCCTCCACGACGGCGGGACGTGGCACGCCCGGTCGGACGGGCAGCGCTGGCGGATGGCCACCAGGGGCGAACCAGCCGCCAGTGTCACCATGCGGCCTGGCGACTTCTGGCGCCTGGCCACGCGGGGCATCTCCGTCGACGAGGCACGCCGTCGCGCGGACCTCGACGGCGACCGCGAACTCGCCGAGGCGGTGACCACCCTGCTGGCCGTGGTCGCCTGACCTCAGCGCAGCACGAGGCAGTCGTCGAGGTCGTCGAGCCAGTCCGGGGTCTCCAGCCACCGGTTCCAGCGCAGGTCGAGCTTCACCAGCGGCAACGCGGCGAGCCCGGCCGGCAGCGTGCGCAGCTCGTTCTCCCGCAGATCCAGGTACCGCAGGTCGTGCAGCTTGCCGATGGACGCGGGCAGCTCCGTGAGGTGGTTGCCGCGCAGGTGCAGCTCCCGCAGCTTGCTCAGCTCGCCGATGCTGTCCGGCAGCTCGTGCAGGTCGTTGCGGTACAGGCGCAGTTCGCGCAGCTCACGCAGGCCCGACAGGTCCGAGGGCAGCGACTTCAGCCCGTTGTCCGTCGCGCTCAGGTAGCGCAGCCGGCCGAGCCTGGTCATCGAGTCCGGCAGGGTCGTCAGGCGGTTGTCCGAGAGGTACAGGTACTCGGTCAGGTTCGGCAGGTCGCCCAGCTCGGCGGGCAGTTCGGTGAGCTGGTTGTGGCCGAGGTCGAGGGTGTGCAGCGAGGTCAGCCGCGCGATGCCGGCCGGGATCGAGGTCAACCGGTTCGCGGCCAGGTTCAGGACGGCCAGCCGGTCGAGGTCCCACAGCTCGTCCGGCAGCTCGGTCAGCTCGTTGTCGTAGGCGCTCAGGTACTTCAGACCGGCGGGCAGCTCGGGCAGCCGGGTGAGGCCCTGGTGGTCGAGGTCCATCGGGGGAACATACCGGCGCGATCACTCCGCGCACGTTCCGATACCCTCCGTCACCGTTCTCGAGAGAGGGAGGATCCCCGTGAAGAAGTCCCTGGTCATGCTGGCGGCGGCCGCGGCGGTGGTGGTGCTGCCCGGGACGGCCACGGCCGCGGAGGGCGAGCCGGCCCTGGTGCACGCCTCGCCGCAGAACGGCTGCAAGCTGAACGTCCGGGCGGCCGCGGACGTCGGATCGGCGCTGCTGCACACGCTGACCTGCACGAACTACACGACCTGCGTGCACGCGCCGGAGCGGGACCTGCCGTGCGGGCAGGTCGTCACGGGCGGGCAGTACACCTGCGTCGGAGCCGACGGCAAGCAGCTGACCGACAACCGGTGGGCCGAGGTGCTGTGGCGCTCGCCCCAGCAGTCGTTCGTGGCCGTCGGCTGCGCCGCGTTCCGGTCCTGAACGCGAACGTGCCCGGGAAGGCGGACCTTCCCGGGCACCACGTCCGGATGCGTTACCTGGTCAGTTTCCGTCGGCCGTACATCCCGCTGACCAGCGAGACCCCGATCGCCGCGATGACCACCTGCGTGATCAGCTCCAGCCAGTCGAAGCCCTCGGTGTCCGCGTAGCCGATGCCACGCGCGATCGCGGTGCCGATGAACGCCGCGACGATACCGACGATGATCGTGAGCCAGATCGGAATCCCCTGCTTGCCGGGTGCGATCAGCCGACCGAGCGCGCCGATGATCAAACCAACGACGATCGCGCTGATGATTCCACCGATTGTCATCGCAACTCCTTCAGCTTCGGTGTGCTTCCGGGGTACCTTCCCGCGCCGCGTTCAAACCCGCATATTTGCTAGCGCTTATATACGTCTTGTGTAATACTTCGCGGGTGGACGTCTTCGAAGCGGTGGCCGAGCCCAGCAGGCGCACCCTGCTGGACCTTCTGGCCCAGGGCGAGCTTCCCGCGGGTGATCTGGTCGCGGCGCTGCCCGGCCTCACCCAACCGGCGGTGTCCCGCCACCTGCGGATCCTGCGGGAGGTCGGGCTGGTCGAAGTTCGCCCGGACGGGCAACGCCGGATCTACGCGTTGCGCCCGGACGGCTTGGCCGAGATCGACAAGTGGCTCGGCCGGTACCGCCGCTACTGGGCGCGCCACCTCGATTCCCTCGAGCGCCACCTGGCGCGCAACCAGGAAGGACACCAGAAGTGAGCTCCGAGAACGGCACGATCGAAACCGACGGTGAGGCGGCGGTCATCCGCTTCGAGCGCCACCTGCCCTTCCCGATCGAGACGGTGTGGGCCGCGATCACCGATCCCGCGCAGCGGCGGGCGTGGTTCGGCGAAACGGTCCTGGACACCGAGACGGGCACCATCGAGATGCTGCCCGAGGACCCGCCCGCGCCCGACGACGCCAAGCGCATGACCGGGCGCATCCTCGTGTGGCAGCCGCCGCACGTGTTCGAGCACGAGTGGCGCCAGCGCATTGTCGAGGACGGAGTGGTCCGCTACGAGCTGAGCGAGACGCCCGACGGCACCCTGCTGAAGTTCACCCACCGGGGCCTGTCGGTGCGCAACGCCCGGGGCTTCATCCCGGGCACGCACGCCTTCTTCGACCGGCTGGCCGCCCACCTGGCCGGCGCCGAGCTGCCGGCCTGGGGGCAGCGCTACGCCGCCGTCGCCCCGGCCTACCCGTCCTGGACCTGACGCTCCGTCAGCGATCATTCGTGGCAGTGGGCCACGTCGGGCGGCGGGGCCAGGAAGGGGCGCAGCTCGAGCCATTCGTGGATCGGCTTCCCGCCCGCCCCGGGCGCGGCCGACAGTTCCCCGGCCAGCTCGACCGCACGCTCGTGGCTGTCCACGTCGATCACCATCCAGCCGGCGATCAGGTCCTTGGTCTCCGGGAACGGCCCATCGGTCACCGGCGGACGCCCCTCCCCGTCGTAGCGCACCCACGTCCCCTCCGGCGCCAGCGCCTGACCGTCGACGAACTCACCGGTCTCCTCCAACCGGGCCGCGAAATCCCGCATGTACTGCACGTGCGCGGTGACCTCCTCCGGCGTCCACTGATCCATCGGCACGTCGTTGACCGCCGCCGGAGCGCCCCGGTAGTGCTTGAGCAGCAGGTACTTGGCCATGATCTTCTCCTCGGTGTGGTGCGGCCCATTCTGGCCGCGTTCGCACCGGAGACGGAGCCGATCACGGGTTCTCGACACCGACGCGCGATTTTTTTTCCGGCGAACACGCGGAAGGCCCCCTCGCGCTGGCGAGAGGGCCTTCCGTGGGGGATCTACGGGGAGATCAGAACGCCGACTCGGGGACCTCCATGAGGTCGTTGTCGGCGGCCTCGACGACCGCGCGGCGCGCGGTCAGCTCGGGCAGCACCTGCTTGGCGAAGAACGACGCCACCGCGATCTTGCCCTGGTAGAACGCCTGGTCCTTGGCCGATGCGCCGTCCAGCTTGGTCAGCGCGATCTCGGCCTGGCGCAGCAGCTGCCAGCCCACCAGCAGGTCGCCCGCCGACATCAGGAACCGGACGGTGTGCTGGCCGACCTTGTACAGGTTCTTGACGTCCTCCTGCGACGAGGTCAGGTAGCCGATCATCGCGCCGAGCATGCCCTGCACGTCCTCCAGGGCGCGCTTGAGCAGCTCACGCTCGTTCTTCAGCCGGCCGTTGCCCGCCTCGGAGTCGATGAACTTGGTGATCTCGTTCGCGATGTAGCCCAGCGCCTGGCCCTTGTCGCGGACGATCTTCCGGAAGAAGAAGTCCTGCGACTGGATGGCCGTGGTGCCCTCGTACAGCGAGTCGATCTTCGCGTCGCGGATGTACTGCTCGATCGGGTAGTCCTGCAGGAAGCCGGAGCCGCCCAGGGTCTGCAGCGACTGCACGAGCTGCTCGGTGGCGCGCTCGGAGCCGACGCCCTTGACGATCGGCAGCAGCAGGTCGTTGACCCGCTCGGCCAGCTTCAGCGACTCCTCGTCACCCTCACCGGTCCACACCTGGTCCTGGAAGGACGCCGTATAGAGGTACACGGCGCGCAGGCCCTCGGCGTAGGCCTTCTGCAGCATCAGCGAGCGGCGCACGTCCGGGTGGTGCGTGATGGTGACCCGTGGCGCGGTCTTGTCGGTCATCTGGGTCAGGTCGGCGCCCTGCACGCGCTCCTTGGCGAACTCCAGCGCGTTGAGGTAGCCGGTGGACAGCGTGGCGATGGCCTTGGTGCCGACCATCATCCGGGCGTACTCGATGACCTGGAACATCTGCGCGATGCCGTCGTGCACCTCGCCGAGCAGCCAGCCCTTGGCCGGGATGCCGTGCTGGCCGAAGGTCAGCTCACAGGTGGTCGAGACCTTCAGGCCCATCTTGTGCTCGACGTTGGTGACGAACGCGCCGTTCCGCTCGCCCAGCTCACCGGTGTTGGTGTCGAAGTGGAACTTCGGCACGAGGAACAGCGACAGGCCCTTGGTGCCCGGCTTGGCCTCGATGCCCGGACCCTCGGGACGGGCCAGCACCAGGTGCATGATGTTCTCGGTCATGTCCTGGTCGGCGGAGGTGATGAACCGCTTCACGCCGTCCAGGTGCCAGCTGCCGTCCTCCTGCAGGACGGCCTTGGTACGGCCGGCGCCGACGTCCGAGCCCGCGTCCGGCTCGGTGAGGACCATCGTGGCGCCCCACGCGCGGTCGATCATGATCCGCGCCCAGCGCTTCTGCTCCTCGGTGCCGTTGCGGTCGAGGATCATCGCGAAGTTCGGGCCCGCCATGTACATGAACAGGGCCGGGTTGGCGCCGAGGATCAGCTCGGCCGCCGCCCACTGCACGGTCGGGGGCAGGCCGAGGCCGCCGAGGTCGTTGGTGAGGCCCAGCCGCCACCACTCGCCGTCCCAGAGCTGCTGGTAGCTCTTCTTGAACGACTCGGGCAGGGTGGCCGAGAACGTCTTCGGGTCGTACACCGGCGGGTTGCGGTCGGCGTCGGCGAAGGACTCGGCCAGCGGGCCTACCGCGAGGTTGTTGAGCTCCTGCAGCGCGCCGCGCGCGGTCTCCTCGTCGGAGTCCGCGAGGACTCCCTTGCCGAGGCGCTCCTGGACGTTCAGGACCTCGAACAGGTTGAACTCGAGGTCTCGCACGTTGGACTTGTAGTGGCCCATGTCGTCGCTCCGTTGTCGATCGGGTTTCCGGCTGGGCGCATGCTGGTCCCCTACTGGCCGGTAACATCAGGATATTACCTGTGGGTAACCGCGGCAAGCGAAACCAGCCTGTTGTGACGCACGGATCCGCTACCGGGAGCGGTACTCGACCACCCCGGGAGCCGTCGAACCGGGCGAAACCCGCTGTTCCGGGCCGTCGTCGGGCTGGGCCACCAGGATCCCGGCGCGGAAGGCGATCGTCACGGCGTGCGTCCGGTCACGGGCGGAGAGCTTGCGCAGGATGCTCTTCACATGCGTGCGCACGGTCTCCACGGAGAGGTAGAGGACCTTCGCGATACCCGCGTTCTCCAGTCCCTCGGCGACGAGCTGCAGCACCTGGTACTCGCGGCGGGACAACGGCATCTGGGCGCGGCGCACCGCGGCGGCGCTGGCGGACTGGCGCGCCGCGGACACGAGGTTGGCCAGGGACGGATCGACGTAGCGGCGGTCGAGGTAGGCGCGGCGGATGCCCTCGACCAGGCGGCGTGACTCGGCCGAGCGCGGGATGGCGGCGTGCACACCGGCCGCGATGGCGTCGTGCAGGAACGCGGGGGTGCGGTTGGCCTCCCGGACCAGCGCGATCACGATCAACGCCGGGTCGCCGGCGATCAGCAGCTTGCTGAGGTGCCCGTGGGGGTCGAGGCCGGAGTCCACGAGGATGACGTCGGGATGGATCTGCTCGGCGAGCTGCAGCGCGCCGTGCGGGTTGATGGCCTGGCCCGCCCAGTGCATCCCCTGCGTGCGCTGCACGAGCCCGGACAGGCCCTCGCGGTAGATGGGCACCGGGTCCACAGCGGCGACACCCACGCTGCGGCCGGCCGGCGGTCCCTGCGGCACCCTGCCGGGGTCGTTACTGCGCGTCATCACGAAAAGAACCTCGTCTCGGCAAGGCCGGCCGTGGGAGCAGCACCGCCCGGACGGTCCGCCCCCCTCGACGTCCGCCCGGGCTACCGTGGCGCCTTGACCCGATCCTCCCTGCTGGAACCGGCCACGACCGACACCCGTCAATTGTCTGACCCGTCAGGGCCGTCCGCGTGACGCGGGTTCACCCGCTTGTGTCGCGCACTACTCTGAGTAAACCGAGTTCCGCAGGTCGGCGAATGCTTCCGCGAGTGTTGTCGGAGTCCAGTGTGCGTTGAGTCCACTCGGATTGGGCAGTACCCACACGCGTGTTTCACCGAGCGGATCCGGCTGGCGCCCGACGGTCGCCTTCGGACGGTCGAACGCCGTCCGGAACGCGGTGATGCCGACGACCGCGAGCCAGCACGGCCGGTACTCCGCGACCTTCGCGGCGAGCCGGACGCCGCCGGCGCGGAGTTCGTCGTCGGTCAGCTCGTCGGCCCGCGCGGTGGCGCGGTTGACGACGTTGGTGATGCCGAGGCCGAGGTCGAGCAGTTCGTCCTGCTCACTGGGGTCGAACCGGCGCGGGGTGAAGCCGGACGCGTGCAGCGCGGGCCAGAAGCGGTTACCGGGGCGGGCGAAGTGGTAACCGGTGGCGCCGGAGTAGAGGCCGGGATTGATCCCGCAGAACAACACGTCCAGGCCGGGCCGGAGGACGTCCGGGATGGTCGTCCCCGCCGCTGCGGCGAGCTGTTCTCTGGTGGGTCGGGAGGAAGCCATGCGAAGCCGGATATTAGCCGTCGCCGTCGACTGCCACGACGCCGAAGCGCTCGCGCGGTTCTGGTCGCGCGCGCTCGGCTACCAGGAGATCCGGCGCTGGCGGGACGACAAGGGCGTCGAGTACGTCGACATCGGCTCCGACGACCAGGAGATGGTGGTGTTCCAGCCGGTCGGCGAGGACAAGGTCGTCAAGAACCGCCTGCACCTGGACCTGGTGCCGGAGGGAGGCAGCCAGGCCGACGAGGTCGCGCGGCTGGTCGAACTGGGCGCGCGGGTGCTGTCGGACGACGACGACCTGCCGTGGGTGGTGCTGGCGGACCCGGAGGGCAACGAATTCTGCGTGCTCCCGCCACGCCAGGCGGGCTAGGCTGTCCGGGTGTTCTGCGTGTGCGTGGCCTTGGACTGGTGGGCGCCGTCCGTGTGACGGCCGTTGTGACACCCACATCGAGCCGTCTTCGGACGGCCGTGCCCCCGAAGGCGGCTCCCTGCCCTGGAGCCTTCCGTGGAACCCCCGATCGAAGTCGGCGCCGACCTGCGCCCTGAAGTAGCCGTCCGGCTGGCGTCGCAAGGCGTCCGCCTGCTGTGGCGCGACGATTTCCCGGCCGCCCGCCGCCTGCTCGCCGCCATGGGCAAGCGCTTGCCCACGCGCTCGGCGGACTTCTACCGCTACCGCCAGTCCAGGCGGAACCGGGCCCGGGTGCTCGGCATGCTGCTGGTCGAACTCGGCCCCGACCTGCGGATCGACCTGCCGCGCGCACCGGACGTGCGCGACGCGGTCCAGGCGGCGGGTGGCGCGCCGGGACTGGTGCCGCTGACCGAGCTGCTGGGCATGCTGAGCGCGCACGAGTGGCGGGTGAAGGGTGTGCCCGTGGCGGCGCTGGGCGCGCGGATCCACCCGTACTACGGCGTGTTCTCGCCGACCCGCCAGGACTACGTCTCGCTGGTGGCCAGCGCGCCGCTGCCGGTGGTCCGGACCGCGTTCGACATCGGCACGGGCACCGGGGTGCTGGCGGCGGTCCTGGCGCGCCGCGGGGTGCCGGAGGTGGTGGCGACGGACATCTCGCCGGTCGCCGTGGCGTGCGCCAGAGAAAACGTGCGGCGGCTCGGGCTGCCCCAGGTCCGTGTGGCGGAGGCGGACCTGTTCCCGGCCGGCCGCGCGGACCTCGTCGTGTGCAACCCGCCCTGGCTGCCCGGCGCCGCGCACTCCCCGCTGGACGCCGCCGTGTTCGACCCCGGATCGCGGATGCTGACGGGTTTCCTCGGCGGCGTGGCCGCGCACTTGGCGCCCGGTGGCGAGGCCTGGCTGGTCCTGTCCGACCTGGCGGAGCTGGTCGGCCTGCGCACCCGCGCCGAGCTGCTGGCTGGGTTCGCAGCCGCGGGCCTCACCGTGGTGGACCGGCTGGACGCCCCGCGCCGGCGGTACCCCGGCCGGGACCCGCTCGCGGAGGCCCGATCGCGGGAGGTGGTGTCCCTCTGGCGCCTGCGGCCCTGACCAGCTGACACTGGCCGGATGGACGCCACCACCGCCGACGGCTGCCCGGTCGAGGTCTACCGCCTGCTGCCCCCGTCAGGCGAAGCGGAGATCGTGCACCGGGCGGCCCCATCGGGCGCCGCGGTGCTCGACCTGGGCTGCGGCACCGGCCGCATCGCGCACCGGCTGATCGAGCTGGGCCACCCGGTCACCGCGGTCGACGACTCGCCCGAGATGCTGGCGCACGTCCGCGGCGCCGAAGCGGTCCAGGCACGCATCGAGGGCCTCGACCTCGGGCGGCGCTTCCCGGTCGTCCTGCTGGCCAGCCACCTCGTGAACCAGCCGGACAGCGGCGCCCTGCTCGCCACGGTGGCGCGGCACCTCGCCGGCGACGGCGTCGCGCTCGTCGAGTGGCACCCGCCGTCCTGGTTCGACACGGTCACCGAGGGCGGCGGCCGGCTCGGCGAGGTACTGGTCAGTCTCTCCGGCATCAGCCGCGACGGGCCGCTCCTGAGCGCGACCGTCCGCTACCAGGCGCGCGGGCGGTCGTGGGAGCAGCCGTTCACCGCCCGCCGGCTGGCCGAGTCCGAGCTGCGGGTCCGCCTCGCCGAAGCCGGTCTCCGCTTCTCCCACTGGTGCAGCCCGGACCACCGCTGGTTCGCCGCGAAACGGACGGAGGTGGCGGATTCACCACGACGCGAGTACGGTATGTGATCTGCCACACAAGCACGACGCCAAAGGAGGCGGCGTGGAGTTCGCGATCGTCCTCGGGCTCGTAGTCCTGGTCTTCCTGGCGGCCGGCGTGGTCGTCACCTGGGAGGACAGGCGCGCGGCCAGGCGCAAGGCCCACCAGCGGGCCGCGGCCCTAGCGCGCCTCGGTGAGGTGGACCCGCTCGCGCCGCGCAGGCTCGCGGACCGGTTGGACCGCTGACCGCAGCACCAGGAACAGCGTGGCGGCGATCCAGCCGAGCGCGGCGCCCGTGGTGTTGGTGATCAGGTCGTCGACGTCGAAGATCCGGTACTGGAAGGGCGCGGTCCCGAAGTTCGCGGTGAGCTGCGTGATCTCCACGGCCAGCGAGATCGCGAAGCCGAGCAGCATGCTCCCGGTGAACCCCCGCTTCCACAGCAGCCGCGCGAACAACCCCAGCGGCACGAACAGCAGCACGTTCAAGGTCATCTGCTCGAAGGCCGTCGTGGACAGCGCGTTGATCCCGTCCTCCACGGCCTCGCGCCGCGCGTCCGCGATCCACTGGAACGGCACCAGCTGGATGGTCTGGGCCAGCCGACGCCCGCCTGCGGTCGGCAGCGGCAGGAACGTCACGGCGAGCGCGAACGACGCGTAGGCGATCAGCGTGGCGGTCGTCACCACGCGCCCCGGCACGACCCGCCCGAACCGGACGTGCTGCAGCACCAGCTGCGGCACCAGCACGGTCCCCCAGATGGCGAGGAACCCGATCAGTCCGAAGTGGAGTGCGTTGACCTGCGCTGTCGTCATGCCTCGACGTTATGGCGACCACCAGGCCCGCCGGATCGGCCGAGAAGCCCGGCGACGATCACCGGCATCGGCCGAATGGCCGACAGTTAACCGGCCTTCCACCTTTCGGACCTGGTGATCGTTGCGCGGCGGAGGTTAGATCGCGCCGGTATGCCCCTGACCGGAGGAAAGATGTCCCCTTCACCTCGCGTGCTGCGACGTTGCGTAGCGGTCACCGCCGCGACGCTGGCCGCCGTCACGGTTTCGGCCGCGCCCGCCTCCGCGGCCCAGCCTGCCGGCACCACCGACGTCCGGCTGATCACCTTCAACGACTTCCACGGCAACCTCGAGCCGCCGTCCGGCTCCTCGGGTCGCGTCACCCTCCCCGACGGCTCGACGGTCAACGCGGGCGGCGCGGCCTACCTGGCCACGCACGTCAAGCAGCTGGAGAGCGAGGTCAAGAACTCGATCCTGCTGTCCGCGGGCGACAACGTCGGCGCCTCGCCGGTGGCCTCCGCGCTGTTCCACGACGAACCGACCATCGAGTTCCTCAACGAGATGGGCGTGCAGGCCTCCGTCGTCGGCAACCACGAGTTCGACGAGGGCTACCAGGAGCTGCAGCGCATGCAGCTCGGCGGCTGCCACCCGACCGACGGCTGCCAGTTCCGCGACAGCTACCCCGGCGCGGACTTCCCGTTCCTCGGCTCCAACGTGTACTTCGACAACGGAGCGCCCGCGCTGCTGCCGTTCACCGTCGAGTTCTCCGGCGGCCAGCCGATCGGCGTCATCGGCGCCACGCTGAAGGACCTGCCGACGGTCGTCTCGGCCGAGGCGATCAAGGGCCTGGAGTTCGGCGACGAGGTCGAGGCGATCAACCGGACCTCCGGCTGGCTCGACCGGCTCGGCATCAAGGCCCAGGTCGTGCTGCTGCACCAGGGCGACAACACGCAGGGCGGCGGCCCGGACTCCTGCACCGTGAGCCCCGGCCCGGCCAGCCAGATCGCGAAGGGCGTCTCGGCGAGCGTCGACGCGATCTTCACCGGCCACAGCCACCAGCAGTACAACTGCTCGATCGCGGATCCGGCGGGCAACCCGCGCCCGGTGATCCAGGGGCTGTCGTTCGGCCGCCTGCTGTCGGTTGTGGACCTCAAGATCGACGAGCGGACCCGGGACGTCGTGCGCGGCGCGACCGTGGCGCACAACGAGATCGTCACCCGCGACGTCAAGCCCGACCCGGCCGTGGCCAAGCTGGTCGACGAGGCCGTGACCAAGGCGGCGCCGATCGCCAACGAGCAGATCGGGAGCATCACCGGCGACCTGAAGGCGGCCGGCGCCCCGTCCGGCGAGTCGGCCCTCGGTGACGTGATCGCCGACGCGCAGCTCGAGGCCACCACGGCCAACGGCGCGCAGATCGCCATCACCAACCCGGGCGGCATCCGCGCCGACCTGAACTACGCGTCCTCGCCTGCAGGCGAGGGTGACGGCGTGGTGTCCTACGGCGAGGCGTTCACCGTGCAGCCGTTCGGGAACATCATGCAGACCATCACGCTGACCGGCGCGAACCTGAAGAACGTGCTCGAGCAGCAGTGGACCGCCACCACCACGCGGATCCTGCAGATCTCGTCGTCGCTGCACTACACCTACTCGGCGTCCGCGCCGGTCGGGTCGAAGGTGCGGGACATCACGGTGAACGGCACGCCGGTCGACCCGGCGGCGACCTACCGGGTGTCGGTGAACAACTTCCTCGCCGGCGGCGGGGACGGCTTCACCGAGTTCACCAAGGGCACCGACCTCGCCGGCGGCCCGGTGGACCTGGACGCGCTGATCGCGTACTTCGGCGCGCACTCGCCGGTCACGCCGCCCCCGGCGGACCGGATCACCGTCGTCGCGTAGTCCCGTTCCCGGTGTGCGGCTCGGGTTGTCCGGGCCGCACACCGGTTTTCGCCCGGTCGACGTCCGGGCTGCGGTACAGGATCTCCGGGATCTGGGCCAGTTCCGAGCGGCGTAGTTTGCCGCCCAGCCCGTAGAACTCCTGGAAGCTCATGATCAGCGGCCGCCATCGGTCCGGGTCGATCCGGTCCGTCGTGCCCGGCATGCGGATCTCGTCGTGCACGTGGACCTTCTGCACCCGTAGTTCGAAGCACAGGATGCCGCCGAGCTGCGCTTCGTCGTCCGCCGCGACCGGGTGGATCGCCTCCACGACAGCCTCCATGGCCACCGGGCACTCCGCGACGCGCGGCGGCGCGACCGTCGACGACGGCACCGCGGTCAGCCCGGCCACCCCGAACTTGTCCGCCTCGTAGCGGTATCCCCGGCGCAGCTTGGATTCCGGGACCTCGGCGGCCCCGGTGGTGCGGGCGAGCCGGTCGACCGCGTCGACCTCGCGGACGGACGGCAGGTTCAGCACGCATTCCCTGGTACGCCGCAGGTTCCGCGCGGTCTGCGAGCGGGCGCCGATGCCGATGATCGCGCGCCAGCCCAGCCAGAACGCCGACGAGATCGGGGCGAGGTTGGCGGTGTCGCCGACCGTGCTGACGAGCACCACCGGCGTGCCGAAGTACAGGATGTTCGGCTCGATCTCCACGTGTGTCACGGTTTCAGCTTCACGATCCGCCGATGGCGCCGCTGGCGGGAAACGGACGCGTCGTTCGGACCCCGGTCGCCACGGAGAGCGATCCCCGGTCGTCCCATTGAGCGATATTCGTGTTGGCCCGTATCGATTGCTCAAGACGCGCGTCTAACCAGACGACATGACTTGAATGACGGAGGTGGAAACGGTGACCTCGGAGCGGGCGCGGCCGGACGAGACCGACCTGCTGAGCCTGCACGAGGCTATCGCGGAACTGCACGCTTCGCAGGGCGACTTCCGCACGGCCTACGAGCACCTGAGGACCGCGCTGGGCATCGCGCGCACCGCCCGTCCGCAGATCCCGGAGCAGTTGCGCCGCGAGTTCGACCGCCTCCGCCGCGAGCGCGCCCAGGCCCGCGAGGAGAGCCTGCGGGACGCGCTGACCGCCGTGTACAACCGCCGTTATCTGGACAACCGGCTCGCCGACCTGCTCGGGGACGCGCGGACCCCGTTGGCGGTGGCGTTGATCGACATCGATCTGTTCAAAAGCGTCAATGACACGTTCGGTCACTTGATCGGTGACCAGGTGTTGCGGCGGGTGGCCGAGTTGTTGCGCGAAGGTGTGCCCGCGCCCGGGTTCTGCGCGCGTTACGGCGGCGAGGAATTCATGCTCGTGCTGCCGGAGGTCCAGCCGGGGACGGCGCTGCGGATAGCCGAGCACGCCCGGCGCCGGGTGGCGCAACACGCCTGGTCAGAGATTTGCCCCGGGCTTGGCGTGACGATCAGCGTCGGCGTTTCGCACGAGCCGGTGAGCGGCCCGGAACAGCTGCGGATGGCCGACGACCTCCTTTACGCCGCGAAGCACGCCGGGCGCAACCGGGTCGCGTACCGCGAACGCGGCGGAGTCCGTGTGCTTGAGCACTGTCAGTAATTGACGGCGGTCGTTTCCCCGTTTTGCCGGTGTGCGGCATCACCCCGTTTGTCGCACTCGGCCCGCTTTGGCGCACGCTATGTAAAAAAATCAGCAGGAGGGTGTCGTCAGGACCCGCGAGTATCTCTACGATAACGATGCTCGCCGTCCCGGCGATGATCACTGAGACGGTCCCCTCCCGGCGGGCCGGCGCGACCGAGGGAGAGGAGACCGGGTGCCAGACGACCACGCCGCAGGCCCCGGTCACAGAGCCGACGACGACGCCTCCAACGGCCGGCGACGCAGGCGTTCCCTGGACACGCACGGCGGCATCAACGTTTCGGATCTGGTAGCCCAGCACACCGGATACCGCCCGAGGTTTGATGGCGCCCGGTCGAACGCGCACACCGCGCCCGCGGACCAGGCGCCGGCGGTGGCGCGCCGGAGTGCGCCGCCGGCCCGCCCGGAGCCACGCGCCCCGGAGCCCCCACCGCAACGCCGCTCCCCGGCAACCGGCCGCTCGGCCGGCGTGCCGCTGCCACCCACGCAGCAGCCCCGCCGGGCAGTACCCCCACGCCGGGGCGCCCCGGCCGGTGAGGCCATACCGGAGACCCCGAACCACCCGAGCGGCTTCACCCCGAAGCCGCCGCCCGGTGCCGCGGAGGCGCCCGAGCCCTCGGGCAGGGCCGCTGCGCCGGGCCGCCACGCGGGTGGTTTCGCTGAGGGGCCGGAGCCGTCGAATGGTGCCGCGCACCCGAGCGGCTTCACGAAGTCCCCGCCTCGCGCCGATGCCCGGCCCGCGGGTGGTTTCGCCGAGGGGTCGGAGCCCTCGGGCAGGGCTGCCGCGCCAGGCCGCCACACCGGCGGTTTCGCTGAGGGGCCGGAGCCGTCGAATGGTGCCGCGCACCCGAGCGGCTTCACGAAGTCCCCGCCCCGCGCCGACGCCCGGCACGCGAGTGGTTTCGCGGACGCGCCCGAGCCGTCGGGCAGGGCTGCCGCGCCGGGCCGCCACGCGGGTGGTTTCGCGGAGGGGCCGGAGCCATCGAATGGTGCCGCGCACCCGAGCGGCTTCACGAAGTCCCCGCCCCGCGCCGACGCCCGGCACGCGAGTGGTTTCGCGGACGCGCCCGAGCCGTCGGGCAGGGCTGCCGCGCCAGGCCGCCACGCGAACGGTTTCGCCGAGGCGCAGCCCTCGAACCGCGCGGCGGCGCCGAGCCGTCCCGCGGAACCGGCCCACCGGAACGGCGCCGCAGGCGCCCCGCAGCCACCGAGCCGCGCCGAGGCCCGCCACCCGAGCAGCTTCCTGGAAGCACCCCAGACCCCCGCGGAAGCGCCACGCCACCCGAGCGGCTTCGCGGAGGCCGCGAAGCCAAACGGCGCGGTGGCTCCTGTCCGTCGCGCGCCCAACCCCGCCGAGGCGCAGCACCCGAGCGGTTTTGCCGAGGTGCAGCCGTCCGGTCGTGCCGATGCCCCGCGCCGCCCGAGCGCGCCGCAGCCCTCCGGTCGCGCCGACGCCCCGGCCCACCCGAGTGGCTTCGTGCAGGCCCCGAACGGCGCGGCGGCCCCTGCTCGCCGTGCGCCCCAACCCGACCGCGCCGACGCGCGGCACCCGATTGGTTTCGCCGAGGTGCAGCCCTCTGGCCGTGCGGACGCCCCCCGGCATCCGAGCGGTTTCGCGGAGGCGCCGCAGCCTTCCGGTCGTGCGGACGCCCCACGTCGCCCGAGCGCGCCGACGCCTTCCGGCGGTGCCGCTGCTCCGGTGCATCCGAGCGGCTTCGTGGAAGCGCCGAAGCCGAACGGCGCGGCGGTGCCTGCTCGCCGCACACCCCAACCCGAGCGCGCCGCCGCCCCGGCCCACCCGAGCGGCTTCGTGGAGGCCGCGAACGGCGCGGCCGCCCCTGCTCGCCGCACACCCCAGCCCGAGCGCGCCGACGCCCGGCACCCCAGCGGTTTCGCCGAAGCGCCGCAGCCCTCGGCGCGTGCCGACGCCCCGCCCCGGCCGAGCGCGCCGCAGCCCAGCAAAGCCGAGGCGCCCCGCCCCAGTCCCACGCCTCCCCCCGCCAATCGCCGGGAGACGCCGGCGGACGACGCGCAACCCGACGCCACCCAGCTCCGCGACCCGGTCGAGCGTCCCGGCGGTCCGCGTCGCCCTGGGCGGGGGCGTTCGGTGAGCCCCGCGGACCGGCTGACGATGACCGACGAGCTGGAGCCCGTCGGCGATCACACCAAGGTCCGCCGCAAGATCGACAACACCCTGGCCCGCTTCGCGGCCGCCCACGAGGAGCTCGCCGCCGAGGAGGCCAAGCGCCAGGAGCGCCGCGAGCGCTTCATCGCGCGCCCGGTCGCGCTCATCGAGCAGACCCGCACCCGGCTGCAGCGCGTCGTCGCGCCGGTGAAGTCCGACGGGGCCGACGAGAAGGCGGCGCCGCAGACCCGCCTGCAGGAAAAGAAACAACGCCGCAGCGACCGGTCGATCCGCATCACCCGCATCGCCTGCGCAGTGCTCGCCGGGCTGATCTTCCTCGCCACCGGCGCGCTGTGGGGCACCAAGACCTGGTTCAACAGCAAGTTCAACCAGATCGCCGCACTCGACGAGAACTCCTCGGACATCCAGAACGCGGCAGGCCAGACCGGTGACGAGAACTTCCTCATCGTCGGCTCCGACACCCGCGCCGGCGCCACCGCCGAGGAGAACGTCGGCGACGCCGACACCGTCGGCGGCGCCCGCTCGGACACCATCATGCTGGCGCACGTCCCGGCCGACCGGAAGCGCGCGGTGATCGTGTCCTTCCCCCGTGACCTGGAGATCTCCCGGCCCGCCTGCGAGCGCTACGACGCGGCCGCGGGCACCTACACCAGCGAGATCGTCTCCGCGGCCACCAAGGTCAAGCTGAACACCGCGTACGCGGTCGGCGGGCCCAAGTGCCTCACCAAGTGGGTCCAGCAACTCACCGGTCTGCGCGTCAACCACTTCGTCGGCATCGACTTCGGCGGGTTCAAGGAGATGGTCGACGCGGTGCACGGCGTGACCGTGCACGTCGACAGCCCGATCCGGGACACCACCCTCGGGATGGTGATCGCCGAGACCGGCGACGTGACGATCTCCGGCGACCAGGCGCTCAGCTTCGTCCGCGCCCGCCACGTGGTCGGCGACCCGACCTCGGACTACGGCCGCATCAAGCGGCAGCAGCAGTTCCTCACCGCGTTGCTGCAGAAGGCGATGTCGCAGGGCGTCATCACCGACCCGACGCAGCTCACGAACTTCGTGACCGCGTTCGCCCGCGCCACCTTCGGCGACAACATCGGCGTCGACCAGATGCTCACGCTGGCCCAGTCGATGAAGGGCCTGGACACCAGCAAGCTGAAGTTCCTCACCGTCCCGACCGTCGGCGAGCCGAACACCCGCGGCAACGAGGTGCTCCTGGAGACCAGGTCCAAGGAGCTGTTCCAGGCCCTGATCGACAACACCCCCCTGCCCGGCACCCCCGAATACGAGGCGGCGAAGGCGGCCGCGAGCGCGACCCAGACCCCGCCGACGAGCTCGTCGAAGCCGTCCAGTTCGACCTCTTCGGATTCGTGACAACTCGTTAGCGCCGGTTCATTCCCGGTTCACTTCGCGATGCGGCGATTGCCCCGAACGGGTCGTAGAGTGTGGCCCATGCGCGAGGCTTACCACGTCGAACTCGAAGACCTGGCCGCGAACCTGGCGGACATGTCGCTCCAGGCCGCGGCGGCCATGAAGAAGGCGACCCAGGCACTGCTCGAAGCGGACCTGTCCCTGGCCGAGCAGGTGATCGGCGACGACCAGAAGATCGACGACGCTCGTGCCGAGAACGAGGAGAAGGCGTACGCCCTGCTGGCGCTGCAGGCCCCGGTCGCGACCGACCTGCGGACAGTGCTGGCCGTGATCCACGCCGCGGAGAGCCTGGAGCGGATGGGCGACCTCGCCCTGCACGTCGCCAAGGCGGCGCGCCGCCGCCACCCGCAGGCCACGCTGCCCGAGCCGGTCCGGAAGTACTTCGCCGAGATGGGCGAGCTGGACGTCCGGCTGGCGGAGCAGGTCGCCGACGTCATCAAGAGCCGGGACGTCGAGGCGGCCCGCGCCCTCGAGGAAGAGGACGACCGCGTCGACGAGATCCACCGCCACCTGTTCACGGTGATCATGGACAAGGACTGGGAGCACGGGGTCGCGGCCGCCGTTGACATCACCCTGCTCGGCCGGTTCTACGAGCGGTTCGCCGACCACGCGGTGTCCGTTGGCAAGCGGATGGTGTTCGTGGCGACCGGCAAGATGCCCGGCTACGCCCACGACGAGGACATCTGACGGACTAGGACGGGCCGCCCTGCAGCCGCTGGTGCAGGGCGGTCATCCGCGCGTCCAGGTCGGCGGCGGTTTCCGCGGCGGCGCGCAGCTCGTCGGCGAAGTCGGCGGGCGCGGTGCCGGCGTACTTGTAGAACAGCTTGTGCTCGACGGCGGCCCAGAAGTCCATGCCGACCGTGCGCATCTGGATCTCCACCTTGACCCGCTCGACCCGGTCGGACAGGAACACCGGGATCCGCACGATCAGGTGCAGGCTGCGGTACCCGTTCGGCTTCGGCTCGGCGATGTAGTCCTTGGTCCGCACGACCTCGACGTCGTCCTGGCGGCCCAGCATGTCGGCGACGAGGTAGACGTCCGGCACGAACGGGCACACCACGCGGATCCCGGCGACGTCCTCGATGTGCTCGCGGATCGCCTCGATGCTGGGCTCCAGGCCCTTGCGGGCGAGCTTGTCGAGGATCGCTTCGGGCGCCTTGACGCGGCTCGCCAGGTGCTCGATCGGGTCGTGCTGGTTGGCGAAGTCGAACTCCTCGGACAGGATCCGCAGCTTGGTCATCAGCTCGTCGATGCCGAACTTGTAGACCATGAGTTCACGCTGGAGCGCTCGAAGCAGCGCAGCTGAGTGGCCGACTTCGTCGAGCACGGTCATGCGACCAGCCTACCGAGGTCGATCAGGGCGCATCCCGCACCGAGCGGGTCGCCCCGATCGAGGCCGCGACGACGCAGCAGATCGCCAGCCACTGCAGCGGGTGCAGCGCCTCCCCGAGCACCAGGAGCCCGGACAGCGCCGCGACGGCCGGTTCGAGGCTCATCAGGATGCCGAACACGCGCGGCGGGATCTTGCGCAGCGCCTCCAGCTCGAGCGAGTACGGGACGACCGACGACAGCAGCGCCACCGCGAGCCCGATCAGCAGCACCCACGGCGACAGCAGGCTCGTGCCGCTCTCGACCACACCGGCCGGCATCGCCGCGACGGCCGCGACGGCCATGCCCAGCGCGAGCCCCTTGCCCTCCTCGGTGCGCTTGCCGAGGGACGCGCTGAGCAGGATGTACAGCCCCCAGCACGCGCCGGCGACGAGCGCGAACACGATGCCGAGCATCGACAGGTCGCCCCGCGTCTCGGCGAGCAGCACGACGCCGCCCGCCGCCAGCAGCGCCCACAGCACGTCGAGCCAGCGCCGGGACCCGGCCAGCGCGACCGCGAGCGGCCCGAGGAACTCGATGGTGACCGCGATGCCCTGCGGGATGCGCGCCAGTGCCTGGTAGAAGGTCAGGTTCATGGTGCCGAGCACCAGGCCGTAGGCGAGGACCACCGGCAGCGCCCGCCGTCCCATGCGCAGCACCGGGCGCCACACGAGCAGCAGCACCACCGCGGCGAAGAACAACCGCAGCGCGACCGTCCCGGCCGGCCCGGCGACCGCGAAGAGCTGCTTGGCGAGCGACGCGCCCACCTGCACGCTGACGATCCCGATCAGCACCTGCAGCGGCGGCGGGATGGCGCCGAGCGCCCGCCCGGCCGCCGCGAGCGCCCGCGGTTTCGGCAACCGCCCGCCGACACCTTCCACGTAAACCTGAACCACGTCCCCGACGCTAGCGGCACCCACCGACAGTTCCCACCGGATTTGCCTCACTGCCCGCTGGGCCTCCACGAACGTGGAGATCACCAGTCGGTGAGTGAAGGGACCACCGGCTCCGGGAACGGGACAGGTCGTGGTCGAGGTGGCGGGCCTGACCGCGCGCGGAGACCCAGATCCGCCGCGGCACCGACAGCTGGCACGACCAGTCGCGTACATGCTCGACAGCCTGGTCGCCGGGCGGTTGGACGCGGTCGGCGAGCAGGTCGACCAGGCCTGGCCAGGCCGCTGCACCATGGCTGGCACGGGCGAGGCCGGCGGCTTCGCCGAGCGGGCTGTGGCCGCGGTGGTCGACCTGTTCCCGGTGCCCGACGACCCGGTACTGCCGGAGGCCACGGCATTCCACAGCGACGGCAGCACGGCGCTTGGCTTGGTCGAGAACGCCGGGACCGCCGCAGGCGAGTGGGTGCTGGTCGAAGCGGCGGCCGGTGGGGCGGGCAGCCTGCTGGTGCAACTCGCCCGAGCCGCGGCCGCAAGGGTCGTCGGCGCGGCCGGTGGATCGCGGAAGCTCGACCTGGCCAGGGAGCTGGGCGCCGAGGTCGTGGTCGGCTATACCCAACCGGGCTGGAACGAGGAGGTGCTCCACGCGACCGGCGGTTCCGGTGCGGAGGATGTTCGACCGGCCCAGCGGTGCGATCGAGCCCGCGTTCGAGGTGACGAACCGTGGCGGCCGGTCATCAGGCAGACGTTCCCGCGGTCGAGAACCGCACCGCCGTGGGCAGGACCCCGCTGCCCTGAAAGAAGAACGACCCCCTCGGCGCAGACCGAGGGGGTCGTCGGAGCACGACGATCAGCCGAACCGGCCCGAGATGTAGTCCTCGGTCGCCTTCTCGTTCGGGTTGGAGAAGATCTTCTCCGTGTCGTTGATCTCGACGAGCCGTCCGGGCTGGCCGACGCCGGCGAGGTTGAAGAAGGCCGTCTGGTCCGACACCCGCGCCGCCTGCTGCATGTTGTGCGTGACGATCACGATGGTGTAGTCCTTCTTCAGCTCGGCGATCAGGTCCTCGATCGCGAGCGTCGAGATCGGGTCCAGCGCCGAGCACGGCTCGTCCATCAGCAGGACGTCGGGGCGCACGGCGATGGCCCGCGCGATGCAGAGCCGCTGCTGCTGACCGCCGGAGAGGCTGCCGCCCGGCTTGTTGAGCCGATCCTTGACCTCGTTCCACAGGTTCGCGCCGCGCAGCGCCCGCTCGGCGATCTCGTCGAGCTTCTTCTTGTTCTTCGTGCCCGCCAGCCTCAGCCCGGCCACCACGTTGTCCCGGATGGACATCGTCGGGAACGGGTTGGGCCGCTGGAACACCATGCCGATCGTGCGGCGGACCTGCACCGGGTCGACCGAGGACGCGTAGATGTCCTCGCCGTCGAGCAGGACCTCACCCTCGACCCGCGCGCCCGGGATGACTTCGTGCATCCGGTTCAGCGTGCGCAGCACGGTCGACTTGCCGCAGCCCGACGGGCCGATGAAGGCCGTGACGTTCCGCGGCGGCACGGACAGCGTGACGCTGTCGACGGCGTGGAACTTGCCGTAGTAGATGTCGAGGTCCTTGACGTCGATTCGCTTGGCCATTGCGGAACGCTCACTTCTTCTTCGGGGCGACCAGGCGGGAGACCACCGTGGCGATCAGGTTGATGAGGGCGATGATGATGACGAGGGTCAGCGCGGCGCCCCAGATCCGGTCGAATCCGACGCTACCCGGTTCCATGGAGTTCGTGGCCCGCTCGGTGTTCATCAGCAGCGGCAACGACGCCTGGTTGTCACCGAACAGGTCCCAGTTGACGTACGCCGAGTAACCGACCAGCACCAGCAGCGGCGCGGTCTCGCCCATGACGCGGGCCAGCGCCATCATGACACCGCTGATGATGCCGGACAGGGCCGTCGGCAGGACGATCTTCATGATCGTCTTCCACTTCGGCACACCCAGCGCGTAGGACGCCTCGCGCAGGTCGTCCGGCACGATCCGCAGCATCTCCTCCGCGGAGCGCACGACGACCGGGATCATCAGCAGCACCAGGGCCAGCGATACGGCGAAGCCGCTGCGCGGCAGGCCGAACGTGGTGATCCACAGCGCGTAGATGAACAGCGCGGCCACGATCGAGGGGACACCGGAGAGGATGTCCACCATGAACGTGGTGACCTTGGCCAGCCGGGTGTCCCGCCCGTACTCCACCAGGTAGATGGCGACCAGCAGGCCGAGCGGCACCGAGATGATCGCGCACATCAGGCCCTGTTCGAGCGTGCCGATGATGGCGTGCAGGACACCACCGCCGACCTCGTCGGACAGGACCGAGCCGAAGTCCTGGCTCCACCAGTTGGTGTACGGGATGCGCTTGATGCCGTTCGCGATCACCGTGTAGAGCACCCACACCAGCGGGGCGACGGCGATCAGGAACGACAGCCACACCAGCACCGTGGCGAGCGCGTTCTTGGCCTTGCGGCCCGTGCTGACCTGCTGGAACGCCGGCGGCGACGCCAGCCGTTCGGTCTCGGACAGTGTCGAGGTCATCAGTCCGCCTTCCGCTCGCCGATGATCGTCCGGGCCGCGAAGTTCACCGCGAAGGTCAGGACGAACAGCACCAGACCGGCCGCGATGTAGGCGCCGGCCGACGTGGGGTTGTTGAACTCCGCGTAGTTCGCGGCGATCTGCGACGCGAACGTCGCGCCACCGTCGAACACGCTCCAGTCGAAGAAGTGCCCCCGGGGGATGTACAGGATGACGGCCAGCGCGATCGTCTCGCCGAGGGCGCGGCCGAGGCCGAGCATCGACGCGCCGACGTAACCGGCCTTCCCGAACGGCAGCACCGTCGTCCGGATGACCTCCCAGCGGGTGGCGCCGAGCGCGAGCGCGCCCTCGATGTGGGCGGTCGGCGTGCGCTCGAACACCTCGCGGGACAGCGACGTGATGATCGGCAGCAGCATCACCGCGAGCACCACGCCCGCCGTGAAGATCGTGCCCGAGTAGTTCGGGAACACGTTGCCGGTGCCGAAGATCGGGATGAAGCCGAGGGTCTCGTTCAGCCACTGCGACACCGGCGCCATCTTCGGCGCCAGCACGAGGATGCCCCACAGACCGAAGATGATCGAGGGCACCGCGGCCAGCAGGTCGACCACGTAGGCGAACGGCCGCGCCAGCCGGCGCGGGGCGTACTGGGTCAGGAACAACGCGATGCCCAGCGAGATCGGCATCGCGATGATCAGGGCCACCAGCGAGGTGTAGATCGTGACCAGCAGCAGGTCCAGGATGCCGAACCGCAGGTGGGTGGGGTCGCCGGTCTCCCAGATGCGGGAGGTGAGGAAGTTGACCTCGTTCGCGCCCAGTGCCGGAATCGCCTGCACCAGCAGGAAGATCCCGATCAGCGCGATGAGTGCGACGACGAAGATGCCCGCGCCGGTGCTCAGGTTCTTGAAGATGCGGTCACCCGGCCGCACCTTCGCGGTCTTGTTCGGTGAGGCCAGTGAGGGGGTTCGCTCAGTGGCCGGTGGTTGCGCCGTAATCGGGGGCCTCCGGGAGTGGTCTAGACGCAAGCGGACGCCCACCGGTGTCGCCGGTGGGCGTCCGCCTCGCGAGTGACTCGCTCATCAGTTACTCAGTGCAACCCGTTCTGGGGTGGCAGTCAATCAATCGTCAGGAGATCGCGTTGATCGAGGTCAGCACCTTGTCCTGCAGGGACTGCGGGAGCGGCACGAAACCCTTCTCGGCGATCGGCTGCTGAGCGGTGGTGGCAGCCACGGTCAGGAACGCCTTCATCGCCTTGGCGGTGTCGGCGTCGTAGCCCTTCGAGCAGACGATCTCGTAGGTGGTCAGCAGCAGCGGGTACGCGCCCGGGGTGTTGCTGGCGTAGATGGCCTTGAGGTCCATGGCCAGGTCGTTGCTGCCCGGGGTGCGGAAGGTCGCGGCGTCGAGCGCCTTGGCCACGTTCTCCGGGGTCAGCTCGACGGCGCCGGAGCCGCTGTCCAGCTTGGCGGCGCTCAGGCCGTCCTTGACGTAGGACGACTCGATGTAGCCGATGGCGCCGTCGGCGGCCCGGATGCCCGAGGCGACACCGTTGGAGCCCTGGGCGCCGTTGCCGACGCCGCCCTTGAAGGCCTTGCCGGTGCCCTGCGTCCAGGCGCCCTTCGAGGCGGCCTCGAGGTAGGTCTGGAAGTTGTCGGTGGTGCCCGACTCGTCCGACCGCGAGAACACCTGGATCGGCTTGTCCGGCAGGTTGACGCCCGCGTTGAGGGCGGCGATCGCCGGGTCGTTCCACTTGGTGATCTGGCCGTTGAAGATCTTGGCCGTGACCTCGCCGTTCAGCGTGAGCGAGGAGACGCCGTCCAGCTTGTAGGCGATGGCGACCGGGCCGACGACCAGCGGCAGGTTCCACGCCTCGCCACCGGCGCAGCGCTCGTTGGCCTTGGTCTGCTCGTCACCGGCCTTCAGCGGCGAGTCCGAGCCGCCGAAGTCGACCTGCTTCGCGGTGAACTGCTTGACGCCGGAGCCGGAGCCGGTCGCGTTGTAGTTCACGATCTGGCCGGGGCAAGCCTTGGTGTACTGCTGGGCGAAGATGTCCACCGCGGTCTTCTGGGCCGTCGAGCCCTCGCCGGTGAGCGGCGACTTGCCACCGCACTCGACGTTCGCGGTCGCGGTCGGCGCGGTCGCCGCACCCGAGAGCTGGGTGTTGCCCGTCGACGCCGGGTCGGTGCCACAGGCCGCGAGCACGAGGGCAGCGCTCGCCGCGATGCCGAGAGCACCCATCGGCCGCATGATCTTCACTTCATGTCCTCCAGCTAGTGATAACCATTCGTCGCAACCGGACATTAGGCAGCACGGGTGGACGCGCGCCTCTATACAGATGAACGCAAAGTGAACAAGGTCGCCAATGTGAGCGGGACAACGTCACCCGAACGGGCGTCGTGTCCGGCCCGTGACCTGCGGGTACATGTTCCGTGATGGAAGGTTGGCGGAGGGTTAACGTAACGGAACGCTGATCACCGTTCGTACTGGACGTCGACCTCGTGACGAGCGAAACCGAGTCGCGAATAAACGGCTATCGCGGGCGCGTTGTCGCCTTCCACGTACAAGATCACCTGGGGCAGGCCGCGGTCGCGGAGGTACCGCAGGCCGGCCAGCGTCAGCGCCTTGCCCAGCCCGCCGCCCTGCGCGCCCGGGTCGACGCCGACGACGTACACCTCGCCGGTCTCCCGGCCGCCGAACCGGCGCGGGTTGGCCGGGTGCACCTTCGTCCAGTGGAAGCCGAGCAGCTTGCCCGTGCTGTCCTCGGCGAGGAAGAACCCGTCCGCGTCGAACCAGTCCGCCGACTCCTCGGCGCGCAGGTCGTCGACCGTGAGCCTGCCCTGCTCGGGGTGCCAGTCGAAGGCGCGGGCGTTGACCTCGATGACCGCCTGCTCGTCCTGGCCGGCTACGAAGGTGCGCAGTGAGACGCCCTCGGGCAGCCGGGGCTCCGGCCAGTCCGGGTCGACCGGGGTGTGCATGACCAGCAGCTCGCGGGCGCGCGAAAAGCCCGCTCGTTCGGCGAGGGCGGCGGCGCCGGGGTGGTCGCCGTGCGCCCAGATGCGCAGCGGCGCGCCGTCGGCGCGGTCGACGAGGGCGGACAGCACCTCGGTGCCCACGCCGCGGCGCCGGTGGTCCGGGCGCACGATCAGCTCGGCAACCTGGCGGCCGAACGCGTCCCCGGAGGTGTCCAGGTGGGCGTACCCGGCGAGCACGCCGTCCGCGCGGGCCAGCAGGTGCGGACCGGACGCGAACTCGCCCGGCAACGGCTCGCCGGGGGAGATGTCCGGTCGCCCGTCCACCTCGCGGGCGGCGAGCAGCAGCTCACGCACCTCACGGGTGGTCGTCTCGTCCAGTTCGTCGACCCACACCACTGTCAGCACGGATTCACGCTATCCCTGATCAGGGGGTGGAGAACTCCGTGGACAGCTCGCTCGGGTCGAAGTTGAGCGAAGTCACGCCGGGCTTGGCGCCTGCCTTGGCCGGGCGCTCGAACTTGTAGCCGACGTTGCGCACGGTGCCGATCATCTGCTCGTGCTCGGGGCCGAGCTTGGCGCGCAGGCGCCGGACGTGCACGTCGACGGTGCGGGTGCCACCGAAGAAGTCGTAGCCCCAGACCTCCTGCAGCAGCTGGGCGCGGGTGAACACCCGGCCGGCGTGCTGCGCGAGGTACTTGAGCAGCTCGAACTCCTTGTAGGTGAGCTCGAGGGTGCGGCGGCGCAGCCGCGCGGTGTACGTCGCCTCGTCGATCACCAGGTCGCCGACCCGCAGCTCGGTGTCCACCTGGGTGGCGCCGCCGTCGCGGGTGGTCGCCAGCCGCAGCCGGGCGTCGACCTCGGCCGGGCCCGCAGTGGGGAGCAGGATGTCGTCGGTGCGCCACTCGGCGCTGACCGCGACCAGACCGCCCTCGCCGATGACGGCGATGATCGGCGTGCTGCCCTCGTCCTCGCCGGTGCCCTTCAGCAGCCGGCAGAGGCTCTTGGCGGACGCGAGATCGGTGCGCGCGTCCAGCAGGATGACGTCCCGGTGGCCCGCGTCGAGGAGCGCGGTGACCTCCGGCGCCCGGACGCGTACCGTGTGCGGCAGCAGGTCGAGAGCTGGCAGGACTGCGGTGGCTTCCGCCTCGGAAGTGAGTACGAGCAGGTCCAGGCTCATCGCCACACCGCCTTCTTGCTAGTCCGTAGCCTTTGAGCGCCCCTGGTCTTAGCGGACAAGACTAGCGGGTGAACTGGTGGAAACCACCTGCTCTGCAGCCACCGTCACACTGACGTCACACTGTTGACCCGTAGCCTCGGGCTGTCCAGGACCCGGACACGAGACAGATCGGACACGAAGAGTGAGCAGACCTGCGACCCAGGACCGAGCCGTGCCACCAGCGGGATCGCGCCGCCGTGGACGCCGCGCCCGCCGCATCGTCATCAGTCTCGTCGTGCTGCTCGCGCTCCTGGTCGGGGCCGATTTCGGGCTCGCCGCGTACGCCGAGCACACGGTGTCGCAGAAGGCCCGCGAGCAGCTGAAGCTGAGCGACGACCCGTCCGTGACGATCCACGGTTTCCCGTTCACCACGCAGGCGATCGGCGGCGACTACGGGCACATCTCACTGTCCGCGTCCGGCGTGCCGATCAAGGACCTGCAGGACGTCGGTGTGACGGCCGACCTCTACGACGTCACAGCGCCGCTGTCCGACCTGGTCAACGGCAACACCGACGCGATCGACATCGGCCGCCTGGAGGCCCAGGTCACGATCAAGGCCAGTGACATCAACAAGGTGGACCCGCTGACCAAGGTCGACGACCTGCGGATCGAGCCGTCCAGCATCGAATACGTGGAGACCGGCCAGGACGCCGACAGCGGCACCGACAGCGGCTCCGGCGACCAGCAGGGCCAGGACGGCACGACCGAGGACGAGCAGGACAAGTCCAGGGCGGGCATCCGCATCTCCGGGTACGTGCAGATCGCGGGCCAGCAGCTGGAGATCTTCTGCTTCGCCATGATCGAACTGCACGGCACGGCGATCGACATCGTGCCCAAGCGGCTGCAGTACGGGAATGACAAGGAGACGACCGTTGTTCCCGAAGCTGTGCAGCAAGCCCTGCTGCCGAACTTCAAGGCCACGATCGACACCGGCAACCTCCCGTTCGAGGTCACCCCGACGGCGGTACAGGTGAACAGCGGTTCGGTCACCATCAAGGGCGAGGCCAAGAACGTGACGTTCAGCGGGGCGACCAGCTCTACCGGAGGGTGAGGCGCGGATGACGGGCGTGTGGGTCGTGCTCGGCACGCTGGTGGTCGCGGCTGTCGCGGGCGGCCTGCTCAAGGCGCGCAACGGTCGCGTCCGGGCGGCTCGCCGGGCACCCGCGGCCGGGCTGCCCGAACCGGTCGCCGCGGCGCTCGACACCGGCGCCAGCGTCACCCTGGTGCAGATCTCCACCACGTTCTGCACCCCTTGCCGGCACACCCGCGCCCTGCTCGGCCCACTGGCCGAGCGCACCGACGGCCTGAACCACGTCGAGCTGGACGTGACGAACCAGCCGGAGGTCGCGCAGGCGCTGGGTGTGCTGCGCACGCCCACCACGATCGCCTACGGATCCGACGGGACCGAGCTGCTGCGCGTCGGCGGCGTGCCGAAGGCTCCCGCGCTGCTGGAGGCCCTCGCGCCGCACCTCCCGGCCCGGGTGACGGATTGACACGTCGCTGAGCTGGGCTGAGTGCGCCCTCGCGCCTTCCGGCGGGTGTGATCGGCTGACACGCCGCCGGCTGCGCTGAGAAAGCCCACGTGCCGCGCCTTCCGGCGCGGGCGGCGGAGTGATATGCCGCTGTGGGCGGCGCCTCGCACCGCATCTCCCGCCGCGCGTGGCGGAGTGACCTACCGCCGGTTGCGTTGAGGGTGCCCTCGTGCCGCGCCTTCGGGCGGGTGTGGCGGGGTTGGGTTGCCGCTGGCGGGGCTGCTGGTGGCCCTGGTGCTGCGCCTTCCGGCCCGCGTGGCGGAGTGACCTACCGCTGGCTGCGTTGAGGGTGCCCTCGTGCCGCGCCTTCGGGCGGGTGTGGCGGGGTTGGGTTGCCGCTGGCCGGGCTGCTGGTGGCCCTCGCGCCGCACTTCCGGCCCGCGCGACCGGGGTCAAGCCGCTGACCTTGGCCGTTGGTGGCACTGCCGTCGTGCCTTCCGACGGGCGTGACGGAGTGACTTGCCGCCGGCCGCGCTGCTCCCGCCCTTCGCGCCGCACCTCCCGGCCCTCACGCCGCACCTCCCGGCCCCATGTGGCGGAGCGACACACCGCTGACCTGGGTCGAATTTTTTTCTTGGATCGTGGGAATGCTCTCACTGGGTGGACGCCACTCCCACTTTCAGGGACGTCCGGGTAGCCTGACGCTCGTGTGCAGGCTGCCCCTCACTCTGCTGACGCAACGTCGCGCGGTCGACTTCTGCCGCGTGCGCAGCAGCCTGTGTCTGCCCTAGCGGGTCCGCCTCAGCCGTACCCGCTTCTCCCCCCGCCGGAAAAACCCATTCCGACGCGCGCTCACGCGCGCCCCGCCAGGGAGGTGACATGTCAGCAGGCCCAGCCGTAGACCCCCGTGGACCGCGCTTCGCGGCCGTCATCACGACCGTCGTGCTCGCGGTGGTCCTGATCACGGGGTGGTGGCCGCTGCTGGCCGTCCAGACGGTCGTGTTCGCGATCGGCGCGTTCATCGGCCTCAAGCCGGCCCCGTACTCGCTGCTCTACCGCTACCTCGTGGCGCCCCGGCTCGCGCCGACGTCCGAGCGGGAGGACGCGGCGCCGCTGCGGTTCGCCCAGGCGGTCGGGTTCGTGTTCGCGCTGGTCGGCACCGTCGGCTACGCCACCGGGGTCACCGCGCTCGGCATCGTCGCGACGGCGTTCGCGCTGTTCGCGGCGTTCCTCAACGCGGCCTTCAACTTCTGCCTCGGCTGCGAGATGTACCTCCTGATCCGGCGCGTCGCGCCGAGCCAGGCTTCCTGACAGTCCACCCACGAGAAGAAGAAAGCGAGTAGTGCTCTCATGAGCCGTGAAGACGTCCTGGTCACCACGCAGTGGGCCGAGGAGAACCTGAACACCCCCGGCGTGGTCTTCGCCGAGGTGGACGAGGACACCACCGCCTACGACGGCGGCCACATCCGCGGCGCGGTCAAGATCGACTGGAAGACCGAGCTGCAGGACCCGGTTCGCCGCGACTTCGTCGACAAGGCGGGCTTTGAGGCCCTCCTGTCGGAGAAGGGCATCTCCAACGACGACCTGGTCATCCTGTACGGCGGCAACAACAACTGGTTCGCCGCGTACGCGTACTGGTACTTCAAGCTGTACGGCCACGACAAGGTCAAGCTGCTCGACGGCGGCCGCAAGAAGTGGGAGCTGGACGGCCGCGAGCTGACCTCCGACGAGGTCAAGCGCGAGCGCACCAACTACGTCGCCAAGGAGCCGGACACCTCGATCCGCGCCTTCCGCGACGAGGTCGTCGACGCGATCGGCACCAAGAACCTGGTCGACGTCCGCTCGCCCGACGAGTTCTCCGGCAAGCTGCTGGCCCCGGCGCACCTGCCGCAGGAGTCGGCGCAGCGTGGCGGCCACATCCCGACGGCGCTGAACGTGCCGTGGGCCAAGACCGCGAACGAGGACGGCACCTTCAAGACCGCCGAGGAGCTCACCGAGCTCTACAACGAGGCGGGCCTGGACACGTCCAAGGCGACCATCGCCTACTGCCGCATCGGTGAGCGCTCCAGCCACACCTGGTTCGCGCTGCACGAGCTGATCGGGCTCGAGGACGTGAAGAACTACGACGGTTCGTGGACCGAGTACGGCTCGCTGGTCGGCGTGCCGATCGAAACCGGAACGGGGAAGTGACGATGAGTGCTGACGGTTGCGGCGCGCCGGTCCAGACGGCGACGCCCGCGGACATCGACACGAACGGGCAGGTCGTGGTTGCCGGCAAGGTCGTCGGCGGCGACGGCCCGGTCGGCGGCGCCTACGTGCGCCTGCTGAACGGTGACGGCGACTTCGCCGGCGAGGTCCAGGCCTCCCCAGACGGCGACTTCCGGTTCTACGCCGCGCCCGGCGCCTGGACGGTGCGCGCCCTGCACCGCTCCGGCAACGGCGAGGCCTCGGTGACCGCCGAGGGCCCCGGCCTGCACCAGGTCGCGATCTCGGTCGGCTGATTCCTGCCTCGACGGCCACCCCCGCGCACGCCGCGGGGGTGGCCGTCGTCGTACCCGGACGAACCCGGCGCCGGGCGTGGCGCTCACCACGCGGGTGCGGGGCGAGTGAACCCCCTGCCGGCGGCTATCCTGCTGGACGTGGAGATCCTGTTTACGACGCTGCTGGTGCTCGCCGGCATCGCGATCCTCTGGTTCACCGTGTACGTCGTCTACCGGCTGTACGCCGACCAGCGCTGACCGATGACATCCGGCGATGACGCCGTCGCAGCCGCCGCCGAGCGGGCCGAGTCGACGCGCGGGCGCAACCTGCCGCAGTTCGACGACCTGCCGATCCCGGTGGACACCGCGAACCTGCGCGAGGGCGCGAACCTGAACGACGCCTGCCTGGCGCTGCTGCCGCTCGTCGGCGTGTGGCGCGGGGAGGGTGAGGTCAACTACCCGACCATCGAGGGCCCCCGGCGGATCGCGCAGCAGCTCACCATCGCGCACGACGGCCGCCCGTTCCTCTACCACGAGGCCCGTTCCTGGCTGCTCGACGACGACGGCAACGTGATCCGCGCCGCCGCCCGCGAGGTCGGCTGGTGGCGCCCGCAGGCCGACGACACGCTCGAACTGCTGCTGGCCCACAACACCGGCATCATCGAGGTCTTCTACGGCAAGCCGCGCACCCAGACGTCCTGGGAGCTGGGCACCGACGCGGTCGTGCGCACCTCCACCGCCAAGGAGGTCACCGGCGCGCAGCGGCTCTACGGCCTGGTCAACAACGGCGACCTCGGCTACGTCGAGGAGCGCGCGATGGTCGGCCAGCCCATGCAGCCGCACGTCTCGCTGTACCTCAAGCGCGTAGTGGGCTAGCCCGCGTGCGCTGGCTGCGCTACGGCCCGGACGCCGCGCTCGTCGAGTGCGAGTCGCTGGCCGAGATGAGCGCCGTCCGTGCCGCCGTGGTCGCCGCAGGCCTGCCCGACCTGGTCGAGGTCGTGCCGGGCGCCCGCACCGTGCTGATCGCCGCGCGCCCGGGCTCCACGGGGCTCGCCGAAGCCCGCAGGTTCGTGGAATCAGCCGACCTGGACGGCGGGAACGGCGGCGAGCCGCGGGAGATCACCATCGACGTCCGCTACGACGGCGAGGACCTCGACCTGGTCGCGCGCACCGCGGGCATCACCGCCGCCGAGGTCGTCGAACTGCACACCGGCGCCACCTACACCGTCGCGTTCACCGGGTTCGCCCCTGGGTTCGGCTACCTCACCGGCCTGCCCGAACCCCTCCGTCAGTCGCGTTTGGACACTCCACGCACGCGCGTCCCGGCCGGGTCGGTCGCCATCGCGGGCGAGTTCACCGGCGTCTACCCGCGCTCGTCGCCCGGCGGGTGGCGCCTGCTCGGGCACACCGACGCCGTCCTGTTCGACAGCCGCGCCGAGCGGCCGGCCCTGCTCGCACCCGGTGACCGGGTGCGGTTCCGGAGGATCGGGTGAGCCGCGCACTGGAGGTCGTCGCGACCGGTCTGCTCGCGCTCGTGCAGGACCTCGGCCGCCCCGGGCACGCGCACCTCGGCGTGCCGCCGTCCGGCGCCCTCGACGTCCCGGCGCTGCGGCTCGCGAACCGGCTCGTCGGCAACCCGGAGGGCGCGGCCGGGATCGAGTCGCTGCTCGGCGGGCTCACCGTGACGGCCCGCGCGTCCTGCACGGTCGCGGTCACCGGCCCGCCGGTCGCGGTCGCCGTCGACGGCCGCCCGGCAGGCTCGCACGTGCCGGTCCACCTCGCCGCGGGGCAGACCCTGAGCATCGGGCGCCCGGACACCGGCCTGCGCTGTTACCTCGCCGTCTCCGGCGGGATCGACGTCGAACCCGAGCTGGGCAGCCGGTCGCGCGACGTGCTGTCCGAGATCGGCCCACCGCCACTGGAGCCGGGCGCCGTGCTGCCACTGGGTGCGCCGGCCGGGATCCCGGACGGCGCCGATACCGTCACCGCCCCGCCGAACCCGCCCGACCTGGTCGTCCCGGTCGTCCTTGGCCCGCGCGACGACTGGTTCGGCGACGCCGCCCACCAACTGTCCGCGCCGTGGACGGTGACCAGCGAGTCCAACCGCGTCGGCCTGCGCCTGGACGGTCCGGCGCTGCGGCGCACCGACGCGCGCGAGGGCGAGGAGCTGCCCAGCGAGGGCGTGATCACCGGCGCGATCCAGGTGCCGCCGAACGGGCTGCCGGTGGTGTTCCTCGCCGACCACCCGACCACCGGCGGCTACCCGGTGATCGCCGTCGTCGTGCCGCGGGCGCTGCCCGCGCTCGCGCAGGCCCGGCCGGGCACGACGATCCGCTTCCGCCCCTACGCGTAGAGGGCTTCGTAGGCCTGGGCCAGCTCGGCGTGGATCGCCGAGGAGTCCCGCAGCGGCTGGTGGTCCAGGGTGTGCACGCGGGTCAGCTTCCGCACCGAGGACGCGAGGAACACCCCGTCCGCGCTGTGCAGGTCGGGCGTGCGGATCATCTCGATCTTGGTCGACCAGCCCGCCCGCTCGGCGGCGCGGAACACCGCCGCCTGCGTGGTGCCGGGCAGGATGCCGATGCCGGCCGGCGGGGTGTAGAGCGTGCCGCCGCGCGCCACGATGACGTTCGACGTCGGGCCCTCCAGCACGGAGGTCAGGTCGCCGGCGGTGAAGATCACGTCGTCCGCGCCGCGGCGGGCGGCCTCCCGCACGGCGGCCATGTTGACCGCGTAGGACAGCGACTTCGCGCCCAGCAGCAGCCACGGCGCGCGCTCGGCCAGCCCCGGGTCGATGCCGCGTTCCAGGGTCACCACGGCGACCCCCTCGTCGCGGGCGCGCAACACCTTCGGGTCGATTTCGATCCCGAGCGCGAAGGCCGTCGGCTCGCCCTCGGGGTCGGTGCCGCGGGTGTACACGAGCTTCAGCGCGAACTCCCGGCCGCCGGACCAGTTGTCGATCACGGCCTGCGCGGCCCGCTGCCACGCCGCGTCGTCCGGCTCCGGCAGGTCCAGCATGGACGCCGACCGCGCCATCCGGTCCAGGTGCGGGCGCAACTCCCGGGCCTTCCCGTCGGCGACCAGGACCGTTTCGAAGACGCCGTCGCCACGCATCAGGCCGAGGTCTTCGACCCGGATGTGCGGTTCGTCCGGATCGGCCAGGTTCCCGTTCAGGAAAGCGAGTACGCGCATGCGGTCACCGTACTCACCTAACATCGGGGTATGCCGCTCGTTTCTCCGCTCCTCGCCGCGCCGGGCGCCATCGCGCCGCCGGACGACCACCCCGAGCAGGGCGTGCCCTGGCACTGGGGCGACCCGTTCGCCGAGCAGCGCACCGCCGCGCGCAGCGTCGCCGTCGTCGACCGCTCGCACCGCGAGGTGCTGGAGGTGACCGGCCCGGAGCGGTTGTCCTGGCTGCACCTGGTGATCTCGCAGCACGTCACCGAGCTGGCCGAGGGCACCGGCACCGAGGCGCTGGTGCTGGACAGCCAGGGGCACGTCGACACGCACATGGTCCTCGCGCACGTCGGGGAGGCCGTGTACCTGGACACCGACCCGGGGCCGGAGGCGACCAGCGCGCTGCCCAAGGGCGGCAAGCAGACCCTGCGCGAGTACCTCGAAGCGATGAAGTTCTGGTCCCAGGTGGAGATCAAGGACGTCAGCGACGAGCTGGCGATCCTCACCGTGCTCGGCCCGGAGGCCGGCCGGGTGCTGTCCGCTTTGGACATCGAACTGGGCGCCGAGCCGTACTCCGTCGTGCCGGTCGGCCGCGGCTTCGCCCGGCGCATGCCCTGGCCCGGACGGTCCAGCGTGGACCTCGCCGTGCCGCGCGGCGAGCTGGCCGACTGGTGGCGCCGCATCACCGACGCGGGCGCGCGCCCGGCAGGCACCTGGGCATTCGACGCGTTGCGGGTCGAGTCGCTGCGGCCGCGGCTGGGCGTGGACACCGACGGGAAGACGATCCCGCACGAGGTGAACTGGATCGGCAGCGCCGCGCACGTCGCCAAGGGCTGCTACCGCGGGCAGGAAACCGTGGCGAAGGTGTTCAACGTCGGCCGCCCGCCGCGGCGGATGGTACTGCTGCACCTGGACGGCTCACCGGAGATCTACCCGGAGACCGGGGACCCGGTGAAGCTCGGTGAGCGCGTCGTCGGGCGGGTCGGCAGCGTCGCCCAGCACCACGAGCTGGGGCCGATCGCGCTGGCCCTGGTCAAGCGGTCCGCGCCGGTGGACGCCGAGCTGCTCGCCGGGGACGAGGACCGGGTCGTGCAGGCCGCGGTCGACCCCGATTCGGTGCCCGCCGAAGGCGCCGCGCCCGGCCGGGAGGCCGCCGCTCGCCTGCGCGGGTGATAACGCACCCGCCCTGGCGCCTGGGCCCGGCATGGAGCACTATGTCCCGGTGATCGAAGTCCGGCCGGGCGGACGCCGTCGCATCGACCGTGTCCTGGACCCCGCCTACGTGCGGGGCCTCGCCGACCTGTCGCTCGGGCAGCTGCGTGAGCGCCGGGACGAGGCTGCCCAGGAGGAGACCGATCTCTCCTACCTGCGGCGGCTGCTGCACGCGCGGATCGACATCGTGCGGGCCGAGCAGGAGCGGCGGCGCTCCGGCGGCGAGAGCATCGTGGACCAGCTCGCCACGATCCTGTCCGACAACGCGCTGCGCCCGGCGCGCGGCTCGGGCCGGTACCAGCAGCTGGAGCCCTCCCGCGCCGGCGAGTACCGGCGCCAGGCCGAGGCGCTGGTGGGCAACGCCGACCTGACCGACGTGGGTGCGCTCTCCGACGAGAAGCTGGCCGCGACCCTCGACGACTATCGGGGCGAGGAGGCGTCGGTGTCGCAGCGCCGTCGCGAGGTGCAGGCCGTGGTCGACCAGCTGAACGCCGAGATCGCCGCCCGCTACGCGAAGGGCTCGGCCTCCGTGGACGACCTGCTGGCCGCGGAGCGGGCGGACGACGTCTGAACCGGCGTCAGTGGTCGTTGACGAACGGGCTCTCCGGCTTCTCGCTGGAGTTGAGGGTCGTGCCCCAGTACTGGACCCAGATCTCCTTGCCCTCGGGCAGGTTGTACTTGCCACCCTCGCTGGCCCGGTGGGACACGCAGCTGCCGCTGCCCGTGGAGACCTTCATCGAGTACCGCGGGTCGGTGCCGACCCAGACGTCGGCATAGGCCGGCTTCCCGTTCGCGGACGTGTCGCAGACGGAGATGATGTCGCCGTATTCCTCGACGTAGACGACGACCCCGGTGCCCCGGAAGGTGTGATCCCAGCTGCCGCCGGGCGGATCGACGGTCGCGGGGCGCTTCCGGTGGTGGCGAGGACTGCCGCCGTGGTGAACGCGACGGTGGCCGCGGTGAGCTGAGCGATTCGCATGGCGTCTCCTAGGTTTTGCAAGCGTTGCAAAAGCTAGCGCCCGGAGCTGACGCCTTCCGATCATCGAAGTCCTGGCGGTAACTGCTCGTCCGGGTGATCAGTACTGGTCAGGTACGGGGCGTCCTAGTTGAAGTGCTCGCGGGCCGCCAGCTCGGACCAGTAGTCACGCAGGTCGGTGAACAGCTCGGCGATCTGTTCGATGTCGCCGGAACGCAGGGCGTCCATGATGCTGTGCACCTCCTCCGCGCTGGTGTCCGACTCCAGCACCGGGTCGGCGATCAGCTGCACCAGCCCGCCGTAGTCCAGCTCGACCGCCGACGCCGGGTCGAAGTTCGTCAGCCACCGGGCGGTCTCCGCCAGGATCCGCGCCGGGCCGGAATCGCCGAGGGTCTCCTCCACCAGCTCCCGCGCCTCGGCCACCCGCTGGGTCGCGTCGCCCATCGCCACGCGCCAGGAGACCTCGCGTTCCGGGTCGTCCGGGCCCGAGCCCAGGTTCAGCCTGCGGTGCTTCGGGTCGACCAGCGCGAACCAGGGCAGCGGCACGGTCCAGGTGGTGGACAGGACGTGCACGGCGGCCTGCGGCAGATCACCGAGCGCCGAGCTGGCCCTGGCCTTCAGCTTCTCCTCGCTCACGCCGGCCGAGTCGATCACCGCGGCGTGCAGCGACGGGTGCGCGTCGCCGAGGAAGCTCACCAGCGCCGCGGCCGAGCGGGCCCGCACCTCCAGCGGGCACACGAGCGGGCCGGGCCCGACCTTCGCGCCCGTGTCGGTGGGGACCTCGGCCGGGTCGAGCACCAGCACGTCGGCGTTCGGCAGCGCCCGCCCGCCGGGCAGCTCGCCGGGCAGCAGCCGGACGGGAGTGGTGGTCTGTGACTTCAACCACATGAGCTGTTCCCGCTCGGCGGCGGCCGCGCGGCTCAGCTGGGCCTGTTCGACGGCTTTGCGCAGCCCCGCGGGGGGAGGGTCGCCGAACGCGGACAGGGGCTCGTACACCCGGAGGTAGGCCACGAACGGTCGGAGCACCGTTGAATCGTGGCACGTCGCCGCCCGGTCGCGACCACCGACCGGCGCAATCCCCGACACTGTCGTGACAAGCACACGAAGCCACGTCGCATTGGACCCCTCGGACAGGGTACGGTGTCACCAGGAACCAATTGTCGAGACGATGCGGGGCCGCCGATTCCCCCGGCCGCCCCGTTCCCTGTGCGAGGGGGTCGAGCCATGGGGCGCGGCCGGGCCAAGGCCAAGCAGACGAAGGTGGCGCGAGAGCTCAAGTACAGCACTCCCGACACAGATTTCGCTGCGCTTCAGCGCGAGCTGTCAGGACAGTCCTCCAATTCTCATCCTCGTGAAGAGGACGAGAAGTACGAGGACCCGTACGACCCGTACGCCGACGAGTACGACGACTACCGTCGTTGACGTCTGACCAGCACACGAGGGTGGGTCCGGTCGTGACCGGAACCCGCCCTCGTGTGTTGTGTCATGCGTCGTCGGGCGCCGGAACTGGAGAGGTGCGATGGCGGACATCCAGCGAGTAGGCGTGGTCGGAGCCGGTTTGATGGGCTCCGGGATCGCCGAGGTGCACGCGCGTGCGGGTGCGGACGTGACGATCACCGAGGTCAACCAGCCGGCGCTCGACGCCGGTCGCGCGCGCATCGAGAAGTCGCTGCAGCGCGCGGTCAAGGCGGGCAAGCTGAGCGCCGAGGACGCCGACGCGGCGCTCGGGCGGCTCACCTTCACCACCGACATCGCCGCCTTCGCCGACCGCGACCTCGTGATCGAGGCCGTGATCGAGCAGGAGCAGGCGAAGGTCGAGGTGTTCCGCTCGCTCGACAAGATCGTCGAGCGGCCGGACGCGGTGTTCGCCTCGAACACCTCATCCATCCCGATCATGAAGCTGGGCATGGCGACGAGCCGTCCGCAGCAGGTGATCGGCATCCACTTCTTCAACCCGGTCCCGGTGCTGCCGCTGGTCGAGCTGGTGCCGTCGCTGCTGACCGGTGAGGACACCGTGAAGCGCGCGGACGAGCACGTGACCGGCTCGCTCGGCAAGACGGTGATCCGGTCGCAGGACCGCGCCGGGTTCATCGTGAACGCGCTGCTCGTGCCGTACCTGCTGTCGGCGATCCGGATGATCGAGTCGGGCTTCGCCTCGGCCGAGGACATCGACCGCGGCATGGAGCTGGGCACCGCGCACCCGATGGGTCCGCTGCGCCTGTCCGACCTGATCGGGCTGGACACGATCAAGGCGATCGCGGAGTCGATGTACGAGGAGTTCAAGGAGCCCCTCTACTCGCCGCCGCCGCTGCTGCTGCGCATGGTCGACGCCGGGCTGCTGGGCAAGAAGAGCGGCCGCGGCTTCTACTCCTACTCCTGATCGTGGACGAACCGCTGCGCGTCGGGCTGGTCGGCGCGGGTCCGTGGGCCCGCACCGTGCACGCGCCCGGCCTGGCCGACCACCCGTCGACGCGGTTGAGCGCGGTGTTCACGCGCCGCGAGGAGGCCGCGCGGGAGCTGGCGCAGCCGTACGACGCCGAGGTGTGCACCAGCCTGGACGACCTGCTCGGCCAGGTCGACGCCGTCGCCTTCGCGGTGCCGCCGTCGACGCAGGCCGAGCTGGCGGTCGAGGCGGCCAAGGCGGGCAAGCACGTCATCCTGGAGAAGCCGATCGCCGCGGACGTCGCGGGCGCCGAGCGGCTGGCCGACGCCGTGGCCGGCGCGGGCGTGGCGAGCCTGGTGATGCTGACCCTGCGCTACGCCACCGCGACGCGGGACTGGCTGGCCGGTCTCGCCGCGGCGGGCGGCTGGAGCGGCGGTGGCGTGCGGTGGCTGTCCGGCGGTCTGCTCGGCGGCGCGTACGCGGCTTCGCCGTGGCGGCAGGCGGACGGCGGCACGCTGGCCGACGTCGGGCCGCACGCCTTCGACCTGCTCGACGCCGCGCTCGGCACGATCGAGCGGGTGCGCTCGGCGCACCGCGGGCCCAACGACCTGTGGCACGTCGTCTTCGAGCACGCGGGTGGCGCGCTCAGTTCGGCCACGTTGTCGTTGCGGCTGCCGATGCGGCCGACGGTCGTCGAGTTCGCCGTCTACGGCGAGCACGGCTACCGCACGCTGGGCCGCAAGGAGGGCGGCGCCGCCCAGTCCTACACCGCGATGCTCGACGACTTCGCCGCGATGGTCGACACCGGCACCACGTCCCACCCGTGCGACGTGCACCGCGGCCTGCACCTCCAGCGGCTGCTGGAAAACGCCCTGTCACTCGCGCGTTAACACAAGATCCCGGCAAGGTCCGGGAGGGTGATCGGCGCGTCGAGAAGATCACCGCAAAGAGCACCCCTTCGGACCTGCCGTTTTCCCGGCCCGCTGCGAAGATCGTTTGCAGGCGGGGAAGGGGATTCGCGTGGGGATTCTGGTCTCGAGCTTCGGGGTGCTGGCCCCGGTCACGATCATCGCCAGTCCGTTCGCCCTGTTCGCGTGGCGGTTCCTGGCCCGTCGGCGGAGCCGGACCAGGCCGATGTGGGTCGCCGCGTCGACCGCCGGGATCGACGTCGGCGCCGTCCTGCTCGCCGCGCTGGTGCTGGCGCTCACCATGATCCCGGTCGGCGCGACCCGGACCAGCTCGCTGCACCTGGTGCCGGGCTCGGACATCCTGACCGAGTTCACCGACGACGGCTCGCTGTGGCAGATCGCCGGAAACCTGCTGCTGCTGGCCCCGCTCGGCGCGCTGCTGCCGCTGCGGCTGGCCCGCCTGCACTCCGTCGCGCGGGTGGCGTGGGCCGCGCTTGCCGCGTCCGCGGCGATCGAGCTGACCCAGTTCGCCCTGCACCTCGGCCGCGTCACCTCCACCGACGACGTCCTGCTGAACACCCTGGGCGCGGCGGCCGGAGCCACCCTGAGCTGCGGCTGGATGCGGGATCGCGCGGTGCTCGGGATTCCCGCGCCGCGTCAGTCCGCGCCCGGCAAGCGCCCGGTGGGGGTCTGAGTGTCCCCGGCCATCGCGGCGACGCGTTCGGCGAGCCGGGCCGCGGCCTCGCGCAGCTCCGGCGGTTCGAGGATCTCCGCCTCGTAGCCCAGCCGGGCGACGTGCACGGCCAGCCAGTCCAGCTGGTCGCCGCCCGCGACGAGCAGGCACCACCCGTCCCGGTCCTCCTCGACGCGCCCGACCTGCGGCGGCACCAGGTCCCGCACCTCCTCGGCGCCGGCCCGCAGCCGCACCTTGGCGAGGTAGCGGTACGGCGCGGCGCTGACCGAACGCTGCACGTACGCCACCGGGTCGGGGTGCTCGCGCGGCCGGAAGCGCCAGGTCGTGGCCGTCACCTCGCGCATCCGGTCCAGCCGGAAGGTGCGCCAGTCGTCGCGGTCGACGTCCCAGGCCATCAGGTACCAGCGGCGGTTGGTGGCGACCATGCGCACCGGCTCGACCGTGCGCTCGCGGTCCTCGCTGCCCCGGCTGGAGTACCGGAACCGCACCCGCACCGCGTCCCGGCACGCGCGGGCGAGCGTGACCAGCAATTCCGCGTCGATCTCGATGCCCGCGACGAGCGTCTCGGTGGCTCCGTGCACCGCCCGCACCTCGGCGCGCAGCCGCGGCGGCATGACCTGGTCGAGCTTCGCGAGCGCCCGCAGCGCCGCGTCGCCGGCCCCGGCGACCGTGCCGCCGGACGCCAGCCGGAGCGACACCGCGGTCGCGATGGCCTCTTCGTCGTCGAGGAGCAGCGGCGGCAGCCGGGTGCCCGCGCCGAGCTGGTAGCCGCCGCCGACGCCCGCCGTGGCGTGCACCGGGTAGCCGACCGCGCGCAGACGCTCCACGTCGCGGCGCACCGAGCGGTCGGTGACGCCCAGCTCCGCGGCGAGTTCGGCGGCGGTCCAGGACGGCCGCCGCTGCAGCAGCGCCAGCAGCCGCAAGACCCGCTCGACGGTGGCTTCCACGCTCATGCCGGAATGGTTCCAGAGATCGCGGAACGATCCTGTCCGCTATTGGTTGCATGCTTGCCCCCATGAACCTGAACCGACTGCTCCGCGACCAGATCGACTGGCACTGGACCAACCAGTTGCGCGACCGCCTCGCCGGGCTCACCGACGACGAGTACTTCTGGGAACCCGCGCCGGGCAGCTGGAACGTGCGCCCGCGTGGCACCGGCACCGCGCCGGTGCAGGCCGGGGCCGGGTCGGTGACCATCGACTTCGCGTTCCCGGAACCCGACCCGGCCCCGATCACGACGATCGCCTGGCGCCTCGGGCACGTGATCGTCGGCGTGCTCGCGGTGCGCAACGCCGCCCACTTCGGCCGCACCCCCACCGACTACCAGTCGTTCGAGTACGCGCCGACCGCCGACGAGGCGCTGTCCCAGCTCGACGCCGAGTACGCGATGTGGATGAAGGGTGTGGAGTCGCTCGGCGAAGAGGCGCTCGCGCGCCCGTGCGGCGAGGCCGAGGGGCCGTACGCTGAATGGCCGATGGCCGCGCTGGTCCTGCACATCAACCGCGAGCTGATCCACCACCTGTCCGAAGTGTCCCTGCTCCGCGACCTGTACCTGCACACCCGGATCCACCAGGAGGCGAACTGACATGGCCCGCGAAATCCAGGTCACTTTCGACTGCGCCGACCCGGCCGCGGTCTCCGCGTTCTGGGCCGAGGCCCTCGGTTACGAGCTGCAGGCCCCGCCCGCCGGGTTCGACTCGTGGGACCAGGCGCTGGAGGCGATGGGCGTGCCGCCGGAGCGGCGCAACGACGCCTCCGCGGTGGTCGACCCCGACGGCAAGGGCCCACGGCTGTTCTTCCAGAAGGTGCCCGAGGGCAAGACGGTGAAGAACCGGGTGCACCTCGACGTGCGCGCGGCCCCCGGCCTCCGGGGCGACGAGCGGATGGCAGCGCTGGAAGCGGAAGCCGAGCGACTGACCGCCCACGGCGCGAAGCGGATCCACCGCCGGGAGCCGGCGCCGCCGATGGCGTTCGGGCACATCGTCATGGCCGACATCGAGGGCAACGAGTTCTGCCTGGACTAGCTGTGGATCACCACGGCAGGGTGATCAACCGGGCGCACCAGCACGCCGCAGGCGCCCGCATCGACGGCGACCTGCAAAAGGAACCGCCAGGCGGTATCGACGGGCCCGAACCGGCCGACCACGCGCTGGGCCGGTCGCGGGGAGGCTGGACGACCAAGCTGCACCTGGCCACCGAGCAAGGCCAGAAACCGTTGTCGTTGCTGGTGACCGCCGGTCAACGTGGTGATTCACCGCAGTTTGAGGTGGTGCTGGCCAGGGTCCGGGTCGCCCGGATTGGTGGTGGGCGAGCCCGGACCCGGCCGGATCGTGTCCTGGCGGACAAGGCCTACAGTTCCCGCGCCAACCGGGCCTATCTGCGGCGGCGCGGGATCGCGTGCACGATTCCCCAGCCCTCTGATCAGGTCCGGCATCGCCGCAACCGCGGCCGGGCCGGTGGGCGGTCACCGGCATTCGACCCAGAGATCTACAAGCAACGGCACGCGGTCGAGTGCGGCATCAACCGCCTCAAACGCAACCGAGGCGTCGCCACACGGTTCGACAAACTCGCGGTTCGCTACGAGGCGACCGTGCACATCGCGGCGATCAACGAGTGGCTACGCCATTGAAACAGACCTAGTCGTCGAACCTTCCGCGGCGGCCGCGCTTGACGTCGCCCCGGCGCTTCTTCTCCGCCAGCCGTCGCTCCTTCGCGCCGCGCGACGGTTTGGTGGGGCGGCGCGGCGGCGGGGGTGGCGCGGCCGCCGCGCGCAGAACCGCCACCAACCGCTCGCGCGCGGCCTCGCGGTTGGCCAGCTGTGCGCGGTGCTCGCTGGCCGCGATCGTCAGCACCCCGTCGACCAGGCGCGACCGCAACCGCTCCAGCAACCGCGGCCGCAGATCGTCCGGAATGGTCGGCGACCGGGCCACGTCGAAGGACAGCTCGACCCGCGAGTCCGTGGTGTTCACGCCCTGACCACCGGGCCCGGACGAGCGGGAGAACCGTTCGCGCAGCTCGGCGGCCGGGATCACCAGCCGCCGGGAAACCTGCAGGTCAGAACCGGGGGTGGTCACCGGTCAGCACCGCGCGCGGGGCCTCGGTGTCCTCGGTCGTGCGGATCTCGCCCAGCACCCACGCCGGCACGTGCCGCGCGGTCAGCACCGCCAGCGCCCGGTCGACGTCCTCGGACCCGACCACCGCGACCATGCCGACGCCCATGTTGAACGTCTTCTCCATCTCGGCCCGCTCGACCTTGCCGCGCTGCTGGATCAACGCGAACACCGGCGCCGGCGTCCACGTGCTGCGCTCCAGCTCGGCGCGCAGCCCGGCCGGGATGACCCGCGCCAGGTTGGCCTCCAGCCCGCCACCGGTGATGTGCGCGAACGTGCGAACGTCGGCCTCGGCGGCCAGCGCCAGGCAGTCCTTGGCGTAGATCCGGGTCGGCTCGAGCATCTCCTCGCCGAGGGTGCGGCCGAACTCCTCGACGTGCCCCTCCAGCGGCATCCGCGCGATCTCCAGCAGCACGTGCCTGGCCAGCGAGTAACCGTTGGAGTGCAGCCCGGACGCGCCCATGCCGATGACCACGTCACCGGGGCGCACCCGCTCCGGCCCGAGCACTTCGGACGCCTCGACCACGCCGACCCCGGTGGCCGAGATGTCGTAGTCGTGCTCACCCATCAGGCCGGGGTGCTCGGCGGTCTCACCGCCCAGCAACGCGCAGCCCGCCTGGACGCAGCCCTCGGCGATGCCCGCGACCAGCGCGGCGATCTTCTCCGGCACGACCCGGCCGACGGCGATGTAGTCCTGCAGGAACAGCGGCTCGGCGCCGGTGACGACCAGGTCGTCCACGACCATCGCGACGAGGTCGATGCCGACCGTGTCGTGCTTGTCGAGCGCCTGCGCGACCGCGATCTTCGTGCCGACACCGTCGGTGGACGACGCGAGCACCGGCTCCTTCCACCGGTCCAGCTTGAGGGAGAACAACCCGGCGAACCCGCCGACCCCGCCAAGCACCTCGGGCCTGCTCGCGCGCTCCGCGTGCGGTTTCAGCAGCTCGACCGCCTGGTCACCGGCTTCGATGTCGACGCCGGCTGCGGCATAGGTTGCGCTCGTGGACTCGCTCACGGCAAGCGGACTCCTGAACTCGACTGGACTCACGGACGCCGGACGGCATCCTCAGCACCGTACCCGGCCTGGGTGACGGTCCTGGCATCCGCCGGGTCGAGCCCTTCCAGCACGTACTTGCCGATCAGCGCGTCGTCCGGCAGCGGAATCGGGTACTGGCCGTCGAAGCAGGCCGTGCACAGCCGGGTCTTCGGCTGCTCGGACGCGGCGACCAGGCTGTCCAGCGAGACGTAGCCCAGCGAGTCGGCGCCGATCAGGCGGCGGATGCCCTCCAGGTCGGCGCCGTTGGCCACCAGCTCGGCCCGGGATGCGAAGTCGATGCCGTAGAAGCACGGCCAGCGCACCGGCGGCGACGCGATCCGGACGTGCACCTCGAGCGCGCCGGCCTCGCGCAGCATCCGCACCAGGGCGCGCTGGGTGTTGCCGCGGACGATCGAGTCGTCGACCACGACCAGCCGCTTGCCGCGGATCACGTCGCGCAGCGGGTTCAGCTTGAGGCGGATGCCCAGCTGGCGGATGGTCTGCGAGGGCTGGATGAAGGTGCGGCCGACGTAGCCGTTCTTGACCAGGCCCTGGCCGTACGGGATGCCGCTGGCCTGCGCGTACCCGATCGCCGCGGGGGTGCCGGACTCCGGCACCGGGATGACCAGGTCGGCCTCGACCGGGTTCTCCGCGGCCAGCCGCTTGCCGATGTCCACGCGGGTGGCGTGCACGCTGCGGCCGGCGATGGAGGTGTCCGGCCGGGCCAGGTAGACGTATTCGAAGACGCAGCCCTTGGGCTCCGGGCTGGCGAAGCGCGAGGACCGCAGGCCCTCGGCGTCGATGGCGATCAGCTCGCCCGGCTCGACCTCGCGGACGAACGACGCGCCGACGATGTCCAGCGCCGCGGTCTCGCTCGCGACGACCCAGCCGCGCTCCAGCCTGCCGAGCACCAGCGGGCGCACGCCGTGCGGGTCGCGGGCGGCGTACAGCGTCGACTCGTCGGCGAAGACCAGGCAGAACGCGCCGCGCAGGGTGGGCAGCAGGTCCAGCGCGGCGGCCTCGGTGCCCTTGTCCGCGGCGGCGTCCGCGAGCAGGCCGACGACCAGGTCGGAGTCGCTGGAGGAGCCGGTCAGCTCGCGGTGCGGCTTGAGGCCCGCGGCGCGGGTGCGGTCCCGCAGCTCGGCGGTGTTGACCAGGTTGCCGTTGTGGGCGAAGGAGATGCCGCTGCCGGTCGCCGTGTGGCGGAACATCGGCTGGGCGTTCTCCCAGGTCGAGGACCCGGTGGTGGAGTACCGGCAGTGCCCGACCGCGATGTGCCCCTGCAGCGAGGAGAGCACCTGCTCGTCGAACACCTGGCTGACCAGTCCGAGGTCCTTGAAGACCACGATCTGCTTGCCGTCCGAGACCGAGATGCCGGCGGCTTCTTGCCCACGGTGCTGGAGCGCGTACAGGCCGTAATAGGCCATCTTCGCGACTTCTTCACCGGGGGCCCAGACACCGAAGACACCGCACTCTTCTCGCGGTTCGCGCTCGGGCTGGTCGTCGATGTGGTGGGAAACCACGAAAGTGCTCCCTGGAGACGAGGGCAGGCCTACTCAAGTGTAGGTCGTGGACGATCGAAGTGACGCCCAGTGGTCAGTGGCGCTGGCCACTGACCACCGGGCGCCGACTCCCCCTCACGGGAGCGGCTTGCGGGTCAGCTCGCGGCGAGCCAGGTGGAGCGGCCGGTGCCGGTGGGCACCCAGCAGCCGCCGCGACCGGACGACTCGTCCGGCGGCGCCGCGGCGTCGTCCGGCAGGGCGAGCAGCTCGTCCAGCACCGGGGCGGCCTCGCCCGCGGTGCGCCACAGCACCGTCCGCGGGGCGAGGACGTCGTCCTCGTCGCCGGGGATGCGAGTGGCGACCACGTCGTCCTCGGCGTTGAGGCGGACCACGTCGATTACCGCGTCGTGCGCGCGGACGCCGACGACCGCGATCACGGCGCCCTTCGCGTCGCGCGGGTGCACGAACTGGTAACCGCGGGCGATGAGGTCCTGCAGCAGGTCGTCGACGGACTTGGCCGTGTCAGTTGAGGACATCGTCGAACTCGCCGTCCTTCGCCCCCGCGACGAACGCGGCCAGTTCGTCGCGGGTGTAGATGAGCGCGGGGCCTTCGGGGTAGCGGGAGTTTCTGACGGCGAACCGGTCCGTGGACAGCTGGGCGAACTCGACGCAGTTGCCGTTGGCTCCGCTGCGTGCGCTCTTGCGCCAGGACGCGCCGGTGAGGGCGCCGGCGGGCATGCCGTTCACGAACTGCTCAGCCATACTTCCCCAACCTTCCGGGTCAGTGCATCTGCGCGGTGCAAATGCACGTGCACTGGCCTTGTGGCGATCACGCTACCACTGGTGACTGCACGGGTAAATGCACGTGCACGGCCGAGACTAATCCCAGATCGGAGGGTGAGGAATGGGGCGGGGCATGTAATTCGATCGGGTGACAAAAACTGGCCTGGCTGGCCTCGTTCCGACTACTCGTCGTCACCCATTTCGTCTAAAGCTCTTCCCGCTTCTTCAACAGCATCTGCCGGGTCCGATCGGGTGTTTCCGCGTCGACGGCGAGCCGGTCGAACGCGCGGCCGTAGACCTCCAGGTCCTCCGGCTTCTCCAGGTACTGCGCGCCGTTGAGGTGCTCGACGTAGGCGATGTTCGGCAGGTCCGGCTCGGCGAACTGCAGCAGCGAGAAGGCGCTTTCCGCGGCGAACCCGCTCATGTCGAACGGGATGACCTGGATGGTGATGTTGGGCAGCTCGATGAGCTCCAGCAGGTGGCTGATCTGCTGCTTGAGGACGGCGGCGCCGCCGAACGGCCGCTCCAGCACGGCTTCGTCCAGGACCGCCCACAGCCGCGGCGGCTTCGGCCCGCTGAGCAGCTTCTGGCGGCGCATCCGCAGGCCCACCTTGCGCTCGACGCCCTCGTCCCGGCTGTCCGGGTCGCCGTGGCTGATCACCGCACGCGCGTAGCGCTCGGTCTGCAGCAGGCCGGGCACGAACATCAGCTCGTACGTGCGGATCCGGGAGGCAGCCTCCTCCAGGCCGATGTAGTTGTCGAACCAGCCGGGGACGAGGTCGTTGTAGGGGTGCCACCAGCCGGGCTGGTTGGACTCCTTGACCATCTTGACGGCCCATTCCCGCTCGGCCGGGTCGTGGACGCCGTACATGGTCAGCAGGTCGGTGACGTCGCGTTCCTTGAAGCCGACGCGACCCAGCTCCATCCGGCTGATCTTCGACTCGGACGCGCGGATCTCCCATGCCGCCTTGGCGCGCGTGATGCCCGCCTTCTCGCGCAGGCGGCGGAGCTGGGTGCCGAGGATCATCCGGCGAGCCGTCGGGCCGGTGGCCTGTTCGGAGCCGGGGAGGTCGATGGGAGCCATCAAAGACCCTTCCTCGCAGAAATCACCAGTCATCCAACTTACAGCGCGGTGAGCCGCAGTCAAGCGCGGTGTGGATTTACCGGGCGCGGCACGCCCCTTACCCTACGTGGGTCCGACAATTCCATTCACATTCGATACGCCCGGGAGACCCGCGATGTCCGGTGCCACCGCTCCCTATCCGAGTGCAGTTCCCGTAGGTGTGGACCCGACGAGGGCGAGCATCGCGCGCGTGTACGACGCCGCGCTCAACGGCAAGGACAACTACGAGATCGACCGGCAGGTGCTGGCGCAGGTCCGCACCGTCGCCCCGCAGGTCAACGACCTGGCCTGGGCCAACCGGGACTTCCTGATCCGCTCCTGCCGGTTCCTGGCCATGCAGGCCGGGATCGACCAGTTCCTCGACCTCGGCTCCGGGCTGCCGACTGCCGAGAACACCCACCAGGTCGTGCAGCGGGTGCACCCCGAGGCGAAGGTCCTCTACGTCGACAACGACCCGGTGGTGCTCGCGCACGGCCGCGCGCTGCTCGAGGAGAACGACCGCACCCACTTCGTCGCCGCGGACATCTTCCAGCCGGAGCAGATCCTGGAGCACCCGGAGATCCGCGAGTTCCTGGACTTCTCCCGGCCGATCGCGTTGCTGCAGATCGGCACCTGGCACCACTACCTCGGCGACGACGGCGGCGAGAAGATGGCCACCTACATCGACGCGCTGGCCCCCGGTTCGTACGTCTCCATCGCCCACTTCTACAACCCGGGCACACCGGAGCACGCCGAGCTGGCCGCGAAGATGGAGGAGAAGTTCGTCCACAGCCCGATGGGCAGCGGCCGGTTCCGGACCAGGGAGGAGATCCAGGCCCTGTTCCCCGGCCTGGAGATGGTCGAGCCCGGCCTCGTCCTGTGCGACGACTGGTGGCCGGACGGCCCGCGGCTGCAGCCCCTGAACCTCGTCCGCCAGTGCATCGCCGGCGGTGTCGGCCGTAAACCGTAACCAAGAGTGGCGGCTTGCTAGGCGGTGCGAGCTGCGTGGGTGGTCCTAGAGGCGCACGATCGGCAGCCAGTGCGAGAGGTCGGCCCGGGTCCCGGACGCCGTGACCCGGCCCTCCCGCACCGCGTCCGTCCATTCGAGACGGCCCGTGGCCAGTTCCAGCCACGTCCGCGGGTCCGTCTCGACCACGTTCGGCGGCGTGCCGCGGGTGTGCCGCAGCCCCTCGACGCACTGCACCGCCGCGAACGGCGGCACCCGCACCTCGACACTCCTGCCGGGGGCGTCCTGGGCGAGCGTGCGCAGGCTCAGCCGGACGGCCGCGGCGAGCTCCGGGCGGGCAGGCCGGTCGGCTTCTCCGCTCAACCAAGCCGAAACGACCTGCAGCGCGGCTCTCAACTCAGCGGGGTCAACCGGACGCGGTGCGGGCATGGTCAAACAGTAGAGTGCACAGCAGCAGACGTGAGCAAGGTGACGCGGAAACACGGGGTTCGCACATGGCGCAGCGGGACGAGGCGGATCGGCTTCTACCCAATCCTCAGCCCGAGCACAAGACGGGCAAGCCCAAGATCACCGAGGAGATGCGCGCCAACGCCAGGGCGAACCCGAACAGCTGGCTCTACGTGATCGACGAGGCGTTCGACCCCAACGGGCCGGTGCCGTCGTGGGCCGTCGTGGGCGCGTACCCGGTCAACGGCAGCGGCAACATCGTGGAGGACTTCCACCCCAACGACCGCTACCGGCCGTCGCCGAAGGCGCTCGGGTTCCCGGAGCCGCGCAACGACCTGGAGCGGCTGCTGCAGCTGGTCCGGACCAACCACCGGCCGGCGAGCGACCTGCCGCCGGTGATCCTCGACTCGACGCTGTTCGTCTATGCGCTCGCGCCCATGCAGCGCACCGTCATCGGGTTCCACAACACCGACGGCCGCGTCCTGGTGCCCGCGTACACGTCGAAGTCGCTGGTGCCGCCGGAGTGGCCGCACGCGAGGGCGGTCCTCGGCCGCGACATGGTGCCGCTGCTCGCGGGTCACGCGGTGGCGATCAACCCGCACGACGTGGTGACCGCGGTGGTGCCTGCCGAGCACCTGGTGGCCGCGCTCGAGCAGGAGCAAAAAGACTAAACATTCCGCACGGTTAAGCCAGTCGCATCACGCTTTCGAGCTAAGCCGACTCGCAAAAAGCGCTCCATCGAGGCATCGTGACGACCATCGGAGGATGGGAGTCGCCGTGCAATTCTGGAGTTCGAAACTGCGCCTGGGCACGCTGCTCGTGTCCGTGGCGCTGGGGACGACCGCCGTGTGCGGAGCGGGGTCGTCCGCCGCGTCCACACCGGACTACTCGAAGGCGGAAAGCACTTTCGCCGGTTCGCAGATCGCCGCTGTCGAGGGCAAGGGCGATCCGCCCCGGTACAACGCGGATTCCGGCGCGCTGGGGCACGACGTCAGCGGGCACCAGGGTGACGTGAACTGGCCGAGCGCCTGGGGGGCGGGCGGCCGGTTCGTCTACGTCAAGGCTACCGAGGGCACCGGGTTCATCAACAAGCGTTTCACCCAGCAGTACAACGGTTCCTACAACATCGGGATGATCCGCGGCGCCTACCACTTCGCGCGCCCGGACGTCTCCGGCGGCCGCGAGCAGGCTGAGTACTTCCTCGCCCACGGCGGCGGCTGGACGCCGGACGGGCGGACGCTGCCCGGGGCGCTCGACGTGGAGTACAACCCGTACGGCGAGGCGTGCTACGGCCTCGACCCGACGCGCATGGGCGAGTGGATCCGCGACTTCTCGGACACCTACCACGCCCGCACCGGCCGCTTCCCGGTCGTCTACACCTCGACGAACTGGTGGAACAAGTGCACCGGGAACAACGCGGGCTTCGGGCAGAACAATCCGCTGTGGATAGCCCGCTACCAGCCGACCGTCGGCCCGCTGCCCGCCGGGTAGTCGCGCCAGTTCATCTGGCAGTTCGCCGATTCCGGAGTGCTGCCGGGCGACCAGAACCTGTTCAACGGGCCGCTGGAGCAGGTCAAGGGTTTCGCCACCAACAACTGACGTCGTAATCCGGTCGAGTTACTACGAAAGTCGGGCCGTCGTCGGCGACATGCGGGAATCACCCACTCGCCATCTGAAATTCACGGGATTCGGTGACAAAGCGGCAAGTCGTCATCAAGAATCACGGCCTGGACGGTCTCCCTGCAACCAAGACCGTCCTCAGCGAGGGCAATGGAAAGGACTCGGGTATGTCTGCTCCACGGAAGAGATGGTGGCGGTTCGCCACGTCCGCCACCGCCGCGTCGGTCGCCGTGCTCGTGCTCGGCGCCCTGGCCCCGGCCGGCGCGGCTCCGGCCACTGTCGACGGGATGCCGGTCGACGACTACGTCGCTCGTTACGATCACCCGATGGGTTCGCAGATCGCGCGCGTCGAGGGCGATCACTCGACCGCGGAGACGCAGGCCGCCGCCGCCGGCGACACCGCGGCGGCCGCGACGGTGGAGGGCATCGACGTCAGCGGCCACCAGGGCAACGTCGACTGGGCGAACTACTGGGGCCAGGGCAAGCGGTTCGCCTACGTCAAGGCGACCGAAGGCACGTACTACACCAACCCGTACTTCGCGCAGCAGTACAACGGTTCCTACAACATCGGCATGATCCGCGGCGCCTACCACTTCGCCACCCCGGACACGGCGTCCGGCGCCGCGCAGGCGAACTATTTCGTCGACCACGGCGGGGGCTGGTCGGCGGACGGCAAGACGCTGCCGGGCGCGCTGGACATGGAGTACAACCCGTACGGCCCGACCTGTTACGGCTTGTCCAAGAGCGGGATGACCGCGTGGATCAAGGACTTCAGTGACACCTACCACGCCCGCACCGGGCGGTACCCGGTGATCTACACCAGCACGAGCTGGTGGAACCAGTGCGTCGACGGGGCGTTCGCGGCGACGAACCCGCTGTGGATCGCGCGCTACGCCTCGACGGTGGGCACCTTGCCCTACAACTGGGGTTTCCACACGTTCTGGCAGTACTCGTCGAGCCCGATCGACCAGAACACCTTCAACGGCGCGTACGACCGGCTGCAGGTGCTCGCCACCTCGAAGGGCTGACCGCGAGGGGGCTCCCGCCCGTCCGTGGTGGGAGTCTCCTTCGCTTTTGTCGGGGTCGCCAGGCACAATGCCCGTGATCAGTGCGATGTCCGGGCGTGGGGGAACCAGGTTCGGCGCCGATACGTCCGAGCAGGGCGTAGCGATCCAGGAAGGGCGACGTCGATGACCTACCCACCGCAGCCGGGACAGCCGGATTACGGTCAGCAACCAGATCCGTACGGCCAGCAGCAGGGCGGCTATCCCCAGTCCGGGGGCTTTCCGCAGCAGGGTGGGCAGTACGGCGGTCAGCAGTACCCGGGCCAGCAGCCCTACGGCCAGCCCGAGTACGGCCAGCAGCCCGGTTACGGGCAGCAGCCTGGCTACGGCCAGCAGTACCCGGGCTACGACCCGAACTACCCGCAGACCGCGCAGTTCGGCTACGGCGGACCGCCGCCCGGTGGCGGCAGCAAGAAGGGCCTGTGGATCGGCCTGTCGGTCGGTCTCGTCGTCGTGCTGGCGGCGCTGGGCATCACCGGGTTCTGGGTGCCGGGATTCTTCCTCGGCGACTCGAAGGACGACGGGCCCCAGGCGGTCGCGCAGCAGGTGATCGACGGGATCCGGAACCACGACAAGAACGCGCTCAACGCGTTGAAGTGCGCGGACGCGGACCGGTCGGTCACGTCGGCGATCGAGGACGTCAACGACGTCGACAGCATCACGATCGGCAAGATCACGGAGAACGGCGACACCGCGACGGTCGAGTTCACCGCCAGCGCGGGCGGCGAGGACGGCACCGGCACCGGCACGCTGGCGAAGGTCAACGGCAAGTGGTGCTGGAAGGACCTGGAGACCAGGGCGTCCGGCAGCGGCGGCTCGACCCGCACGTCCACCTCGCGCTCGTCGAGCAGCCGCACGCCGACGTCGTCCAGCAGCTCGTCGACCGGGGGCACCGGCGGCAGCGACGGCAAGGCGATGGTCGAGGACTTCCTGGCCAAGATGGCGGCCGGTGACGTCAACGGCGTGACCTCGCTGGTCTGCTCCGACGCGACGCAGGACAACAAGGACGACGCGCGGGAGGCCGCCGAGAAGCGCGCCAACGTGACGCCGACCTACGACAGCGCCACGGACACCATGGTGTCCGGCGACCTGACCGGCACGCAGCAGGGCGAGCAGGTCACCGGCCTGTTCTTCGCGGAGAACTTCGACGGCGAGGGCTTCTGCGTCTCGGTGTTCGGGGTGTTCTAGCCGGATCGGCGGCCGAGGCCGGGGCGCCTCGGCCGCATGATCAGCGCCGCGACGTAGTACGTGCAGGGCGTCGCGGCGCGGTTGGCGTAGGAGAGGGTGACGTCTGCCGGGAGGTAGAGGCTGTCACCCTCTTCCAGTTCCAGGGTGTCCTCGTCGATCGTCAGCGTGAGGACGCCGGACTGCACGTAGATGAACTCGTGGGAGCCCGCCGCGTAGGGCGGGTACGTGCCGGCCTCGCAGCCCGCGGGCAGCGTCGAGCGGATCCACTCGAAGTTCACCCCCGGCACGACGGGGGTGAGGATCGTCCGCTGCCACCCGCCCGGCTCGTCGACCACGTCCTGGTCCGCGGCCCGGCGCACGACCATCCGCGGCGGCTCGGTGAGCAGGTCCGTCAGTGGTAGCCCGAGCCCCTTCGCGATCCGGTCCAGCACCACGACGGTCGGCGCCTTCGAGCCCCGTTCGACGGCGGACAACATGCTGACGCTGACCCCCGACCGGTCGGCGAGCCCCTGCAGCGTCATGCCGCGCCCGGTGCGGGCGGTCTGGATGCGCCTGCCCAGCGCGTCGAGATCCATGTATCCTATAGTAGTGGTTGCTTCTCCTATAGTGAAATCGGCTGGAGTGGCCGACCTGCCGGCCATCGCGGGGATCTACGAGGGTTACGTGCGGACCAGCACGGCGACGTTCGAGCTGGAACCGCCGGACCTGACCGAATGGACTCGCCGTTTCACCGCGATCACCGACGCCGGCCTCCCGTTCCTGGTGGCCGAAGTGGACGGCCGCGTCGCCGGCTACGCGTACTGCTCGCCGTGGAAGACGCGCCCGGCCTACCGCCGCACGGCGGAGAACTCGATCTACCTCGCCCCGTGGTCGACGGGCCGCGGCGTGGGCGGCGCGCTGCTGGACGCGCTCCTGTCCCGATGCCAGGAGAACGGAATCCGCGAGGTGATCGCGGTGATCGCCGACCCGGAACGCAACCCGGCCTCACCGGCGCTGCACCGCCGCCGCGGCTTCGCCGACGTCGGGGTGCTGCGCAACGTCGGCTACAAGCACGACCGCTGGCTCGACACGCTCCTGCTGCAGAAGAGCCTGATCTAGGGTTCCGGCATGCCACAGTGATCGCGCGGTGGCCCAACGACCGGTGCCGCGCGGCGAGGACGATCGGTGCTCCGAGCACGGGCGGCATCAGCTGAAGCTGCTCCGTGCCGGACGCGTCACGGATCGACGCTTCGGCCAAGCCGGTGGAACTCCCGACCGCCGACCACGTCGAGTTCCGCGGCCGCGTCCACTCACTGCCCTGGAACCCACGGCCCGGTCATCTTCGACGGTGCCGAGTTCGCGGGCGCCACCGCACTGCGGCAGTAGCGTCCGCGACTCCTCAGTCGAACAGCTTCGGGAGCGTGCTCTCGAACGCGTCGCGCAGTTCTTCCATCCCGAAGGTCGCCACGCCCTGGATCTCCAGGCCGCCCGCCTCCGGGTCCACGACGCCGGCCTTGCGCCAGGGGAGGCCGCGGGCCGTGCACATCTCCGTGAACCGCAGCTCCTCGGTCCGCGGCACCGCCACCAGGACCCGCCCGGTGGACTCCGAGAACAGCTGCACGAACGGGTCGGCGTCCTCGTCGAGCAGGGCCCGCGCCCCGCACTGGCCGATCAGCACCATCTCTACCAGGGCCTGCGCCAGGCCGCCGTCGGACAGGTCGTGCGCGGCCGAGATCATCCCGTCGCGCGAACCGGCGACCAGGATCTCCGCCAGCAGCCGCTCGCGCTCCAGGTCCACCTTCGGCGGCAGCCCGCCCAGGTGCCCGTGGATCACGTGCGCCCACGCCGAACCGCCGAACTCGTCGTGCGTCTCGCCGAGCAGCAGGAGCGTCTCGCCCGCCTCGGCGCCGATCCCGGTCGGGATGCGCCGCCGCACGTCGTCGATCACGCCGAGCACGCCGACCACCGGCGTCGGCAGGATCGCCGTCTCACCGGTCTGGTTGTAGAAGCTCACGTTGCCGCCGGTCACCGGGATGCCGAGTTGCGCGCAACCGTCGGCGATGCCGTGCACGGCCTGTTCGAACTGCCACATCACGCCCGGGTCCGTGGGCGCCCCGAAGTTCAGGCAGTCGGTCACGGCCAGCGGGGTGGCGCCCGTCGTCGCCACGTTGCGGTACGCCTCGGCCAGCGCGATCTGCGCCCCCGCGTACGGGTCGAGGTACACGAACCGGCTGTTGCAGTCCGTCGACACCGCGACGCCGCGCCCGGTCTCCTCGTCGATGCGGATCATGCCGCCGTCCGACGGCTGCGACAGCACCGTGTTGCCGCGCACGTACCGGTCGTACTGGTCGGTCACCCACTCCTTCGACGCCTGGTTCGGCGACGAGACCACCTTCAGCAGCGTCTCCCGCAGTTCGTCCGGAGTGGACGGACGGTGCAGCTTCTCCGGCGTGTCCGCCTGCAGCTCGTCCTGAGTGGACGGACGGGCGACCGGCCGGTCGTACACCGGGCCCTGGTGCGCCACGGTGCGCGGCGGCACGTCCACCACGGTCTCGCCGTGCCAGGTCACCACCAGGTGGTCACCGTCGGTGACCTCGCCGATGACGGTGGCGATGACGTCCCACTTCGCGCACACCGCGAGGAAGGCGTCCACCTTGGACGGTTCGACGACCGCGCACATCCGCTCCTGCGACTCGCTGGAGAGGATCTCCGCCGGGGTCATGCCCTCGGCGCGCAGCGGCACCTTGTCCAGCTCGACGTGCATGCCGCCGTCGCCGGCCGCGGCCAGCTCGGACGTCGCGCAGGACAGGCCCGCGCCGCCGAGGTCCTGGATGCCGACGACGAGCTTCTGCTGGAACAGCTCCAGGCAGCACTCGATGAGCACCTTCTCGGTGAACGGGTCGCCGACCTGGACGCTCGGCAGCTTCTTGCGGCCGCCGGAGTTCTCGTCGCCGGAGAACGTGTCGCTGGCCAGCACCGACACGCCGCCGATGCCGTCCAGACCGGTCCGCGCGCCGAACAGGATGATCTTGTTGCCGGTGCCGGACGCGAACGCCAGGTGCAGGTCCTCGGTGCGCATCGCGCCCACGCACAGCGCGTTCACCAGCGGGTTGCCCGCGTAGCTGGCGTCGAAGGCGACCTCGCCGCCGATGTTGGGCAGGCCGAGGCAGTTGCCGTACCCGGCGACGCCGGCCACGACACCCGGCAGCACGCGGCGGGTGTCCGGGGCGTCGGCCGGGCCGAAGCGCAGCGAGTCGGCCACCGCGAGCGGCCGCGCGCCCATCGCGAGGATGTCGCGCACGATGCCGCCGACACCCGTCGCGGCGCCCTGGTAAGGCTCCACATAGGACGGATGGTTGTGGCTCTCGACCTTGAAGGTGACCGCCCAGCCGTCGCCGATGTCGACGACACCGGCGTTCTCGCCGATCCCGGCGAGCATCTTCGAGCGCATCTCCTCGGTGGTGGTCTCGCCGAAGTAGCGCAGGTGCTTCTTCGACGACTTGTACGAGCAGTGCTCGCTCCACATCACCGAGTACATGGCCAGCTCGGCGTCCGTCGGCCGCCTGCCCAGGATCTCGCGGATGCGCGCGTACTCGTCGTCGGCGAGCCCGAGCTCGCGGTAGGGCTGCGGGAGGTCCGGCGTTTCCGCGGCCCGCTCGGTCGTGTCGATGGCCAGGGTGTCGGTCACGGCCTCCAGGGTACTTGCAGCGCTCTGACCGGCAGAAAATCGGTCGCGTGAGGTGAGCTGGGGCACTTACCGTCTGTTGTCATGCGCCTCCGGTCCCGGCTCACGCCACTGCGATTCCTGGGCGCGCTCCTGCGGGCGCGGCCGTGGCTCGCCGTGTCCGCGTGCGTCCTGGGCGCGCTGTGGCTGCTGCCCGGCGCGCTGCTGCCGCTCGTGATCGGCGGGGTGGTCGAGGACATCCGCGCCGGCGAGGACCTGCTCGGCGGGGTCGGCTTGGTCGTGTTGCTCGGCGTGGCGCAGGCGGTGTGCGCAGGCGCGCTGATCTTCGCCGTGCACACCATGTGGATCCACGGCGCGGCGATGACGCAGCGCGCGGTCGTCGAGCACACCGCGCGGCTCGGGGCGTCGCTGCGCCCGCAGGCCGGGACCGGTGACGTGATGGCGGTGTCCTCCTCGGACATCAACCACATCGGCAACGTGTTCGAGGTGGCAGGCCGGCTGTTCGGCTCGGTGGTGGCCTTCCTCACCGTCAGCCTGGTGCTGATCGGCATGTCGCCGCTGCTGGGCGTGATCGCGCTGGTCGGGGTCCCGCTCGCGACGCTGAGCATGGGCAAGCTGGTCGCGCCGCTGCAACGCCGCAAGGGCGTGCAGCGCGAGGAGCTGTCCAGCGTGAACGCGCTGGCCGCGGACATCGTGTCGGGTCTGCGGATCCTCCGCGGCGTCGGCGGCGAGCAGCAGTTCCTCGGCCGGTTCCGCGGCGCCAGCCAGCGGGTCCGGCGGGCGGGCGTCGAGGTGGCGCGCAGCGAGTCGTGGCTGGTGGGCGCCGAGGTGCTGCTGCCCGGACTGGTCACGGTGGCGATCACCTGGCTCGGCGCGCGGTTCGTCGCGGCGGGCACGATCAGCGTCGGTGAGCTGGTGGCGTTCTACTCGTCGTCGGTCTTCCTGGTGGTGCCGGTGAGCACGGCGACCGAGTTCACCGCCGCGTTCTCCTCGGCGATGGTGTCGGCGAAGAAGGTCTGCGGAGTGCTGAGCCTGCGGCCGCTGCTGTCCGAGCCGGACGCGCCGGTCGCGCTGCCGGACGGGCCGCTGGAGCTGCACGACACGACCTCCGGGTTCACCGCGGTGGCCGGGAAGCTGACCGTCGTGGACGCCGGGCCGGATGCCGAGGCGCTGGCCGCGCGGCTGGCCCGGTTCGCCGACCCGGAGCCCGGCGAGCGGGTACTCGTGTCCGGCGTGCCCGCCGACCACGTGGCGCTGGCCGAACTCCGGTCACGCGTGGTCTACGCGCACAACCAGGACCTGTGGTTCTCCGGCATCCTGCGGGATCAGCTGGTCCCGGCCGAGCGGGCGGAGGTCGCGCTGTGGGCCGCCGACGCCGAGGACATCGTCTTGGGCCTGCCGAACGGGCTCGACGAGCTGATCGGCGAGCGGGGCCGCGAGGTGTCCGGCGGCCAGCGGCAGCGGCTGAACCTGGCCCGCGCGCTGGCACTGGACGCCGACACCCTGCTGCTCGACGAACCGACCTCGGCCGTCGACGCGCACACCGAGGCCCGCATCACCGAGCGGGTCACCGAGCTGCGCCGTGGCCGCACGACCGTCGTCTTCACGGAAAGTCCACTGTGGAAAGCGGTGGCGGACGAGGTGATCACATGCGTTTCAAGCTAGTTCTCGCGACCGGCGCCGAGGCCCGGCGCTGGGCGCGGGACCTGCTGCGCGTGAACCGCCGCGAGTTCGGCGTCGTGATCGGGCTGTTCGGCCTGGCCACGATCGCCGGGCTCGCCGGCCCGCAGATCCTCGGGCGCCTGGTGGACCTCGCGGTGGCCGGGGACAGCCGGATCGACCTGCTCGCGCTCGCGTTCGTGGTGATCCTGGTGGTGCAGGCGGTGCTGAAGCGGCTCGCGCGCTTCAGCACCGGGATGCTCGGCGAGCGCGTGCTGGCCGAGACCCGCGAGGGGTTCGTCGAGCGCGCGCTGCGGCTGCCGCTGGGCACCGTCGAGGCGGCAGGCACCGGTGACCTGATCAGCCGCGCGACCACCGACGCCGACCGGATCGACTTCTCGGTCCGCAACGCGATCCCGGAGATCTCGATCGCGCTGATCACGATCGTGCTGACCGTCGCGGGGATGATCGTCACCTCGCCGCTGCTGTCGCTCGGGCTGCTGGTCGCGGTGCCGATCGTGGTGTTCACCATGCGCTGGTACGTCCGGCGCGCGCCGCGGATCGTCGAGGAGATGCTCGACCAGTGGTCGGAGGTGCAGTCGAGCCTGCACGAGACCACCGAGGGCGCGCGCACGGCGGAGGCACTCGGGCTGACCGGGCGGCGGATCGCGCTCGGGAACCGCACGCTGGCCGGGGCGGTCCGCGGCGAACAGCGGCTGCGCGGGGTGACCGTCGGGTGGCTCCCGTGGATGCAGATCGCGCAGGTCACGCCGGTGGCGGCGGTGCTGCTGCTCGGTGGCTGGGCGTACGGCGAGGGTCTGGTCGGGCTGGGCACGATCACCACGATGGTGGTGTACGTGCAGGCGCTGGCCGGGCCGCTCGAAGAGGCGATGTGGTGGGTCGAGGACCTGCAGGTGTCCGGCACGGCGCTGCGCCGCGTTTTGGGAGTGCGGGGCGAGGCGGAACGCGCGGGTGGACCGCGGCCGCGTGGCCAGGAGATCGTGGTGCGCGACGTGCACTACGGCTACTCGGCAGGCCGCGAGGTGCTGCACGGCATCGACCTGCGGGTGCCGCCGGGGCAGCGGCTGGCGATCGTCGGCCCGTCCGGTGCGGGCAAGTCGACGCTCGGCAGGCTGCTGGCCGGGGTCGCCGCGCCCGGTTCGGGTTCGGTGACGATCGGCGGCGCGGAGGTGTCCGAGCTGGCCGAGGACGTGCTGCGCGGCGAGGTGCTGCTGCTGACCCAGGAGCACCACGTGTTCTCCGGGACGCTGCGGGAGAACCTGACGCTGCCGGCGGGCTCGTGGCCGGACGAGGAGCTGGTGCGCGCATTGGCCGCGGTCGGGCTGCGCGACTGGTTCGACGGGCTGCCGGACGGCCTGGAGACGAAGCTCGGCTCGGGCGCGCTGGCCGTACCCGCCGCGACCGCGCAGCAGCTCGCGCTGGCGCGGGTCGTGCTGGCCGACCCGCACACGGTGGTGCTCGACGAGGCGACCTCGCTGCTGGACACCTCGTCGGCCCGCCACCTGGAGCGGTCGCTGAGCGGGGTGCTGGACGGCCGGACCGTGATCGCGATCGCCCACCGGCTGCACACCGCGGCGGCGGCCGACCGGGTCGCGGTGCTGGAGGCCGGGCGGATCACCGAGCTGGGCACGCACGCCGAACTGCTCGCCGCGAACGGCCCGTACTCCCGCCTGGTGACGGCCGCCAACGTCGGCTGAGGTTCCTCCGGAGGCCCGGCGCCCCCGGAGGAACCCGCCGGATCAGGCGTTGACGAGGCTGTCGACCAAGCTGAGGAACATCCCCAGCCCGTCGTCGCTGGGGCCGGTCAGCGCGTCGATCGCGTGCTCGGGGTGCGGCATCAGGCCGACGACGCGGCCGTTGGCGCTGCAGATGCCCGCGATGTCGTCACGCGAGCCGTTCGGGTTCTCGCCGACGTAGCGGAACACCACGCGGCCCTCGCCCTCCAGCTCGTCCAGCGTGGACTGGTCGGCGACGTAGCCGCCCTCGCCGGACTTGAGCGGCACCAGGATCTCGGCGCCCGCCTCGTACCGGGTCGTCCACGCCGTGGTGTTGTTCTCCACGCGCAGCCACTGGTCGCGGCACACGAAGTGCAGCTTCTTGTTGCGCACCAGCGCGCCCGGCAGCAGCCCGGCCTCGCACAGGATCTGGAACCCGTTGCAGATGCCGAGCACCGGCATGCCGCCCTTGGCCGCGTCGACCACCGACGACATCACGGGGGCGAAGCGGGCGATCGCGCCGCAGCGCAGGTAGTCGCCGTAGGAGAAGCCGCCGGGCACGATCACCGCGTCGACACCGCGCAGGTCCTCGTCGGCGTGCCACAGGTTGACGGCCTCCGCGTCGGCATAGCGGGCGGCGCGGACCGCGTCCACGTCGTCCAGCGTGCCGGGGAAGGTGATCACACCGATCTTCACGGGAGCCTCCGCACGGTCCACTCCTCGATCACCGGGTTGGCGAGGAAGCCCTCGGCGATCTTGGCGAGCGTCTCGTCGTCGACCGAGTCGTCGACCTCGAGCTCGAAGTGCTTGCCCTGGCGCACCGAGGTGACCCCGGTGAAGCCCAGCCGCGGCAGCGCCCCGGCGACGGCTTGACCTTGCGGGTCGAGGATCTCGGGCTTGGGCATGACGTCAACCACCACACGGGCCACGGCGGGTCGCTCCAGTAATCGCAGGTAGGCGGTACCAGCCGAGTCTAGCTGTGGTGCGGGCACACCCCGCCCAGGGTGGTGATGGGTGTGACCTGGATACCTTCTGCCGATGGGAATGACACTGGGGTTCATCGAGGTCACGCCGGAGCAGCTGGACGGCGTGATGGACGACGGCAGGCTGGCCGAAGAGCTGTACGACGAGCTCAGCGACGACGCGACCGTCCGCGACGGGTTCATCGAGAAGGCCTGGGACGGCATCCAGTACCTCCTCGACGCCGCCGGGGTCGATGTGGACCTGCGCATGGACGGCGACCCCATCGAACACGACGGCGACGAGTTCAACGGCTTCCCGCCGGAGACGGTCAAGAGCATCGCCGAGTCGCTGAACGCCGCGCCGTTCGAGCGGCTCGCCGAGCACTACGACCCCGCCGACATGATGGCCCGCGAAATCTACCCGCGGATCTGGGACACCCACTCGGACGAGGAGCTGGAGTACCTTTCGGTGAACTACGCCACGCTGCGGGAGTTCTTCGACGCGGTCGCCCGCACCGGCAACGCCGCACTCGGCTGCTTCTCCTTCTAGCTGGTCAGCACCTTCGCGGTGTCCGCGCGGCGGCGCAGCACCCGGCGCAGCCCGTACGTGCCGAACAAGCCGAGCACGGACACCGCGATCAGGAAGTACAGGCCGGTCGCGGCCGAACCGGTGGCGTCCACGATCGCCGCGATGCCCATCGGGCCGAACCCGCCGCCGAGGTTGCCGATGCCGTTGATCGCGGCGATGCCCGCGGCCGCGGTCGCCCCGGCGAGGAACTTCGGCACCAGGCCCCACATCACCGGCTGGGCCGCGTAGCCGCCGATCGACGCGACGCACAGCCCGATCATCTGCAGCCACGGGGCACTCGCGGTCGCGGCCACGAGGAACCCGGCGATCGAGAAGCCGAGCATCAACGCGAGCCAGCCGAAGGGCGCCTCGCGCCGGTTGGCCAGCCGCGGCACCACGAGAAGACCAGCCATGACGCACACGTACGGGATCGCCGACACCGCGCCGACGCCGAAGCCGGACAGGTCGCCGAAGCCCTTCACGATCGTCGGCAGCCAGAACGCGAGTCCGTAGGTGGCGAGCGGGAAGCACAGGAAGAACAGGGCCATCGCCAGCACCCGTGAGTCCTTGAGCACCGCCCACGGGCTGTGCGGCTGGGCGCCGGCGGCCTCGGCCTCGCGGCGCAGCTCGCCGGTCAGCCAGGTGCGCTCGTCGTCGGTCAGCCACTTGGCGGTCTCGGGCGACTTCGGCAGGACCCACAGCACGATCGGCGTCAGCAGCACGGCGGGGACGCCGGTCGCGACGAAGATCCACTGCCAGCCCTCCAGGCCGAGGACGCCGTGCAGGTCGTTCAGCGCGCCCATCGCCGGGTTGCCGATGATGAACGACACCGGGCCGGCCAGCATGAACAGCCCGATCGCCTTGCTGCGGTGGCTTTCCGGGAACCAGCGGGTCAGGTAGTAGATGACGCCGGGGAAGAACCCGGCCTCGGCCGCCCCGAGCGCGAACCGCGCCAGGTAGAACTGCCAGGTCGTGGACACCAGCGCGGTCGCGACGGTGACCAGTCCCCAGGTGAGCATGATCCGCGCGATCCACCGGTTCGCGCCGTAGCGGTGCAGTGCGAGGTTGCTCGGCACCTCCAGCAGCGCGTAGGCGACGAAGAAGAACACCTGGCCGAGCGTGTAGACGGTCGCCGACAGGCCGAGCTCGGATTGCAGGGTCAGCTTCGCGAACCCGACGTTGGACCGGTCGATGTAGGCGATCACGTACAGCAGCCCGAGGAAGGGCAGCAGGCGCAGGCTGATCTTGCGCAGGATGGCTGGGGGCACGGGTGACTCCGTTGTCTGCTCGTCCGATATCTCGGATGACGTTCGGCTCTCCGAACCTAAAGTCGGGATTCGGGTGGTGTCAACCGTCTTGACCGCGGTTCGGCCAGCGCCTAACGTCGTCCGGGACTACGAACCGCATCCGAAATTTCGAACAACGGTGGTGAACCGTGGACAGAACCCGCGACTTCCTGCGCACCCTGGGCCTGCCGCCCGGCGACCCGGGTGAGCTGCCGACGAGCCCCAAGCGGTTCCCGGACGGCGCCCAGTACCGGGTGGAGATCCCGAGCGTCGAGGGCCCGGAGGCGCTGGAAGCCGTCTACGCCGAGGCCGACGCCCGCGGGGTCGTGGTGCACCGCGTCTCGCAGGGCAGCGGCGGCATGTTGCTGACGCGCGCGGAGCTGGCCGCGATGGCCGACCTCGCGCGGGCGCGCGAGGTCGAGGTGAGCCTGTTCGCCCGCCCGGTCGCCGGGTGGGACACCGGTGCCGCGTCCGTGGCGTCCGGCGGCGGGCCCTTCGCCGCGCAGGCGCGGGGCGCCGAGCAGCTGGTCCACGTGCTGGAGGACATCCGCCGCACCGCTGAGGCCGGGATCCGCAGCGTGCTGGTCACCGACCTCGGGGTGCTGAGCGTCGCCGACCGCATGCGCGCGGCCGGGGAACTGCCCGTCGACATGCGGTTCAAGGTCAGCGTGCAGATGGGCCTGGCCAACCCGGCGTCGATCCGGCTCGCCGAACAGGCCGGGGCCACCACCTACAACGTGCCGACCGACCTGAGCCTGGCCCAGCTCGCCGCGATCCGCGCGGCCGTCGACCTGCCCCTGGACGTCTACATCGAGGCGCCGGACGACCTCGGCGGATTCGTCCGGCACTTCGAGATCGCCGAGATCGTGCGGGTCGCCGCGCCGGTCTACCTCAAGTTCGGGCTGCGCAACGCGCCGAACATCTACCCCAGCGGCACGCACCTGACGCCGACCGCGGTCGCGCTGGTGCGCGAGCGGGTCCGTCGTGCTGAGATCGGTCTCGAACTGCTCCACCGGCACGCGCCGGAGGCCGTCGGCTCGGCCCTGCCTGCCGCCGACCTCGCCGTGCCCGCCACCGTCGCGGAGGTGACCCGATGAGCTTGGACGACATCCTCGAAGCGGCCGCCGACGCCGCCCGGTCGTGGGCGCGCGCCGATCGCGCCGCGGCGTTGCAGAAGGTCGCGGACGGCATCGACGCGGCCGCGGATGAGCTCGTGCCGATCGCGCACGAGGAGACGCACATCCCGGAGGCGCGGCTGCGTGGTGAGGTCGTGCGCACCACGTTCCAGCTCCGGTTGCTGGCCGAGGAGGTCCAGCCGCGCACGGTCGTCGACGAGGCGGACCCCTCGTGGCCGCCCGCGCCGCGGCCGAAGCTGGTGCTGACCCACCGTCCGATCGGGCCGGTGCTGGTTTTCGCGGCGTCCAACTTCCCGTTCGCGTTCTCGGTCGCGGGCGGGGACACCGCGTCGGCGCTGGCGGCGGGCTGCCCGGTGGTGCTCAAGGCGCACCCCGGCCACCCCCGGTTGTCCGACGCGACCGGCGAGATCGTGCGGGCCGCGCTGCCGGAGGGCGTGTTCGCGTTGATCCACAGCGAGGAGGACGGCCGGGCCGCGCTGACCGATCCCCGCGTCCGGGCGGCGGCGTTCACCGGTTCGCCGACCGCTGGGCGGGCGCTGTACGACCTGGCGGTCTCGCGGCCGGATCCGATCCCGTTCTACGGCGAGCTGGGCAGCGTGAATCCGGTGTTCGTCACCGAGGCGGCGGCGCGGGCGCGTGGCCCGGAGATCGCGGCCGGGTACGTGGACTCGTTCACGATGGGCGCCGGTCAGCTGTGCACGAAGCCCGGGTTGTTCGTGGTCCCGGCCGGGGCCGGGATCGGGGAGGCGGCGGCCGAGCGGGTGCGCGAGGTGGCCGCCGCGCCGCTGCTCAACGAGCGCATCGCGAGCGGTTACGCGGCGGTGCTCGGCCGGCTGGTCGGGCACGCCGAGGTGCGCACGCTGGTCGACGGCGGCGAGGCGCCAACACTGCTGGCCACGACCGCGAAGGCGCTGCTGGAGCACGGCGAGGCGCTGCGGACCGAGTGCTTCGGCCCGGCCTCGCTGGTGGTGGAGTACTCGACCGCGTCCGAAATGCTGGACGTCGTCCGGTCCCTCGACGGGCAGCTCACCGGAACCGTGCAGGCGGAGGACGACGACCCGGTGGCGGCCGAACTGGTCGACGAGCTGGCCGAGCACGTGGGGCGCGTGGTGTGGAACGGGTGGCCGACCGGGGTGGCCGTGACGCGCGCGATGCACCACGGCGGCCCGTACCCGGCGACCACGGCGCCGCTGCACACCTCGGTCGGCACGGCGGCGGTGGACCGGTTCCGGCGCCCGGTCGCGTTCCAGAACGTGCCGGACAACGTGCTGGGGCCTTGAGGCGGTGCCGGCTCCCAGCCGGCACCGCCGCGGGTTCTGAGGTGGTTCCTCGCGAGGACAGCGCCGACGTGGTGAACCGGCGTTCATGAGGAGGCGATCCCACAGCGAGGGGCCGCCTCAGGTTCCGCTACCTGCACCGCCGTGTAAGCCGTGATCAGCAGGATCTCGAGGGCGGCCGCCGAGGCGCTGGGAGAGCTCGGCGGCGCCCTCGCGGACCAGTTTTTCCCAGCGGCGCCAGGACTCCTGGTCGTGGCGCGAGGTCGGGATGGAGATGCTCATCGCGGCGACCCATTCGCCGCGCGAGTCCACCACCGGCGCGGCCACGCAGCCGGCGTCCGGATTGGACTCGCTGCGCTCGTGCGCGACGCCGGTCACGCGGACCGCGTCCAGCTGGGCGAGCAGCTCCGGGCGGGACGTGATGCTGTGCTCGGTGAGCGCGGTCAGCCGGTGTCCCTTGAGGCGGCGGCTGACCTCCTCCCTGGACAGCCCGGCGAGCAGGACCTTGCCCACGGCGGTGCAGTTGGCCGGCAGCCTGCGGCCGACCGCGGAGATCAGTCGCACCGAGTGGGTCGAGTCTATTTTGGACACGTAAACGACCTCGAGCCCGTCCAGCACGGCGACGTGCACGGTCTCGTCGCACTGCGCCGCGACCCGCCGCGCCACCGCGTCCGCCTCGACGCCGAACTCCAGCCGCTGCTGGTAGCGCGCCCCCAGTTCGAGCAGCTTCGGGCCGAGGCGGTACATGGTCTCCTCGCCTGCCTGGCGGTCCAGGTACTTCCGGGCGACGAGGGTGGTCAGCAGCTCGTGTGTGGTGGAGCGGGGCAGGCCCAGGCGCTCGACGATCTCGGTCGCGGACAGGCGGACGTGTTCGTCGAGGAACAGTTCCAGGATGTCCGCGGCCCGGAGCACGGCCGGTACGAGACGGGGCATGACCGCACGATACCCCGCCTCGTCCGAAATACCGGACTCAGTTCACGACTTCGACGACGTCACCCGTGCGGAGGGTCTGGTAGAAGGCCTTCGCGTCGGCGTGCGAGAGGTGCACGCACCCGTGCGACTGCTCACGCAGGCTGCCCTCGTGGAACGCCACCCCGGTGGTCGTGAAGAACACCGAGTACGGCATCGGGGCGTCGTAGGCCTTGCTGTAGTGGTCGATGTCGCGGTACTGGACCTTGAACGTGCCCACCGGCGTCTCGTGGCCGGGTTTGCCCACGGTGACCGGAACGGGCCCGCGGGTCACCTGACCGTTGTTCGTCAGCCAGGCCTGGTTGGTGTGCAGCCGCAGGCACGCTTTCGCCTGCGGGCTGCACGGTGTTTCCGCTGCTTGTGCGGCGGGAGCGGCGATCCCGATCGAGCCGAGGAGCGCCGCTCCGGCCGCGATACCGATGATCTTTCGCATACGGATGGTTACCCGATGACGAGAAGTTCACACGGTCCGGCGACAAGTCACCGGCGTCAGCGCTTCCGGCCGTACAACCCCGTGACGAGCTTGCTCACCAGTTTGTCCGTCTTCTCGGTGCGCGCGAAGGTCGTCAGCTTGATCGGCACCGCGAAGCGCTGGCGGGCGACCGCCTTCGGGCGCGCGAACTCACGCAGGCCCTCCGGCCCGTGGATCCGCCCGAACCCGGAGTCGCCGACCCCGCCGAACGGCAGCGACGCGGCTCCGGCGAACGAGAACGGCGCGTTGATCGAGATCATCCCGGCCTTGAGCCGCTGGGCCAGTCGCGTGGCGTTGGCACGGGAGAACACCGTCGAGCCGAGCCCGTAGACCGTCGCGTTGGCCTTTTCGACCGCCTCGTCCATGTCGCGCACCTTGGCGATCGTCATGGTCGGGCCGAACGTCTCCTCCCGCACCGCGGCGGAGTCCTCCGGCACGTCGACCAGGACGGTCGGCTCGACGAACCGGTCGCCGACCGCGTCCGCGCCGCCGGTCAGCGCCCGGCCGCCGCGGGCCAGGGCGTCGGCGATGTGCCTGCGCACCACGTCCAGCTGCGACGGCATGGTCATCGGGCCGTACTGCTCGCCCGGCTTCACCCCGCGGGTCAGCGCGACGACCTTGTCCACGAACTGGTCGTAGACCCGCTCGTGCACGTACACCCGCTCCACGCCGATGCAGGTCTGCCCGGAGTTGGAGAACGCGCCCCACACGGCGGCGTCGGCGGCCGCGTCCAGGTCGGCGTCGGAGTCGACGATCAGCGGGTCCTTGCCGCCGGCCTCGATGACCACCGGCGTGAGGGTCTCGGCGGCCGCGGCCATGATCTTCTTGCCGGTCGCGGTCGAGCCGGTGAACGCGATCTTGTCCACGCCCGCGCCGACGAGCGCCGCGCCGGTCGCGCCGAAGCCGGTGACCAGCTGCAGCACCGGGTACTCGGGCACCACCTCGGCGAACGTGTCGACCAGCCACTTCCCGACGCCGGGGGTGTACTCGCTCGGCTTGAACACCACGGCGTTTCCCGCCGCGAGGGCGTAGGTGATCGAGCCCAGCGGCGTGTAGACCGGGTAGTTCCACGGCCCGATCACGCCGACCACGCCCAGCGGCTGGTACTCGACGGTCGCGGTGTGGTTGGACAGCAGCAGTCCGGCCGAGCGGCGTTTCCGGCCCAGCACCTTGCGCGCGTTGCGGGCCGCCCAGTGGATGTGTTCGATCGCGAGCACGGCCTCCAGTTGCGCGTCGCCGGCGGGCTTGCCGGTCTCCTTGCTGACGACGTCGCACAGCTCGGCGAGGCGGTGGGTGATGATCCCGTTCCAGCGGCGCAGGCGGTCGGCGCGGCCCTCGAACCCGAGGCCTGCCCACCAGCCTGCGGCGGTCCGCGCGGCGGCGACCGCGGCCTGGACGTCCTCCGCGGTGTGCACCGGGTGGGTCCCGACGACCTCGTCGGTGGCCGGGTTCAGCGAGTCGAACGTGTCCTGGACGGCCGGCTTCGGCTCCACGGCGGTCATCCTTGGCCTCCTAACTACTGTTCAGTAGCGCCAGCATGGCACATGCGCAGGCCGAGCTCACTACCCCGAGAGTGGGCGCCAGCGACAACGGCAGCACGCCGACGCTCAGCGACCCCAGCCCGAAGCCGGTCGCCTGCACGACGAACGCGGCCGAGAACCCCTCCGCGCGACGGCCCTCCGGCAGCAACCGCTGAAGCCGCACGGACGCGATGGTCAACAGCGGCCCGGTGCCGCCGCCGACCAGCGCCGCTCCGGTGAGCAGCCCGGCCCACCCGAGGTCCGCAGCCAGCACCGAGCCACCTGCGACGAACCCGGCCAGCGCCAACGCTGCCTGCCGCCGTCCGGCGGGTGGCCGTCGCCACGCGAAGACCGCGCTGCCCGCGATGCTGGCCCCGCTCAGCACGACGATCACCACTGCGGCCAGTGCCGGGTCCGCGCCGAGCCGTTGGACCAGCGGCAATGGCGCGACCTCGACGGTCGCGAGCAGGTGGCCGAGCGCGAACAGGCACGCGAGCCACGGCAGTGCGTTCCGGACGGGCAGTTTCGCCGCCCTCGGCGGGGCTGGCGCGACGGCCCGCGGCACGGCCAGCGCGGCGGCGAAGTAGGCCGCGGCCATGGCGGCGAGCGGGACGAGCGCGCCGGCCGGGTTCAGCGCGGCGACCAGCAGCGGCCCGGCGATCAGGACACCCTCGAAGAGCATCGAGTCGATCGCGACGGCGCGCGGCAGCCGATCGTCCGGCACGACGGAGCCGAGCAGGGTTCGGAAGCCGCCGGACAGCCCGCCGACGACCAGCCCGGGCACGACGACCAGCGCGACCAGCAGCAGCCCGTGGGATTCGGCCCCCGCGGCCACGACGAGCGCCGCCATGGCCGTGCCCGCGGCGAGCAGGAGGAGCACCAGACCGCGGGTCACGCCGATCCGGTCGAGCAGCCGCCCGCACGGCACCGCGCCCACGATCTCGGCCCCCACGAGCACGGCGACCATCACCCCGCCGAGCCGGTAGGACCCGGTGACAACGGCGGCGACGGACGTGAAGGCGAGCGGCCCCATGGCGATGGGCAGGCGGTAGAGCTGGGCGCCCGCGGACCAGCGCCAATACGCGCGATTCACCTGGATCTCCTTGGTGGTGTTTGGTTCCGGCCCCGGTCGGAAGGTCCACTTCTTCCGGACCAACCCGGTTAGCGGCCCGTCTCGCCGTGGCGCCGGCCGGGCACCTGATCCGGCTGGTTGGCCGCCATGCCCCGGCGGGCGGGCCCGGCCCGCGGCCAGGCTCCCGGTGCTGCCCACCTCCAGCGGGAGCCGCCTGCTCGGCGAGCCGTCGCGCGGCTGCGGGCGAGCCCCCCACGCGACTTCTGCTCGGCCGCCGCCTGGCACCCAGGCATCCCGTGCCTCGGCGGCCTGCCGCCGGGCGTTGCCGGGCCGGGGGCTCGGTCCCCGGCCTGCGGTCGGCGCCGGCCGCGCGGCTGCTTCGCGCGCCTACCGGGAGCCGCGCGCACGGCGAGCCGCCGCGCGGCTGCGGGCGAGCCCCCACGCGACTTCTGCTCGGCCACCGCCTGGCACCAGGCATCCTGCGCCCCGGCGGGCCGCCACCCTGGCCTTGCCGGGCGGGGGCTCGATCCCCGGCCGCGCGGCCGGCGCCGGCCGCGCGGCTGCTTCGCGCGCCTAATGGAAGCCGCGCGCACGGCGAGCCGCCGCGCGGCTGCGGGCGAGCCCCCACGCGACTTCTGCTCGGCCACCGCCTGGCACCCAGGCATCCCGCGCCCCGGCGGGCCGCCGCCGGGCCTTGCCTGGCGGGGGCTCGGTCCCCGGCCTGTGGTCGGTGCCGGCCGCGCGGGTGCTTCGCGCGCCTACCGGGAGCCGCCCGCACGGCGAGCCGTCGCGCGGCTCCGGGCGAATTCCCCACCCGGCTTCGGCTCGGCCACCGCCCCGGTGCCGGGGCACCCCCGTCCCGGCGGCTGGCCGCCAAGCCCCGCCGGGGCCGCCCCCGCCCCGGCCGACGCCCCGGCCCCGGGTGAGCCCCACGCGGCTTCGGCTCGGCCACCGCCCAGCACCCAGGCATCCCGCGCCCCGGCGAGCCACCCACCCGAGCGCTGCCCGCCCAGCGGTGCCACCCCATCTGCCCCGATTCGCACCCTTCCGACTGTTCCGCCGCCCCTCCCGGATCCATACTGATTCGGAAATCCCCGAAAGTCGGCCGCCATGATCGAGTTGGTTCTCACCGCCGCGAGCCCGGTCCGCTTCGGCATCTCCCCGCTGGAGGAGGTGCTCGGCGCGGTCCAGGTCGGGCTCGGCCTGCGCGCACACCCCGCGCACCCGCCGTGGCTGACCGGTGCCGACCTGCCGATCGCCGAGCTGCGCAGCGTCCTGTCCGGCCGCCGCTACATCACCGACTTCCTCAGCCCGCCGCCGGACGGCCCGCATACCACCGCCGAGGCGCAGCTGGACCGCATCCGCCGCACGCCGCCGCGACAGGTCGCCGCCGAGCTGGCCATGGTCGACGCCGACCTCAGCGGCCTGCCCGCCGACCCGGCGAAGGCCCGCGACCTGCTCGCCGACCAGATGGCGCTCGTCTGGTCCGAGCTGGTCGCGCCGCACTGGCCGGGGATGCGGGACGTCCTCGCGGCCGACATCGCCCACCGCTCCCGCCGGCTCGCCGACGGCGGTCTGCCACTCGTCTTCGCGGACCTGCACCGGCGCGTCCGGCTCGTCGACGGCACGGTCCTGGTCGAATCCCGGTCCCGGGAACGGGTCCGCCTCGGCCGTCGTGGCCTGCTCCTGCTGCCCGCCGTCTTCGCCTGGCCCGGCGTCGGCGTGGTCACCGTGCCGCCCTGGCAGCCCGCGCTGCTCTACCCCGCCCGCGGTGTCGCCGCGTTGTGGGGCGGCCGTCCGGACCACGACGCCCGTCTCGCCGCGGTGTTCGGCCGCACCAAGGCCACCGTCCTGCTCGCCCTCGGCGAGCCGCTGTCCACCTCCGCGCTCGCGGGCCGGCTGGGTCTCGCGCCGAGCACCGTGTCCGCGCACGTCACCGCGCTGCGGGGCGTGGGGATCCTCACGTCGGCGCGATCCGGACATGAGGTCCGGTACCGCCGCAGCGATCTTGGCGACGCGATTCTGGCGGGCCTAGGCTGGTCCTGAACCCACGCGGAGGAGCACCTGATGCGAATCGTCCATTTCGGACACGCCTGTGTCCTGCTGGAGACGGAAAACGCGCGGATCCTGCTCGACCCCGGCGCGTTCTCGGAGGGTTTCGAGGGCGAGCGCGAGCTGGACGCGGTCCTGATCACCCACCAGCACTTCGACCACATCGACAGCGAACGCCTGCCGGTGCTGCTCGAAGCCAACCCGGACGCGAAGCTGGTCGTCGACCCCGGTTCGGCGGAGACCGTGCAGAAGCTGGGCCTGGAGTTCCAGGTCGTCAACCCGGGCGACGCGTTCGAGGCGGGCGGCGCCGCGGTGAACGTCGTCGGCGGGCAGCACGCCGTGATCCACTCCGACATCCCGGTCATCCCGAACGTCGGCTACATCGTCGACCACGGCGCCTTCTACCACCCCGGCGACTCGTTCTTCGTGCCCGAGCAGAAGATCGACGTGCTCGGCCTGCCGACCGGCGCGCCGTGGCTCAAGGCCGGCGAAGCCGTCGACTACCTGCGGGCGGTCGCGCCGCGCGTCGCAGTGCCGATCCACGAGGCGGTGCTCGCGAACCCGGCGATGCACTACGGCTTGTTCACCAACCTCGCGCCGGAGGGCACCGAGGTGCGCGCGCCGACGCGCGGCGAGGACATCAAGCTCCCGTAGGTCGTACCGAAGGCCCGGTTCTCCAGCGCGACGTCGACCGCGTCGAGGAAGGCGTGCCGGAGACCGGGCCGGGCGAGATCGGCGGCGTCGATCCCGAGGCGCACGAGACCACCACGTCGCGCGGCCCGTGCCGAGGCGAGCACGAGCGCGAACGCGCGCACGGTCTCAGTCCGGTGGTTGTGCGCCGCGAACGACTGGACCCGCGAGCGGTGCACGGTGCGGGTGCGCAGGTCGTGCACCGCGGCGAGGTCGGCGCACAGCGCGAAGTGCTCGCCCGCCGCGGCGAGCGTGCCGGGCGAGGCCAGCCACCGCGGCGGCGCGAACCCGTCCGCGCCGAGGCCGAGCTTCTCCAGCGCAGCCTTCGCGGCGATCATCCGCAGCCGGGCCTCGTGCGCGGGCAGGCCGGCGAACTCGGCCTTGCGGTGCAGGCTGACCGCCCGGTGGCTGGGCGGGATGCGGTGGTCGTAGCCGTGCAGCAGGAGACCGTCGCCGCGACTGGTGCGCTCGCGGACCCAGGTGGTGACGGCCTGCGAACCCTCGGTGCGCGGCGCGAAGAGGAGGGACAGGGGGACGTTTCGGCGGTCCAGCTCGGCCGCGAGTTCGGCGCAGCGGTGCAGCGTCCGAGGACCGATGCCGGACAGCGAGACCAGCAGACGGGCGTCCATGTCACCCACCGCACCAGATCGTCATGACGAACCCCTTACCCGCGGGTGACGGCAACCATGACGGGATCTGACAGGGTTCACCGACACGGTGGACGTATGAGCAACGAACTGAGTGGGAAGGTCGCCCTCGTCGCCGGTGGCACGCGCGGGGCGAGCCGGGCGATCGCGGTCGAGCTGGGGCGCCGGGGCGCGTTCGTGTACGTCACTGGGCGGACGTCCGGTGAGCACCGGTCCGAGGTGGGCAGGCCGGAGACCATCGAGGGCACGCTGGAGCGGATCACCGACGCGGGCGGCAAGGGCGCGGCGATCCGCGTCGACCACCTCGACCCGGAGCAGGTGCGGGCCCTGGCCGAGCGGGTCGACCGCGAGCAGGGGCGGCTGGACATCCTGGTCGACGGCATCTGGGGCGGCGACGAGTACATCGGGTGGGGCGAGGCGGTGTGGGACCTGCCGCTGGAGCACGCCCTGCGGTCGATCCGGCTGGGCATCGACGCGCACATCATCACGAGTCACTTCCTGCTGCCGCTGGTGATCCGTAACCAGGGCGGGCTGGTGGTGGAGATGACCGACGGGACCGAGGAGTACAACTCGCGGTTCCGCGAGGGCACGTCGATCGGGTTCTACGTGGCGAAGGCGGCGTCGCACAGCATCGTCAAGGCGGAGGCGCACGACCTGGCCCCGCACGGCGCGACGGCGGTGGCGATGACGCCGGGCTGGCTGCGGTCGGAGGCGATGCTGGAGCACTACGGCGTGACCGAGGAGAACTGGCGGGACGCGCTCGCGAAGGAGCCGCACTTCTGCATCTCGGAATCGCCGGCGTTCGTGGGCAGGGCGGTCGCGTCGCTGGCGGCCGACCCCGAGCGGCACCGGTTCCACGGGCAGACGTTGAACAGCGGGCAGCTGGCGAAGATCTACGAGTTCGACGACGTGGACGGCAGCAGGCCGGACGGCTGGCGCTACGTCGTGGAGGTCCAGGAAGCGGGCAAGCCCGCGGACCCGACCGGCTACCGGTGACGGTCGGCCATCCGCCGTGCGGCGTCGGCGAACAAGGCGCGCACGGCGGGTGGCTCGACGACCTCGACGTCGGTGCCGAGGCCGAGCAACATGCTCGCCGCGATGGCTGGTTCTTCGAGGTCGACGGTGACCTCGACCCAGCCCTCGGGGTCCGGCGGCCCAGCCGCGTCAAGGGCGGCGATGGCCAGGTCGGCGTCGAGGATCTGCGGGAGGCGTTTCACGCCCCAGCGGGACAGGCGCAGGCGGACCGGGTGGCGTTGCAGGGAGCGTTCGAACTGGGTGGAGGAGCGCTGCCACCAGCCGGCGAGGTCGAAGTCGGCGGGCCGCTCGAAGCGCTCGTCGGTGAGCTCGACGGCGGTGACCTTGCTGACGCGGTAGGTGCGGATGCTGTGCTCGATGCGGGCGACGAGGTACCAGACGCCGGCCTTGAGGACGAGGCCGAGTGGTTCGAGGAGGCGTTCGACGGTGTGGTCGCCGCGCCGGTAGGTGATCGCGGCGCGGCGCTGCTCCCACACGGACTGGGCGATGGTCGCCAGGTGCTCGGCGTCCTCTTCGGACTTGAACCAGCCGGGCGCGTCGAGGTGGAAGCGCTGGGCGAGGTGCTGGGCCTGCTCCCGCAGCGGGGCGGGGAGGGTGGCGCTGACCTTGGCGTGGGCGGCGGAGACGGCGGTGCCGAGACCCAGCTCGGCCAGCGCGCGGGGCACGCCCATCGCGAAGATGGCGACGGCCTCGCGGGAGGTGAGCCCGTCCAGCCGGGTGCGCCACCCCTCCACGAGCCGCACGCCGCCGTACCGCCCGGTCTCCGTCCACAGTGGAACACCAGCGGCCTGCAGGGCGGCGATGTCGCGGTGCATGGTGCGCTCCGAAACGCCGAGCGCCTCGGCCAGCTCGGGGACGGTCGCGCTGCGCCTGCTCTGCAGGGTGAAGAGCAGGGCCACCAGACGTTCCGCGCGCATCCCCCGATGATGCCGGAGATGCCGACGTGCGGGTGGCCGTGGTGGCAGCACGGCCGGGCGGGTGGTTGGGCAAGTGGGTGCAAGCGGCCGCGCGGCGATGAATGGTCCGTTCATCGCCGCGTCAGTGGACACCTCGCGAGTGCGTGAGGGGGCGGCTGGTGGGTGGGCGAGGTGCGCTTGTGGCGGGGTTGGTGAATGGGCCGTTCATCGGCGCTTGAGTGGACATGTCGCGGGTGCGTGAGGGGGCGGCTGGTGGGTGTGCGGGGTGCGCACCGGTGGGGTGATGATTGGTCCGTTCATCGGCACATAGGTGGGCATCTCGTGAGTGCGCGGAGGGGTATGTCGTGGAGGCGCGAGTGTGCATGTCGCGACCGCGTGAGGTGTCCGCTCGCGTCGATGTGGGTGGGCTGTTCATCGAGGCGTGCGTCGTTGGTCCTCTCGCGCAGCGGCGAGAGGCGCATCTCGCGTTGCGATGAATGGACCGTTCACGCCATCGCTTCCGAATCGGCCACCCATCACCGTGCGAGATGCCCGTCGGCGCTGGCGCGAACGGGCCTTCCATCGGCACGAACGGCCCTTCCATCGAGAGGCAGCGCTACCGCGCCTCGCGGGCAGCGCTACCCGCTTCGCGCTACCCGCTTCGCGAAGCTACCGCGCTTCGAGCTACCCGCTTCCCGAAGCGCCGGCGCACCCGCGCACCCGCGCACCCGCGCAAACACACCACCAACCCGGCGGTCAGAGGATCGGCTGCGGCACGTACTTCGAAGCCTCCGGGAACCGCTCCAGCACGTCCTCCACGCGCGCCACCACGGCAGCCACCTGAGCCGGCGCCACCCCGGTGAACGAGATCCGGTCGGCGAGCAACTGCTCAAGCCCGGCGCGGTCCAGCGGCACCCGCGCATCGGCCGCGAGCCGGTCCAGCAGGTCGTTGTCGGCGCCCTTCTCGCGCATCGCCAGCGCCACCCCGACCGCGTGCTCCTTGATCGCCTCGTGGGCGGTCTCCCGGCCGACCCCGGCCCGCACCGACGCCATCAGCACCTTCGTCGTCCCCAGGAACGGCAGGTACCGCTCCAGCTCCCGCGCCACCACGGCCGGGAACGCGCCGAACTCGTCGAGCACCGTCAAGAACGTCTCCAGCAGCCCGTCCAGCGCGAAGAACGCGTCCGGCAGCGCGACCCGGCGCACCACCGAATCCGACACGTCCCCCTCGTTCCACTGGTCGCCCGCCAGCTCGCCGATCATCGACAAGTAGCCACGCAGCACGACCGCCAAGCCGTTGACCCGCTCGCACGACCGCGTGTTCATCTTGTGCGGCATCGCCGACGAGCCGACCTGCCCCGGCTTGAACCCCTCGGTCACCAGCTCGTGCCCGGCCATCAAGCGAATCGTCTTCGCCAGGCTCGACGGCGCCGCCGCCAGCTGCACCAGCGCGGACAGCACGTCGAAGTCCAGCGACCGCGGGTACACCTGCCCCACGCTGGTGAACGTCCGCGAGAACCCCAGGTGCGCGGCGATCCGGTTCTCCAGCTCGGCCAGCGTCTCCGCGGAACCCAGCAGGTCCAGCATGTCCTGCGCCGTCCCCACCGGGCCCTTGATCCCGCGCAACGGGTACCGCCCGATCAGGTCGTCCAGCCGGTCGAACGCCACCAGCAGCTCGTCCGCGGCCGTCGCGAAGCGCTTGCCCAGCGTCGTCGCCTGGGCGGCCACGTTGTGCGACCGGCCCGCCATCACCAGCTCCGCGTGCTCGGCGGCCAGCGCCGCCAGCCGCGCCAGCACCGCGGCCACCCGCGAGCGCACCAGCTCCAGCGACCGCCGGACCTGCAGCTGCTCGACGTTCTCCGTCAGATCGCGCGACGTCATGCCCATGTGCACGTGCTCGTGCCCGGCCAGCGCGTTGAACTCCTCGATGCGCGCCTTCACGTCGTGCCGGGTGACGCGCTCCCGCTCCGCGATGCTGCCGAGGTCGACCTGGTCCAGCACCCGCTCGTAGTCCTCGACGACCCCGTCCGGCACCTCGACACCCAGGTCGCGCTGGGCGCGCAGCACCGCGATCCACAGCTCGCGCTCGAGCTTCACCTTGTTCTCCGGCGACCACAGCGAGACCAGCTCGGGAGAGGCGTAGCGACCGGCGAGGACGTTGGGGATCTGCGGTTTCGTCACGACCCAAGCTTAGATAGCGCGCGAGCGAGCCTCGCCCGCGCCACCGCCCGCGGATCCGGATCCACCTCGATCAAGGCGTTGACCACGGCGCCGTCGACGAGCGCGATCAGCTCCTCCAGCCGGTCCCGCTCGATCACCAGCCCGGACCGGGCGAAGATCTCCGTCAGCAGCTCCCGCAGCTCCGCGCCGAGCGCCCGCATCAACGGCCGCAGGTACGGCCGCCGCCCGGTCGCCACCAGCCGCTCGTACCGCAGCAGCACCGCCTCGTAGCCGGGGTCCTCGCCGAGCAACTGGTCCAGCACCAGTTCCACGACGCTGTCGATGCGGCGGTGCTCGGTCGGCAGGTCGTCCAGCTGCGCGTGCCCCTTCGCCAGCTCGGCGCGGCCGTGGTGCTCGGCGGCGGCGCTGATGAGGTCGTCGAGCGAATCGAAGTAGTACGTCGTCGACGCCAGCGGCAGCCCGGCCCGCTCGGCGACCGCGCGGTGCCGGATCGCGTCGAAACCGCCTTCGACCAGCAGCTCGGCGGCCGCCTCGATGAGGGCGGCCCGCCTGCGCTCACCCTTCGGCGTGCTCGCTCCGGACGTCATGGCCGCCCATCTAACCAGCTAGAACCTCTGCGCGAGCGCGGTGGCGATCTTCGGGACGTCGTCCGCCAGCGGCGCGGCGCTGCCCGGGGCGGGCACACTCAGCACGATCACCGTCCCGCCGCCCGCGGTCAGCCGCTGGTCCACGACGGCGCCGTCGGCGAGCTTCGCGAGCTGGACGCTGGCCCCGGGTGGCAGCACGGTCGCCGACACCGAACCGCTGCGGCCGTTCTCGGTGACGCCGTACCTCGCGGTGCGCGAGCCCGGCGTGCACACGTCGCCCGCGTCCGGCCCCGTGATCCCGGTGGCCGGGAGCTCGCCAGCGAGGGCGGTGGCGAGCTCCCGGTCCACCTTGTCGCACCCGGAGGTGCTGTCGGCCCGCGGGCCGTTCTCCCCGGCGCCCTCTCCTCCCTGCATGGCGGAGGGACCGGAAAGCTGGGGCACAGCGGACGGGAGACGCCCCGGCGCGTTAGCCGGTTGCTCCTGCCCCTGGACTTGATTCGATTGAGTGGTCCGGGACTGGACGAACCCGGCGATTCCGGCGCCGAACAGGGCGAAGACCACGCAGAGTGACGCCACCGCGAGCGTCGTGCGCCGCCGCGTCGTGACCCGCGCCGAGGCCGTCCGCACGTCCCGCACGTCGAACCCCGCCGGGGGCGGCTCACCGGGCGCGGACCGGAACAACTCCGTCAGCTCTCGCTCATCCACCGGCTTCCACCTCCTCGCCCAGCGCGTCGCGCAGGTTCGCCAGCCCCCGCGCGGTCTGGCTCTTCACGTTCCCCTCGCTGCAGCCGAGGACCTTCGCGACACCGGCCACGTCCAGCCCCTCGAAGTACCGCAGGACCAGCACGGCGCGCTGCTTCGGCGGCACCGCGCGCAGCCCGGCCAGCAGGTCCGCGCGCGTGGCGACCTGGTCGTCCATCCGGGCGCCCGCGGGCTCGGGCTCGGGCAGCTGCTCCACGTGCCGCTCCCTCCGCCAGGGCCGTCTCGACTCGTCGATCGACGCCCGGACCAGCGTCTTCCGCACGTAGGCGTCGGTCGCGGCGCGATCCCGGATGCGGTTCCACTTCCGGTGCAGCGCCACGAACGCCGTCTGCGCGAGGTCGTCCGCGCGGTGCCAGTCGCCGCAGAGCAGGTACGCGGTCCGGCGCACGGAGTCGCGTTTTGCCGCGAAGTACTCCGCGAAGTCCCGCTCGTCACCCTCGTCCACGCGCTAAGGCTCTCCGCTCCGACGTCTCGGCGTAAAGACGGAACTGCGCCGACGGTGGGTTGCACCTTCTTGAAGATCATCTGAACGGTGTGATGTGATCTGACTGTGACCTCCGCAGCCACCCAGTTGATCGACTTCCGCTCTGACACCGTCACTCGTCCGGATGAGCAGATGCGCAGAGCGATGGCGTCCGCTGAGGTCGGCGACAACGTCATCGACGTCGACCCGACGGTCCGCGAGCTCGAGGAGCGCGCGGCCGCGGTCCTCGGCATGCCGGCGGCGCTGTGGACGCCCAGCGGCACGATGGCCAACCTCATCGCCCTGTCCGTCCACCTCAAGCGCGGCGACCGGTTCCTCGCCCCGAACAACGCGCACGTCCTGAACAACGAGCTGGGCTCCGCCGCCTGGCTCGCCGGCGGCATGCCGGAAGCGCTGCCGCACGACGGCGGCCCCGGGCGGCCCAAGCCGGAGACGGTCGCGGCGGCCATCGGCACCCGCAGCGGGCCGTACTACGCGCTGCGCACGACCCTGCTGTGCCTGGAGAACACCCACAACGCGGCGGGCGGCGCGGTCATCCCGCCGCACGAGCACGCCCAGCTGCTGTCCACCGCGCGGCAGGCCGGGCTGCAGGTCCACCTGGACGGCGCCCGCGTCTGGCACGCGGCTGTCGCGCTCGGCCTGCCGCCCGCCGCGCTGACCGTGGGCGTGGACAGCGTGTCGGCGTGCTTCAGCAAGGGGCTGGGCGCGCCGGCCGGGTCGGTCGTCGCGGGCAGCCGGGAGTTCGTGGAGCGGGCGCGCCGGATGCGGCAGATGCTCGGCGGCGGCATGCGGCAGATCGGTGTGCTCGCCGCGGCCTGCCTGGTCGCGCTGGACCGGGTCCCGGACCTCGCCGCGGAGCACGAGAAGGCCCGGCGGCTGGCCGACGGGCTGCGTGAGCTGGGCTGGCAGGCCGACACCCCGGAGACCAACATCGTGCTCGCGCCGGTCGCCGACATCGCGGTGACGCTGGAGTCGCTGCAGGCCCAGGGCGTGCTGGCGCTGCCGATGGCCGGCAAGGTGCGGTTCGTGCTGCACCGGGACGTCTCGCCGGCCGACGTGGACGAGGCGCTGCGCCGCATCAAGGCCGGTGGTCACCCGTGACCGGGTGGGTGGTGTTCGACTACGGCGAGGTGATCTGCGGCCGGACGACCGCCTTGCCGGATCTGGCGGCCACGCTGGGTGTGCCGCTGGCGGAGTTCGAGCCGCACTACTGGCGGCTGCGGGACGCCTACGACCGCGGCTGCGCGGATCTGGAGTACTGGGGCGGGGTCGGCGAGGCGCTCGGCGTGCCCGTCGACGAGTCCACATCGGACCGGCTGACCGAGATCGACATCCGCGGCTGGTCGGACGTGCGGGAGTCGGCGCTGGAGCTGCTGGCCGGGTTGAGCGAGGCCGGGGTGCCGCTGGCGCTGTTGTCCAACGCGCCGTCCTCGTTCGCCCGGTTCGCCGAGCGGCAGGAGTGGATGCGGCACTTCCGCGTCCGGGTGTTCTCCGGCGACGTCGGTGTGGCCAAGCCGGACGCGGAGATCTTCGAACTGCTCGTCGCCCGCCTGGGCGTGCCGGCGGGCGACTGCGTCTTCTTCGACGACCGCCAGTCCAATGTGGATGGCGCGCGGGCGGCCGGCCTGCGCGCGCACGTGTGGGACGGGGCCGACGCTGCGCGCGCTCTGCTCTAGGGGCGGATCTGCTTGCGCTCCTTGTTGTTCTTGATCGCGTTGTAGGCCGCGGCACCGAGGAAGCCGACGCCGCCGATCACGGCGATCCACAGGATCGCCTTGAAGACGAACCCGATCACCGAGCCGATCACCATGAACGCGAGCCAGGCGACGAGCAGCGCGCCGACGATCTTCCAGAACATGGCATTCCCCTCCGGTTGTGCCACGCGGGCTCGTTCGGCCCGCTACGTGCAGCCTGGCACGGTTTCGTGCCGGGACGCCCGCGTTCTGGTCAACGTTCAGGGAAAACTGGGGGTTCCCCCGGAGAGCCACCGGCCCAGGCGCGCGACCCCCTCGGTGACGTCGGACTCGGAGCCCGCGAACGAGAACCGGACGAACTTCCCGCCGTCCACGGGGTCGAAGTCGATGCCCGGGGTGATCGCGACGCCGGTGTCGGCGAGCAGCCGCTGGCACCAGCTCAGGCTGTCGGTGGTGTGCTCGGAGACGTCGACGTAGGCGTAGAACGCGCCGTCCACCGGGGCGACGCGGGTCAGCCCGATGCTCGCGAGGCCGTCCAGCAGCAGGTCGCGGTTGCGCCGGTAGTGGGCGACGTGCCCGTCCAGCTCGGCGTAGGACTCCGGCTCGAACGCGGCGACGGCCGCGTGCTGGGCGAGCGCCGGGGCGCAGATGTTGAGGTTGCCGGTGAGCACGTCGACCGCGCGGTGCAGGCGCTTCGGGGCGAGCATCCAGCCCAGCCGCCAGCCGGTCATGGCGAAGTACTTGGAGAACGAGCCGAGCACGATCGATTCGGTGGTGGACTGCCAGGCGCAGCCGAGCTCGGTGCCGTAGGAGATGCCGTGGTAGATCTCGTCGCTGATCAGCTGCACGCCGCGGGACGAACACCAGCCTGCGATGGCGGCGAGCTCGCCGGGCGGCAGCGCGGTGCCTGCCGGGTTGGTCGGGCTCGCCACGATCAACCCGTCGAGCGGACCGAGCTCGTCGAGCAGGTCGACGGTCGGCTGGAAGCGGGTGCTCTCGTCGGTGGCGAACTCGACGACCTCGCAGCCGAGGGCGGACAGCAGGTTGCGGTAGGCCGGGTAGCCGGGCCGGGCCATGGCGACGCGGGCGCCGGCGTCGAAGGCGGACAGGAACGACAGCATGAAGCCGCCCGAGGACCCGGTGGTGACGATGACGTCCTCCGGGCTGACGGTCATCCCGTAGCGGCGGTCGTAGTGCCCGGCGATGGCTTCGCGCAGCTCGGGGATGCCGAGCTGGACGGTGTAGCCCAGGTTCTGGTCCTGTAGAGCGCGTGCGGCCGCCTCCAGGACCGGCTTGGGCGCGCCCGCGCTGGGCTGCCCCGCGGCGAGGCTGACGACGTCCCCGTGGGTCCGCTGCCGGGCGGCGGCCGCGGAGAGCACCTCCATGACGTGGAAGGGCGCGACGTCCGCCCGCTTGGCCGGACCGGGAAACGAGGCTGAGGCGACCATGGGCTTCAGGGTAAGTCGGGCATCGTGGCGCACCTCGTGGTGGCCCACAGCGCGCCAACCGCCGCCCGGCAACGAAACGCCACCGA
>NZ_JBHZEN010000021.1:0-259951 GCF_050958625.1 Amycolatopsis sp. 3B14
GGCGCCCCCCCCCCCCCCCCGCCGGGCACCCGCCGTTCGGCACGCGACTGGCGGTGCTGGGTCCGGCGGGCGAACCGGTGCCGCCCGGCACGGTCGGGGCCATCTTCGTGGGCAACGACCTGCTCTTCGACGGCTACACCGACGGCACCAGCCGGGCCACCCGCCGCGAGCTGATGGACACCGGCGACCGCGGCTACCTCGACGCCGAGGGCCGGTTGTTCGTCGCGGGCCGGGACGACGACATGATCGTCTCCGGCGGGGAGAACGTGTTCCCGCGGCCGGTGGAGGAGGCGCTCACCGAGCTGCCCGGCGTCGCCGACGCGGCCGTGGTCGGCGTGCCCGACGACGAGTTCGGGCAGCGGCTGGTCGCGTTCGTGACCGTGCGGCCGGGCGCCCGGCTCGACGAGGACATCGTGCGCGCGTACCTGCGCCGCCGGGTGGCGCGGTTCGCGATCCCGCGGGAGGTCGTGTTCGTCGACGAGCTGCCGCGTACCCCGACCGGGAAGGTGCTCAAACGGCTGCTGCTGGAGGAGGAGTGGGCACCTGCCGCCGGGAACACCCACTTCCGGTAGGCCCACCAGCGGAACACCGCGCCCAGCAGGGTGCCGACGACCATGCCGCTGATGAAGTCGGCGGCCTCCTGCGTCACGAGTGGCACCTCCGGCGCCCGCAGGTCCAGCGCGTACCGGGAAACCAGCGGTGGCACCAGGTTCAGCCCGACCGCGAGCGCGTTGACGAGGAAGAACAACGCGGCCTCGGCGGGCTTCGTGCGGCCGCCGCGCGTGTCGAACGACCATTCCCGGGACAGGACATAGGAAACGGCGGTGGTCACGACCGTCGCGATCGCGAGCGCGGTCACCGGTTTGTCCGTCAGCACCGTCAGTTTCAGCGCGTAGTTGAGCGCGGTGGTCAGGACGAAGGTGGCGGCGCCGACGGTGGCGAACCGGAACAGCTGCCGCCGTCGCATCGCCACCTCCTCGTCGCGGGATGGCGAAACGCTAGTCCACCAACCGGTTTCCGCCCACCCCGAACCGGATTCTGTCGCCGGGTGGTGACAGGCGGCGGAGCGGTATTTCGTAGCCCGGTGACAAGAAACGCGGCCGGTGCGGAAGATCGAACGTGAAGCGTTGTGGCGCTGGTTGACCCGCCGGTAACGTCCTCGCGGTCCGCTACCGGAGGGTTCGATGACGCAAACCCGGTCACGTCGCGCCGCTGTCGCCGCGCTGGGACTGGCTCTCGTGGCCGCCGCGCCGGCGCCCGCCACGACGGCCGTCGCCACCGCGGCAACCCGCGGCGGCACGAGCACGTGCCAGGCCGGCGGGCCGGTCGAGGTGCCGGTGTCCTTCAGCGCCACGTTCGCCGAAACCGTTGCGCAGGGCGCGAACGTGCCGGTTTCCGACGCCGCCGTGGCCATCGTCGTGCCGGCTGCCGCGGTGGACGCGCTGCGGGATTCGGGCGGCACTTCGGTGGACGCGTCCGCCGCGGTGGAGCTGAGCGTCGCCCAGCAGGCGGGCACCCAGGAACTGACCGTCACCGGAGTGTCCACATCGGAGATCCCGCTCCCTGCCGACGGTGAGCTGCGGATCACGCTGCCGGGCCGGGTTCCGCCGATCGCGGCCGGCGCCGGTCCGGTGACGGTCTCCCTCACCTCGCTGGCCCCCAAGCTGGTCGTGCGAGGGGAGACGTTGCACGCCGACCTCGCCTGCACCACCGATCCGGCGGCGAACGGGGAGCTGGCGCGGATGGCGGTGACCGCTCCCGCGGCGCCCCCGATACCCGACGTCGTGGTGCCCGAAGTCGCGGCGGCGGTGGCGGAAGCGCCGTTGCTGACAGCGAAGTTCCTCGTCGACGGCACCTCGCACATCGCGAAGATGGGCTCGGACCTGGTGCTGGAGCAGGGCACGTTCGACGCGGGCCTGTTCACCGGCGATGTGCCGAACACGATTCGCATCGAGGGCGACCTGAACCTGCCGAAGTCGAGCAGCTACTTCGTGGCGTTCCGGTTCATGCCGGTGACCAGCGACGTCGAACTGCCGCAGGAGGGCAAGGCGACGGGCACCGCGGACATCAGCGGCGGCCTGTTCACGCCCACGATCGACATGACGATCCGGGTGAACCTGGTGGTGAGCGACGTGAAGCAGGACGGCGTGCCGATCGCGGTCGGGCCGGGTTGCCGCACGGTGTCGCCGCTGGTGATCCCGATGAAGGGGCAGACGTCGCTGGTGCCCGGCAGCAAGTCGACGATGGAGTCCACTTTCGACATCCCGGCGTTCTCCGGCTGCGGCGTGAGCGAGGACCTGGACCCGCTCCTGACGGGCCTGATCTCCGGCCCGGGCAACAGGATGACCACGACGCTGACCGCGCAGGGGGTGGGCTGAGATGACCGCCCCCGTCACCGCCGCCCGCAACGCCGTCGGCGAGTTCGGCAAGCTCTTCGGCCTCGCGCTGGACATCGTCGTCGCGATGTTCAAGCGGCCCTTCCAGTTCCGCGAGTTCGTGCAGCAGTTCTGGTTCGTCGCGAGCGTGTCGATCCTGCCCGCCGCCCTCGTCAGCATCCCGTTCGGCGCCGTCATCACGCTCCAGCTCGGCGGCCTCACCAGCCAGCTGGGCGCCGAGTCGTTCAACGGCGCAGCCAGCGTCCTCGCCGTCATCCAGCAGGCCAGCCCGATCGTCACCACCCTCGTCGTCGCCGGGGCGGGCGGCTCCGCGATCTGCGCGGAACTCGGATCCCGCACCATCCGCGAGGAGATCGACGCCATGGAGGTCCTCGGCGTCTCCCCGATCCAGCGACTCGTGGTGCCGCGGGTGCTCGCCGCGATGGCCGTCGCCGTCCTGCTGAACGGCATGGTCAGCTTCGTCGGCGTCACCGGCGGCTACGTGTTCAACGTGCTGCTGCAGGGCGGCACCCCGGGCGCGTTCCTCGCCAGCTTCTCCGCGCTGGCGCAACTGCCCGACCTGTGGGTGGGCGAGGTCAAGGCGGTGATCTTCGGGTTCCTCGCCGGGCTCGTCGCCTCCTACCGCGGTCTCCACCCGAAGGGCGGCGCCAAGGGCGTCGGCGACGTCGTCAACCAGTCCGTCGTCATCACGTTCCTGCTGCTGTTCTTCGTGAACTTCGTGATCAGCGTGATCTACCTGCGCGTCGTGCCTGCGAAGGGAGCCTGAGCCAGTGACCCACCGGTTGCTGAACCCCGAGCGCCCGATGAACGGCCTGGTGCGACTCGGCGACCAGCTCGCGTTCTACCTGCGCGCCCTCGCCTGGGCGCCGCGCACCCTCACCCGCTACGGCCGCGAGGTGGTCCGGCTGCTCGCCGAGGTCGCGTTCGGCAGCGGCGCGCTCGCCGTCATCGGCGGCACCATCGGCGTGATGGTCGGCATGTGCGTGTTCACCGGCACCGTCGTCGGCCTGCAGGGTTTCTCCGCGCTCGACCAGCTGGGCACGTCGGCGTTCGCCGGGTTCCTCTCGGCCTACTTCAACACCCGCGAGATCGCCCCGCTGGTCGCCGCGCTCGCGTTGTCCTCCACCGTCGGCTCCGGGTTCACCGCCCAGCTCGGCGCGATGCGCATCTCCGAGGAGATCGACGCGCTCGAGGTGATGGCCGTGCGCAGCATGCCCTACCTGGTGACCACCCGGATCATCGCCGGGTTCGTCGCGATCATCCCGCTGTACGTGATCGGCCTGCTCACCTCCTACCTCGCGGCCCGCACGATCACCGTCACCGTCTACGGCCAGTCCGGCGGCACCTACGACCACTACTTCAGCCTGTTCCTGCCGCCCGAGGACGTGCTCTGGTCGTTCGCGAAGGTGATGGTGTTCAGCGTCGCGATCATCCTCACCCACTGCTTCTACGGCTACCGCGCCGGCGGCGGGCCTGCCGGGGTCGGCGTCGCGGTGGGACGCTCGGTGCGCACGTCGATCGTCGTGGTCAGCGTGCTCGACTTCTTCCTCAGCCTGGCGATCTGGGGCGCCACCACGACCGTGCGGGTGGCGGGATGAGCGAGCAGCGCAGGCGCCTGGTGTTCGGCGCGCTCGGCCTGGTGTTCATCGCGCTGCTCGGCGCGATGGGGTGGTTCGCGGTCGCGATCTACGGCAAGACGTTCAGCTCCGCGGTCCCGGTGGTGCTGCGCGCCGAGCGGGCGGGCACGCAGCTGAAGGAGAACGCCGACGTCAAGGTCCGCGGGGTGCTCGTCGGGTCGGTGCGCTCGATCGACGTCCAACCCGGCTGGGTCGACGTGGAGCTGGCGATGGACCCGGACCGGATCCACGACATCCCGGCGAACGTGTCCGCCCGGCTGCTGCCGAAGACGTTGTTCGGCCAGCGTTACGTCAGCCTGGTGATCCCGCCCGCGCCCGCGCCGCGCGCGTTGTCGGCCGGCGCGGTGATCCAGGAGGACCGCAGCACGCAGGCGGTCGAGGTCGAGCAGGCGCTGCGCGATCTGCTGCCGGTGCTGCAGACCGTGCAGCCGCAGAAGCTCGCGAGCACCCTCGGCGCGGTGTCACAGGCGTTGGAGGGCCGCGGCCCCGAGCTGGGCACGACCCTGGTGTCGCTCGGCGACTACCTGGGCAGGCTCAACCCGGAGGTGCCGGAGCTGCGCACCGCGATCACCAAGCTCGCCGACACCGTGCACACCTACTCCACCGCCGCGCCGGACCTGGTGGACGCGATGGCCGACTTGCGCACCACCGCGACCACCCTGACCCGGCAGCAGCAGGACCTCGCCGCGTTGTTCACCACGGTCACCGCCGCCGGCGACGACGCGCACGGCTTCCTCGACGCCAACGACGACACACTGGTCGACCTGTCGGCGGACAGCAGGCCGGTGCTCGACCTGCTCGCCGAATACAGCCCGGAGATCCCGTGCGTCGCCGACGCGGCCGCCCGGTTGAAGCCGGTCGTCGAGCGGGCCCTGGGGGTGGGCACGGCCGAACCCGGCCTGCACGTGGACCTCACGGTGCGGCCGCCGAAACCGGGCGGCGCCCCGCCGCCCGCGGCGGACGGACCGCGGTGTCCCACGGCCGGGTCGGCCGCGCCGGGGGCGGACACCCCGGCGGCGCAGCGGTTCCTGGCCGAGCTGCTCGCCCCCGTGCTGGGGGAGCGGCCGTCCGAGATCCCCGGCTGGAGCGGACTGCTGATGAACCCGCTGCTGCGTGGCGCGGAGGTGACGCTGAAATGATCCGACCGCTGGTCAAGGGCCTGATCTTCGCGGTCGTCACGGTGCTGGCGACCGGGCTGCTGGCCGTCACGATCGCCAACCGCGGCGACGGCGGCACGGTCACCTACCGCGCCTGGTTCAGCGACGTCACGTCGCTCAACTCCGGTGACGACGTCCGCATGTCCGGCGTCCGCATCGGGCAGGTCACCGGCATCGAGATCGTCGACCGCCGCATCGCCGAGGTGTCCTTCGAGGTCGACAAGGACCGCGCGCTCAGCGCGACGGTCACCGCGGCCGTGAAGTACCGCAACCTCATCGGCCAGCGCTACATCACGCTCGACCAGGGGACAGGCACCGGACGGCTGGACCCGGGCGGGCTGATCCCGCTCGAACGCACCCGGCCCGCGCTGGACCTGACCGCGGTGTTCAACGGGTTCAAGCCGCTGTTCCAGGCGCTGTCCCCGCAGGACGTCAACCAGCTCGCCGGCGAGATCGTGCAGGTGCTGCAGGGCGAGGGCGGCACGGTGGCGGACCTGTTGCGGCACACCGCATCGCTGACGTCGTCGCTGGCCGGCCAGGACCAGGTGATCGGCCAGGTGATCACGAACCTCAACGAGGTCCTCGACCGCGTCAACGCCCGCGACGGGCAGCTCGCGCAGCTGCTCGACGCCACGCAGCAGCTGGTGTCCGGGCTCGCCGCGAACTCCGGGCCGATCGGTGAGGCGGTCGACGGTATCGCCGACCTCACCACCGCCACCGCCGGGCTCGTGCAGGACGCGCGGGAACCGCTGCGGGCCGACATCGACGCGCTGGAGGAGCTGGCGAGGACCTTGGGTGACAACACACCGGAGTTCGAGAGGTTCCTGAACAACCTGCCCGTCAAGTACGAGTCGATCGGCCGGATCGCGTCCTACGGCTCGTGGCTGAACTTCTACCTGTGCTCGGTGCGCTCCGACGCCGCCCCGGCGCCCGGCGGCGGCCCGGTCGGCGTGCCCGTGACCGAGGCGAGGTGCCGCCGGTGAAGTCGTTCCGGTCACGCAACTCCTTCCGCCTCGGCCTCGCCGGGCTGGCCCTGATGCTCGTGCTCGGCGGGCTCACCCTGTTCTGGGACCGCCTGCCCGCGCTGGGCGGCACCACCTACACGGCGGAGTTCACCGAAGCCGCCGGCCTCAAGAGCGGGGACGAGGTGCGCGTCGCGGGCGCGAAGGTCGGCGAGGTCACCGGCGTCTCGCTGGGCGGCGACCACGTCAAGGTCACCTTCCGCGTCACCGACACGTGGGTCGGCGACGAGAGCACCGTCTCGGTGCGGATCAAGACGTTGCTGGGGGCCAAGAACCTCGCGCTCGACCCGCGTGGCGAACGTGAGCAGGACCCGGACCAGCCGATCCCGCGCGACCGCACGGTCACGCCGTACGACGTCAACGACGCCTTCGCCGACCTCGCCCGCACCACCGGCGAACTGGACACCGACCAGCTGGCGGCGAGCTTCCGCACGCTCGCGCAGACCTTCGACGCCGCCACCCCGCAGGACGTGCGGTCCGCTTTGGACGGTCTGGCCGCGTTGTCGCAGACCATTTCCTCACGCGACACGGAGTTGAAGCAGTTGCTGAGCGGCACCGCCCAGCTGAGTGGCACGGTCGCCGAGCGCACCGACCAGCTCGCCCGGCTGATCACCGACGGGAACGTGCTGCTGACCGAGTTCGACCAGCGCCGGTCCGCGCTCGACCAGCTGCTGCGCGGCACCCGCGACCTCTCGCAGCAGGTGCGCGGGCTGATCGAGGAGAACAACGCGCAGCTGCAGCCCGCGCTGGAACAGCTCGACCGCGTCACCGACGTGCTGCAGCGCAACCAGAACACGCTCGACCGCAGCCTGAGCCTGTCCGGCCCGTTCTACCGGCTGCTCGGCGACGCGATCGGCAACGGCAACTGGATCGACACCTACCTGTGCGGGCTGATCGTCCCCGCCGACGGCGGCCCGTGCATGCCACCGAAACCGGGAGGGGGCGGCTGATGGCGGTATCCCGCCTTGGCAGGTGGCTGCGCTGGGGCGCGCTCGTCGTGATCATCGCGACGCTGGCCACCGCGATCGTGATCGTCGTGCGCGACAGCGGGCGCGGCAAGCACCTCACCGCGTACTTCACCGCCGCCGTCGGCATCTACCCCGGATCGGAGGTGCGGATCCTCGGGGTGCCGGTCGGCACGGTGGACACCGTCGAGCCGCAGGGGCAGCAGGTGGAGGTCGGGTTCACGGTGGACCGCGGCATCCGGGTGCCCGCCGACGCGGCCGCGCTGGTCGTGACGCCGAGCCTGGTCAGCGACCGGTACGTGCAGCTCGCGCCGGTCTACCGGGGCGGCCCGGAGATCGCCGACGGCACGGTGATCCCGGTGGCCCGCACCGCGGTGCCGGTCGAGCTGGACCAGCTGTTCGCGAGCCTGGACCGGCTGACCACCGCCCTCGGCCCGCAGGGCGCCAACGGCGACGGCGCGCTGACGGCCCTGCTCAGCAGCGCGGCGGAGGACCTCACCGGCAACGGCGCGCAGCTCGGCGAGATGATCCGGCAGCTCGGCCAGGCCGCCACCACCCTGAGCGGCTCGCGCGACGACCTGTTCGCCACCGTCGACAACCTGCAGCGGTTCACCACGATGCTCGCCGACAACGACGACCAGGTGGGCAGGCTGGCCGACCTGCTCGCGCGGGTGTCGGCGTTCCTCGCCTCGGAACGGGACGTCTTCGGCGCGTCGCTGGACGAGCTGGCCGGCGCGCTCGGGCAGATCCAGCAGTTCGTGCGGGACAACCGCGGCCGGGTCAAATCCAATGTGGACAAGCTGATGGGCACCACCCAGGTGCTGGCGAACCAGCGCGCGTCGCTGTCCGAGGCGCTGACCACCGCGCCGGACGCGCTGAACCGGCTGCTCGCCGCCTACGACCCGGCCAACTCGACGATCTACAGCCGCGCCGACCTCAACGAGTTCAGCATGGGCCCGGTCCTGCCGCTGGGAGGCGGCCGATGAAGCGCACCCCACTGGCCGCGGCCCTGCTGGCCGCGCTGGCGCTGCTGACCGGCTGCTCGTTCGGCGGGCTCTACGACACCCCGCTGCCCGGCGGCGCGGACCTCGGCGACCACCCGTACCGGGTCGTCGTCGGGTTCCGGGACGTGCTCGACCTGGTGCCGCAGTCCGCGGTCCAGGTCGACGACGTGCCGGTCGGACGGGTCGAGCGGATCGACCTGTCCGCCGACGGCCGCACCGCGCAGGTCACGCTGCTGGTCAACGGCTCGGTGCGGCTGCCGGCGAACGCGGAGGCGTGGCTGCGGCAGAGCAGCCTGCTCGGCGAGAAGTTCGTCGAGCTGGGGCCGCCCGCGGCAGGCGAACCGCAGGGCGCCCTCGCCGACGGCGCCCGGATCCCGGTCGAGCGGACCAACCGCAACCCGCAGGTCGAGGAGGTGCTCGGCGCGCTGTCGATGCTGCTCAACGGCGGCGGCGTGGGCCAGGTGCAGCAGATCAGCCGCGAGCTCAACGCCGCGCTGGGCGGCAACGAGGCGGAGATCCGCGACCTGCTGACCGAGGTGAACACCTTCGTCGCCGGGCTGGACCAGCACCGCGGCGAGATCACCAGGGCGCTCAACGGGATCGACCGGCTGTCCGCGTCGCTGTCCGCGCGCAAGGACCAGATCACCGGGGTGCTGGACGACCTCACGCCCGGCATCGACGTGCTGGCCAGGCAGCACGAGCAGCTGGTCACCATGCTCACCTCGCTGGACCACCTCTCCGGCGTCGCGGTCGACACCGTGAACCGCGGCAAGGACGACCTGATCGCGGACCTGCGGGCGCTGGAGCCGACGCTGCGGCAGCTGACCGTGGCCGGACAGCAGCTGCCGGAGGCGATGGAGATGCTGCTGACGTTCCCGTTCCCGGACGCCGCCCTCGACGCGATCAAGGGCGACTATCTCAACCTGTTCCTGGACTTCGACTCCCGAACCTCAGGGACGAGCCCGCAGTCCGCGCCGCTCCCGCTGGGTGGTGGTTCCTAGATGCTGACCCGCAAGGTGCGTGTGCAGGTCATCGTGTTCGCGTTGATCGCGCTGGCCGGGATCACCTACGTGGGCGCCCGCTACGCCGGGCTGGACCGGCTCTTCGGCGGCGGCGGGTACGTGGTGCGCGTCGAGCTGGCCGACTCCGGCGGCATCTTCGCAGGCGCCGAAGTCACCTACAACGGCGTGCCGATCGGCCGCGTCGGCGAGCTGCGGCTCACCGGCTCCGGGCTGGAGGCCGACCTGCGGATCGACGACGGCGCCCCGCCGGTGCCCGCGGACGTCGAGGCGGTGGTGACCAACCGGTCGGCGGTGGGGGAGCAGTACGTCGACCTGCGGCCGCGCAGCTCCGGCGGCGCGGTGCTGGCCGACGGCTCGGTGATCGCGTTGTCCCGCACGCGGCTGCCGCTGCCGAACGAGCAGCTGGTGCTGAACCTGGACCGGCTGGTCGCGTCGGTGCCGCTGGACGCGCTGCGGTCGGTGGTGGACGAGCTGTACGACGCGACGCTGGACACCGGACCGAGCCTGCAGGCGCTGCTCGACGCGACCTCCGGGTTCACCCAGTCGGCCTCGGCGCACCTGCCGCAGACGATCCAGCTGATCACCGACGCGGACACCGTGCTGACCACGCAGATCGAGAACTCCGGCGCGATCACGGCGTTCGGCGCGGACGCCAAGCGCGTCGCCGCGATGCTGCGCGACTCGGACGCGGACCTGTCGGCGATCCTGTCCACCGCGCCGCCCGCCGCCGGGCAGATCAGCGGGCTGCTGCGGGAGACCGGCCCGAACCTGACCACCCTGCTGACGAACCTGCTCACGACGTCCCAGGTGCTGCTGGCCCACCGGAACGGGGTCGAGCAGCTGCTGGTGGCCGCGCCGACGGCGATCGAGGCGGGCAGCACGGTCATCGCGGGCGACTCGGCCGGTTTCGGCCTGGCCACGACGTTCTTCGATCCGCTGCCGTGCACCGCCGGGTACGAGGGCACCCGGTACCGCAACGGCCTCGACACCACACCCGCGCCGCTGAACACGGCGGCCGGGTGCCGACGCTGAGGAGATGGTTCTGGTGAGAGCTGTGTTGGTCGCCGGCGCGCTGGCCGGTCTGGCGGTGCTGGCCGGCTGCGGGCCGGACAAGGCCGCGCCGGAGGAGAACGCCGCCGCGATCACCTGGTCCGACCACGTGTGCGCGGTCGTCCGCGACGGCGGCACGAAGCTGTCGCAGCTGCCCGGCGTGGACGCCTCCGACGTGGCCAAGGCGCGGGAGGGCCTGGTCACCTACCTGGCGTCGCTGTCGCAGGCGCTGACCGACCTGGGCGACGGCATCACCCGCGAGGGCCCGCCCCCGGTGACCGACGGCCCGGCCACGGTGCAGCGCGCGATGGAGACCGTGAACACGACGAAGGCCTCCGTCGACGAGGCCCGCACGGCGCTGGCGTCCGCGCCGGTCAGCGACCAGGCCACGTTCGAGCAGGCGGTCCGCGGCGCCAGCGACGCCTTCGCCAAACTCGGCAACACCACCGAAGGCCCGACCAAGGACCTCACCGACAACCCGGAACTGGCCAAGGCGTTCCAGAAGGCGCCGACCTGCCAGGCCCTCGAAGGCGCGTAGCCCGGCGTCCCGGGCGCCCGCCGCGGCGGGCACCCGGGCTACTTCTCCAGCAACTGGGCGGCCCGCAGGGCGATCTCCAGGTCCGACCGGCTCTCCGGATCGTTGAGCCGCTCCCCGAACAGCTCCTCCAGCTGCCGCATCCGGTACCGCACGGTCTGCGGGTGCACACCCAGCCGGTCCGCCATGTCCGGCGCGGTCCCGCTGGACTGCAGCCAGGCGAGCAGGGTCTGGCCCAGCCGGGTCCGCTGCTTGTCGGTCAGCCCGCTCAGCGGCGCGAGGCACCGCCGGATCAGCTCCTTCACCAGGAACTCGTCCGACAGCAGCCACAGCGTCGCCAGGTGGTCGGTCGCCCGCGCCAGCGGCGGCGCGTCGATCACCCCGCGGCGCGCCAGGTCCACGGTGCGGCGTGCCCAGCGCAGCGACATCGCCGCGTCACCCAGCTTCACCTCGGGCCCGATCACCGCGCGCCACCCGGCCAGCGCCGGCTCCAGCGACCCGGCCGTGACCAGCTGCGGATCGGCCAGCAGGCACGGCTGCGGCCCCTCCAGGTCCATGAGCACCTCGCTGTCCAGCGACGGCGGCTCGCGGTGGTGCTGGTCGGCGCGCGGTTCCAGGGCCACCGCCACGACCCGCTCCGGCAGCCGCCACCCGGCCGTCGCGGCCAGGCGGGCGATCGCCTTCGGCGACGCGGGCGGGTCGGCCAGGATCAGTTCCAGCAACTGCCGCCGCTGCCGCGCCCGGGTGCCCGCCGCCCGTTTCTGCGCGGCCGCGTACCCCTGCAGCGACAGCGCCGAGATTTCGTCGACGTAGGCGAAGATCGCCTCCGCCCCGACGCACAGGAAATCCGTCGACAGGCCCAGCGACTGGCTCACCGACGCGACGTACCGCCACGCCACCCGCCCGCCGACGCGGTAGGCGGTCTGCAGCTGGTCCAGCGTCCGGCCCTCGCTGAACTCGACCTTGCCCAGGTGCCGGAACACGCCGATCCACGCCTCCTGTGGCGCGGCCGGGTTGCCCAGGTTGTCCATGCAGTGCCGGACCGCCTGCTGGATGCTGCGCACGATGGTGCGCCCGAACGGGCCTTCCAGCGGCCGCGCGTATTCGGGCACCGCGAGCTGGATCTCCCGCAGGATCTCGGCCGTCATGGCGTCGGCGTGCGGCCGGAACGCCTTCGCCAGCTCACGGGGCAGCGAGGCCCACAGCCTGCTGGCGCGTCCGATGCCGGCGGTGACGTCCGGCGCGTTCTGGCGCTGGCGCGGGGGGAGTCCCGGCGCGCGGGGCGGTCTTCGGGAGGCGTTCTTCCGCACGGTGTTCCCGTGCCGGTAACCGGCATCGGTCGTCATGATTACCTCTGATCGCAACGAAAATTGGCGGCGCTGCCCTCGCAGCCGATCGATTCGGTCGTCCGGGTAACCTCGATTTCACTTGTCGGGAGGAACAACATCGCACCACGCCCCGTGCTTGGCAAGGATCTCTTGCGTGAGCGGAGCAACCGGGCAGCGCGATCGGACCAGCGCACCCCACCCCGGTGAGTGCCCGCCTTCCGGTTTCCCTCACCAAAGTGACAAATCCGCGTGCTCACGACGGCTCACCCCGCGCGGCGAGCCGTTGCGCGCGCAACGCCAGGTGCATGCTGAACCGGTCCTCGCTGTCGTCCAGCCGGTCGCCGAACAGCTCGCGCAACTGGTGCAGCCGCGCCCGCACGGTCTGCGGGTGCACCTGCAGCCGCTTGGCGATTTCCGGTGCGCCGCCACGGGTTTCCAGCCACGCGAGCAGTGTCTCGCCGAGACGGTCGCGTTGCTTGCCGCCCAGTTCGTCCAGCGGCCGCAACGCCTGCCGCGCCACCTCGGCGGCGAGGAAGTCCTCGCCCAGCAACCACAACGCGGACAACCGGTCGACGCACCAGGTGATCGGCTCGTCGGCCGAGCACGCGGGCAGCAGCGCGAGCGCGCGCCGGGCGGTGCGGTGCGCGGCGGGCGCGTCGGCGAGCGGGACCGTCGGCGAAACCGCCGCGCGCCAGCCGTTCCAGCGCCCGGTGAGCGGGAACAGCTGCCGTTTCGGCCGGGTCGTCAGCAGGCACGGCTGCGCGCTCTCCAGGTCCACCAGCACCTCGTCGTCCAGCAGCTCGACGGGGAAGTCGGCGGTGCCCTCGGCGCGTTCCAGCGCGACGATCGCGGCCTTGTCCGGCAGGGCCCAGCCCGCGCCCTTCGACATGTTCGCCAGCGTTTCCGGCCCGGCCGGGCGGCCGGACAGGATCAGCTCCAGCAACTGCCGCCGGCGCCGCTCGATGGTGCCGCCGGAACTGGACTGCGCCTCGTGGAACCCGTCCAGCGCGATGGCGGACAGGTCCTCCACGTAGGCGAAGATGATTTCCGCCGCGTGCGCCAGCACCTGCGGCGACGCGCCCGCCTTGCGCAGCACCGGCGCGACGTACTGCCACGCCACCCGTGCGCCGATGCGGGCCGCCGCCTGCAAGGCGTCGAGGCTGCGGCCGTCGGCGAACTCCCGCCTGCCTTGCTCGCGGAACAGCTCGATCCAGTCGTGGTGCTTGATCGCCGGGTTGCCGATGCTCTCGATGACGTGCCGGACCGCCTGCTCGACGCCCTCGGTGAACGCGCGGCCGAACGTCCCGGTGAGCGGACGCGCGTAGGCCGGCACTGACCGCCGGACCTCCTGCATGATCGCGGCCGCGATCCGCCCGGCGTGCGGGCGCAGTTCGACGGCGACCCAGCGCGGCCCGGAGGCGAGCAGCTCCGCGTTCCGGTTCTCTACCAGGACGAACGACCCCCTTCGTGACCTCGGGCAGTCGTTCATGTTACGGCCGATCACGGCAAGCGGAAGGAGCCGAACGTCATTCGGTCCGCGGGGCACGATATTTGTCACGCTGCGACGAAGTCCGGCGCCGGATAGGTTTTCCCCCGTGCGAAAGCGGATTCTGATCACCGGCGCCAGCGCCGGGCTCGGCGAGGAGATGGCGCGGCAGTTCGGGGCGCTCGGCCGGGATCTCGCCCTGTGCGCGCGGCGGGTCGAGCGGCTCGAAGCCCTGCGCGGGGAAGTGACGTCGGCGCATCCCGGTGTCACAGTAGCGGTTCGCGGTCTGGACGTCACCGACCACGACGCGGTGTTCCGGGTGTTCCGCGAACTGCGCGACGAACTGGGCGGGCTGGACCGGATCATCGTCAACGCCGGGCTGGGCAAGGGGCAGCCGCTGGGCACCGGGTACTTCGCCGCGAACCGGCAGACGGCGGAGGTGAACTTCGTCGCCGCGCTCGCCCAGTGCGAGGCCGCGATGGAGATCTTCCGCGAGCAGGGGGCCGGGCACCTGGTGGTGATCTCGTCGATGAGCGCGATGCGCGGGTTGCCGCGCAACCTCACCACCTACGCGGCGAGCAAGGCCGGGGTGGCCGCGTTGGCCGAGGGCATCCGCGCCGACACGCTCGGCACGGACATCCGGGTGACGACGATCTTCCCCGGCTACATCCGGTCCGAGATGAACGCGCGGGTGCGCAAGACGCCGCTGCTGGTCGACACCAAGCCCGGCGTGGCGTCGATGGTGAAGGCGATCGAGCGGGAACGGGCCGAGGCGTACACGCCGGCCTGGCCGTGGGCCCCGCTGCGCTTCGCCATGCGGCACCTGCCGCTGGGCTGGGTCGCGAAGCTGTCCTGAGTGGCCGGGGACCCGACGCGGGTCCCCGGCCGTCGCTCAGCGCGTCAGGAACTGGTCCGGCCGCAGGGCCCGCGACACGATGCGCGTGTCGCCCAGCCAGCCGTAGTAGCCCTGGCCGTACTTCTCGGCGAACTGGGTCCCGCCGATCGCGAACGGCTTGCCCAGGGTGGTGATGCCCTTCGAGTCCTCGGCGGCGTTGCGCGCGATGCGGGAGCCGTCGACGTAGGTCACCGTGCGGCGCCCGTCGTTGACCACCGCGACGTGCGTCCACCGGCCCACCGGCAGCGCGTGGCTCCACGACGTCGGGTCGGCGTCCCGGTCGACCGGGTACACCACGAACTGCAGAAAGCGCTCTCCGGACAGGTTGAGGCTGCACGTCGGCTCGTCCTGCGACCACCCGCTGGTCTTGCCCGCGTCGCCGCTGCGGCCCTCCCAGCTCAGGATGCCCATGAACGCGTGGTCGCCGACGAACGGGTCGGGCAGCTTGATGAACGTTTCGATGGTGTAGCCGTTCTCGAACCGCGCGCGGGCGAGCGGCGCGCTCGCGCTGGTCCGCAGCACCGCACCGCGGTCCGGGTTCTGCCCGCCGTCGAAACGCAGGCTCCCGTGCCCGGGGGCGGCGCGGTGGTGTTCGGCGGAGAAGGTGAGCACGTCGGCGGGTCCGTCGTGCAGGCGGGTGACCGTGAGGTCGTTGCCGTTGCCGGACAGGTCCCGCGCCACGGCGCCGGCCGCGACCGGGCTGCCGTCCGCGCCGGTCAGCCCCTCGCCGTCGAAGCGCCAGTACGCGACCGTGCCGGGGATGACGACCTTCGCGGCGGGCCGGGCGGGCAGCGGCGCGGGCGGGAACCGGCGGTCGAAGTCGACCTCGACGGTGAACCGGTCGGTGTCGCCGGTCAGCTCGTGGGTCTCGGCTTCCAGCGCGGTCGGGTCGCGCCGCGCCTGCAGCCAGGGGGAGAAGGTGCTGACGTCGATCACGCCGCGCGCCAGGTCGAAGGCGTAGTACCGCAGCATGCCCGCGCCGCCGTAGTAGCGGTCCTGGTAGTTGGTGATGTGCAGGTCCACGGGGTTGCCGTGGTCGTTGGTCAGCGTCGTGCGGCCGGTGGGCCAGTAGTGCCCGCCCATCGCGAGGAAGATCTGGTCGTGGCGGCGGATGACCTGGTCCCACAGCCGCTGCCCGTGGTCGGACAGGTGCGCGCCGCCGCCGTCTTCGGGGTAGACGAGGTCGTGGGTGGTGAGGATCGTCGGCAGCCCGCGGTGCGCGTCCAGGACGCCCTTCGTCCAGGCGATCCCGGCGTCCGAGACGCGCCAGTCCAGCGCGAGCAGCAGCCACTGCCGCCCGGCGGCGCGGAAGATGTGGAAGCTGTTGTACCCGTCGGGCGAGGAACCCTGGTAGGTGGCGGAGCGGGCGAAGCGCCGCGGGCCGAACGTCCGCAGGTAGGGCGTGTCGCCGCGCTGGTCGTCGCCGGAGACGTCGTGGTTGCCGCCGAGGACGCTGTAGGGCATGCGGCCGTCGATCGTGCGGAAGACGTCGTCGGCGAGGCGCATCTCGGTCGTCGTGCCGTGCTCGGTGACGTCGCCGAGGTGCGCGAGGAAGACGGTGCCGTCCTCCCGGCGCCGGTCGATGACGTGGCGGAAGGTCGCCCGGACCGGCTCCGGGTCGGAGCCGCCCTCGTCGAACAGGTACTGGGTGTCGGGCACGACCGCGAGGGTGAACCGCGGGCTCTCGGCGTCGGCCGGGCCGCCCGCGGCCTCGGCGGCCTGAACGGGCTGCGCGCCGAGCACGGCCGCCGCCGCGACGGGGGTGCCCACCGCGGCCTGCAGCAGGGTCCGGCGAGCGAGACCGGGGGATGGGGATCTGTCGGACATACCGCCTCCTGGGCTGAAAAGTCGCGCCCAGCCTGGTGATCATGTCTGACGTCCCGATGTCCCCTCGTGGAACGATCCCCGCCCGCGGAGTGAACCTTGGCGCGCCGGCGCCGCCGCTTGCCCGCAAGTCCCGCGTCACCTACCCGCGAGTCCCGCGCTCCGGCCTGCGAGTCCCCCCGTTCTCGCGCGAGTCCCGCGCTCAGGAATCCGCGCCGCGGCCGGTCTTCTCCTGCAGCCGGTCGATGAGCTGCGACGCCTCGGCCTTGGTCAGGTCCGCCGGCAGCTCCTCACCGGCCTCGCGGGCCAGTGTCTGCAGGTACGAGCGCTGCGGGCCGGTCATCTGCTCCTCGCCCGTCGTCCAGTCCTGCGGGTCCTTCTCCGGGTTCTGCGGTCCGGTCACCCCTGCCTCCGTTCGCCGGTGTGTTCGAAACCGGCTTACCCCGGAGAACGCCCGCTCATGCCTCGGCGCGGATTTCGTTCAGGTAGTTGTAGATCGTGTAGCGGGTGACCTCCAGCTCACCGGCGAGGAAGTCCACCGCGTCCTTGATGAGGAAGAACCCGGCCTCGTCGAGCTCCCGCACCACCGCGGCCTTGTGCTTCTTCTTCATCAGCCCCACCGGGATCCCGGCCTGCGCGACCGCCCGGTCGACCAGGAACCGCTGGAGGCTGTCCACGTCCGGCGGGAAGCTCTCGGCCCGCACCTCGCTCGCCGGCCCCTGCGTCACCTCGCTGTTCACGCACAGGCAGCCGATCGCCACGCCGTCCGGATCGCGCAGGAAGATCGTCGACGAGCGGATCGGCCTGCCGTCCGGGCCGTGGGTCTCGTAGTTGGTCAGGTCGTGCGTCGTGCCGCGGCGGACCAGCCCGAGCAGCAGGTCCGTCATCGGCCCGCCGGGTTCGCGGCCGGTGATGCCGCCCGCGATGGCGACGATCGAGTCGGGCAGCTTGGACAGGTCGTGCAGCACGACCTCGTTGCCGGGGCCGAGCATCGCGGCCAGGCCGCTCACCGCCGGGACCAGCGCGGACAGCACCGAATCGGTGGCGGCCGCGGAGGGCACCCGGCTGGCGGGCAGCGGGCGGGACAGGTGCTCCAGCGCGGTGCGGACGGCCTCGACGGCCGACACCGGCGTGGACGCGTGCGGGGAGAGCCGCACGTGCTCGGTGCGCACGGTCGCCGCGATGCCCTCCGTGGCCAGCACCGCCCCGACCCGCTCCGCCGGGTGCCCGGGCAGGCTGAACGCGAGGATCCCGGCGCGCCGGTCGGTCGCCGACACGATCTCCGCGCCGAGCGAGCGCAGCATCTCCTCGAGCTCGCCAACGCGCTCGGCGATGCGCGACTCGATGGCCGCCACCCCGGCCTCCTCGACCAGTTCCAGCGCCGCGGCGAACGCGCCCGACGTCACCGGGCTCAGGTTGCTCACCGACCACGACGCCGCGAACTCCGCGGGCGGGTGGATCTCGTCGTCGAACAGCCCGGCGTCGTGTGCGCCGGTCCAGCCCGACAGCACGGGCCGCATCCGCTCCAGCGCCCGGTCCGACAGCACCGCGAACCCGGTGCCCCAGCCCGCGCGCAGCCACTTCTGGCCGCCGACGACCAGCACGTCCGCCGCGTCCCATGGCGCGTCGACCACCCCGAAGCCCTGGATGCCGTCGACCACGAGCAGCCGGTCGCCCACGGTTTCCCGCAGCGCGGCGAGGTCCGCGCGGTAGCCGGTGCGGAAGTCGACCGCGCTGACCGACACCACCGCCGTGTCCGGGCCCAGTTCCGTCGTCACGACCTCCGGGGTCACGTGGCGGCAGCGCATCCGCCGCAGCGTGATCCGCCCGGCCTCCTCGGCCCGCGCCCACGGGTAGGTGTTGGCCGGGAACTCCGCGGCCGACACCAGCACCTCGCCCGCCGGGGCGTTGAACGCGGCCTGGAACAGGCCCTGGCTGGTGTTGGGCAGCAGGACGACGTGGTCGGTGTCGGTGCCGCACAACCGCGCCACGGCCGCCTTCGCGCGGATCTCCTGCCGCATCAGGTCGTCCACTGTGGACGGGCCGGCCTTGGCCGAGGCGTGCAGCAGGCGCGCGGTGGTGTCCACGACGGCGTGCGAGGGCGGGCCGTAGCGGGCGAAGTCCAGGTAGCCGGCGGGCTCGTCGAACTGGAGCAGGTAGCTGGGCGAGATCCTGGCCATCAGAGGATGCGCGCCAGGAACTGACGGGTGCGCTCGTGCTCCGGCGCGCCCAGGACCTGCGCGGGCGGCCCGGTCTCCACGACCGCACCGTCGGCCATGAAGACGACCTCGTCGGCCACCTCCCGCGCGAACCCCATTTCGTGTGTCACGACGACCATTGTCATCCCTTCGGCCGCGAGCGAGGTCATCACCTCCAGGACCTCGCCGACCAGTTCCGGGTCCAGCGCCGAGGTCGGCTCGTCGAACAGCATCAGCTTCGGTTTCATGGCCAGCGCCCGCGCGATCGCGACGCGCTGCTGCTGGCCGCCGGAGAGCTGGTCGGGGTGGGCGTCGGCGCGGTGCGCGAGGCCGACCCGGTCCAGCAGGTCCAGCGCGGTGCGGCGGGCCTCGGCGGGGGACAGTCCGCGCACCCGGACCGGGCCCTCGGTGACGTTCTGCAGCACGGTGCGGTGCGCGAACAGGTTGAACCGCTGGAACACCATGCCGATGTCCCGCCGCTGCCGGGCGACCTCGCGCTCGCGCAGCTCGTGCAGCTTCCCGCCGCGCAGGCGGAAACCGACCGGCTCGCCGTCCACCCACACCTGGCCGCCGTCGATGGTCTCCAGGTGGTTGACGCAGCGCAGGAACGTGCTCTTGCCCGCGCCGGACGGGCCGAGCAGGCAGACCACCTGTCCCTTGTGGACGGACAGGTCGACCCCGCGCAGCACTTCCGTGCCGGCGAAGTGCTTGCGCACGCCGACCGCGCGCAGCAGGGGTTCGGTCATGTCAGGCCCTCCGCAGCGTGGTCAGGGCGCGGCCGACGCGCGACCAAGGCCGCGCGGACCGCTGGTCGCCCGCGAACGCGCGTTCCAGGTAGTGCTGGCCGACGCTGGCGACGGTGACCACGACCATGTACCAGATCGCGGCCGCCAGCAGCGTCTCCATGACCAGCAGGTTGTTGGACGAGATGTTGTTGGCCGCGTGGATCAGCTCGGTCACGCCGATCACCGACGCCATCGAGGTGCCCTTGAGCATGTTGATGAAGTCGTTGCCGGTCGGCGGGATGATCACCCGCATCGCCTGCGGCAGCACGATCCGCCGCAGCGTCATGGCCGGGGTCATGCCGATCGACTTCGCCGCCTCGGTCTGCCCGCGGTCGACGCTGTTCAGGCCGGCGCGCACGATCTCGGCCATGTAGGCGCTTTCGTTGAGCGCGAGGCCGAGCAGCGCGGCGACGAACGCGCTGACGACGACGTTGGTCGGCTCGTGCACCAGGTAGCCGCCGCCGAACGGCAGCGGGATCGAGACGAACTCGAACACCAGCGCCAGGTTGAACCAGATCAGGATCTGCAGCAGCACCGGCAGCCCGCGGAACAGCCAGATGTAGACCGCGGCTACGACGCGCGCGACCGGGTTGGCCGACCGGCGCATCAGCGCGATCACCACGCCGATGACGATCGCCACGGCCTGCGCGATCACCGCGAGCAGGACGGTGTTGAGCAGGCCGACCAGCATCACGTGGTACCACAGGAACTCCGGCACCGTGTCGTACTGGATCTGCGCCTGCGCGAGCACCACGCCGAGCCCGGCGAGCAGGGCGACGATGACCACCGCCGACACCCAGCGACCCCAGTGCCGCAGGCGCACGATGGGCAGTTCGGCCTGCGGCGCCCGGGTGGTCAGGTCAGCTTCCGGCATTGACGGTCACCTTCGTGATCGCGCCCTGCTTGACCCCCCACGCGTCGAGGATCCGGCCGTACGTGCCGTCGTCGACGAGCGCGGTCAGTGCGGCGGCGACGGCGTCCCGCAGCTGCGGGTTGGCCTTGTTGACGCCGATGCCGTACGGCCCGCCGTTGATCGGCTCGCCCGGCACGACCTCGAAGAACTCGCCGCCGCCCGCGTTCTTGCTGACGTAGGCCGCGGTCGGCAGGTCGTTGAGGATGGCGGCGACGCGGCCGGTGCGCAGCTGGTTCTGGTTCTGCGAGTCGCTGTCCGTGGCCGTCGTGGTGACCTCCGGCTTGCCTGCCTGGACGCACTTGGCGCTCTGCTCGGCGGCGAAGGTCTGGTGGCTGGTGCCCTGCACGACCGCGACGGTCTTGCCGCACAGCGAGTCCGGGCCGGTGATGCCGTCCGGGTTGCCCTTGCGGACCATGATCGTGATGCCGGAGGTGAAGTAGTCCACGAAGTCGATCTGCTGCTGGCGGGCCTGGGTGTCGTTCATCCCGGCCATGGTCAGGTCGAGGCGACCGGACTGCAGGCTGGTGATCAGCGAGCCGAAGGCCATGTCGGTGTGCTGGACCGTCAGGCCCAGCTTGGCCGCGACGGCCTTGGCGATGTCCACCTCGAACCCGACCGGCGTCTTGCCGTCGGCGGAGTAGAAGTTGTTCGGCGCGGACTGCATGTTCGAGCCGATGTTGAGCTTGCCTGCCTGGGCGACCGGAGCAGGCAGGCCCGCGGCGAGCTGCGGGTCTTTCGTGACGCCCTGCAGGATCGCCGCGGTGTCCGGCACGCCCGATCCGGTGGTGGTGGCGTTCCCGGCGCCGTCGGACCCGCCACCGCAGGCTGCCGTGAGCAGCAGGCAGCCGACGACCACCGCGCCCCAGCGCGTCACCCGTGACCTCGCAGACATCGCATCTCCTCACCCGATCGAACGATGAGCAGGGACGCTACAACTGCGTGTTGAAGACGTCAACTGTGAGTTGAAATCCGTCGGTCAGGTGGCCGGGAAGTCGAACTGGTACCCCTGCGCCACGAGCCAGGGCAGCAGCTCGGCGAGGGCGGCGACGGTCTGCCGCCGCTGTCCGCCGCCGTCGTGGAGCAGGATCACCGCGCCGGGGTGCACGGCCTGCCGCACCGTCGCCACGATCGCGGGTGACCCCGGAAGCGTCCAATCACGCGAATCGACCGACCAGCCCAACGGCGCCATCCCTTCGCGGGAAGCGATCGCGATGATCGTTTCCGACCAGTTGCCGCCGGGCGCGCGGAAATAGGGAACCGGAACGTCACCGTCGGCCGCGAGCCGCAGATCCGACAGCGCTCCGGTGATGTCCGCGGAAATGCGCGCCTCGTTGCGTTTCGGCAGTTCTTCGTCGTGGCTGACCGTGTGGTCGCACAGGCGCATTCCGCGCCGCACGACCAGCTCCACCAATTCGGGGTGGCGGCGCACCTGGGTGCCTACCATGCAGAAGGTGGCCACCGCGCCGTGCTGGGCGAGCAGGTCGAGGATCTGCGGTGTGTAGGCGGGATCGGGGCCGTCGTCGAAGGTCAGCGCCACGAACCGGCCCTGTCTGGCGGTCGTCCGGACGGGCGCGCCGGGCGCGGGCGGCGGGGTGGACGTGGCGGGGATCGGTTGTCCGGGTTCGGGGTGAGATGCGACGGGACTGCCTTCGGCGCCGGACCAGGACAGCGAAATGATCAGCGAGATCGTCACGAGCACCACGGAGATCAGGACGGCCCAGCGGTAGCAGTACGGCGGGCGCAGCACCTGATAACGCATGGGCACCTCCACGAATCGCGGCGTCGCCCGCGCACCATAGAGTGAAAAGTGCCTCGATCGGGGGAATTCCGGGCGTGTCCGAAAAGGCGGATCAGTAGAAGTGCCGTAGTTGCGGCCAGAGTTCCGACCACGGCCGGGTGAGCACGCCGCACACGGTGACGACGGTGCCCTGCTCGTCGTTGTCGAGGCCGAGCCCGTTGTCGTGTTCCGCGGCGACGCGGCAGTCTGCGACGCCGGCCATGGTGGTCGCGCCGACCAGGACGACCGGGCCGGTGTGGCTGTCCGGCGGCGGGCCCCAGTCGGCGTAGGACATGTGGCCGGAATAGGGCCGCGGCAGCCCGAGGTCCGTGCCGTAGCGCTCGATGGCCCCGGCCTGGCCGTAGTTGCGCGTCAGGATCACCGCCGTGGCCCGCCGCGGCTCCGGGATCTGCTGCCAGACCGCGGCGACCGTCGCGGTGAACTCGGGCCAGCCGACCTGCTCGCCCTGTTCCTTGTTCATCGCCAGCACCGGGTTCAGCCCGTCCGGCGGCAGCACCGGCAGCGCCACGACGAGCGACATCGCGGCCCCGAGCACCACGAGGGCACCGGCCAGGGCCCGCCGGGCCGCGCGCCGTCCGCGGGCGAGCCAGCGCACGGTGGGTTCGGCGCCCGCGGCCATCAGCAGCACCAGTAGCGGGATCGAGTAGTACGGCTTGCCGCCGAGGACCAGCAGTTCCACGCACACCACGAAGTAGGCCACGACGAGCGCGCGGGCCCAGCGCAGCCGCGGGTCGCGCCACAGCCGCGCCATCCCGGCGATCCACACCGGCACCAGCACCGGCGACAGGTAGACCAGCTGGAGCGGGACGAACAGGATGCGGTTCTCCGCGCCGTCGTCCTCGCTGATGCCGCCCGCGACGGTGAGCAGCGGCCAGCCGTGCGTCGCCTGCCACCACACGACCGGCGCGGCGAGCACCGCGGCGACGAGGATGCCCGCGGGCAGCCACGCGCTGCGGAACACGTGCCGCGGCCCGGTGATCAGCACGGCGATGCCGAGCGCGGAGAGGAGCAGCAGGACCAGCCACTTGTTGGCCAGGCCCACGCCGGCGACCGCGCCGATCGCGAGCCACCACCGGCCGTCGCCCGTGCGCAGTAGTCGTAGCGCCAGCAGTCCGATCGCCACCCACACCAGCAGGTCGAAGGTCGCGGTGCCGAGCATGTGGCCGACGACGAGGACGAAGGCGGACAGCGCCGCCGCGCCCGCCGCGAGGGTCTGCGCGCTGCGCCCGCCGCCCAGTTCGCGGGCGACGAGCGCGACGAGGAGGACGGTGGCGAGCGCCGCGACCGTGGCCAGCGCGCGGACACCGGCCGGGCTGTCGCCGAACATGGCGGCTCCGGCCCTGGCGAGCAACGGTGTGACCGGCGGCTGGTCGACATATCCCCAGTCGAGCCGCTTCCCCGCGGCGAGGAAGTACAGCTCGTCGCGGTGGAACCCGTACCGCCCGGACAACAGGCTGAGCACGAGGGCCTGCACCACGAGCACGACGCCCACCGGCCCGGCGGCGAACTGGGGTAGCGGATGGATGGCCGGCGCGGCGGCCCGCGCCGCGGTCCCGGTCATCGCGCGGCCCGCGTAGGTGCGTGGGGCGGGCGCGCGGCGGTGCCGCCCCCGTCAGGGGGCGTGCGCGGCGGGTAGCCGCCGGACAGGGCGATCGACGGTCGCCGCCCCGGCCTCGGAACCCGATCCACCCCGGGCGGGACGATCCGAAGTGGCCGCTCCAGGCCACGGCCCACCACAGGCAAGCCGTCCGGAAGGTCCAACCCTCCGCTGAGCGGACGAGCCGGGAGCGCTCCCACTTCTCTGCCCAACCTGCTCGCTGCCTTGGTCATGCCGCACTCCCGCCCCCGGCGGGCACCTGCCCGCAAGCCCCACCGTGGCCCCCCATCCGGGGCCGCGCAAGGCTCCAAACGGTCGCACCTGCCGCAACTCCTAGCCATGCGCCTCCGCTCCACCACCGACACCCGGGTACGTGTCGTGATCGGACGGTCACTAGTCGGGCAGCAGGGGCACCGTCGGGCCGTCGTCGCGGCCCAGGAGCATCGCCCGGGTGACCGCTTTCGACCCGTAGCGGTCGCGGACCTGGTCGAGCGCGGCGTCGAGCGCGTCGGGCTGGTGTTCGCCGAAGGGCAGCTCCAGTTGCAGCGGCGTGTCGTTGTCCAGGTTGGACAGTGCGAGGCCGATCAGCGTGATCCCCCGCTCGCGGATCATCGGCATCGCGGCGGCGAGCAGGCCCCGCGCGGTGGCCAGGACGTCCTCGGTGTGCGCCGTCGGGTGCGGCACCGTCTGCGACCGCGTCGCGCGGGTGTAGTCGGCGAACCGCATCCGCAGCACCACCGTCCGGCACACCCGGTGCGCGGCCCGCAGCCGCCGCGCCAGCCGGTCGGTCAGCGCGGCCAGGATCTCGTCCAGCTCGTCCGGCGACCGCGCCCGCCGCCCCAACGCCCGCTGCGCCCCGATCGACCGCCGCCGCCGTCCGACGACCACCGGGCGCGGATCCCGGTTGTGCGCCAGCGCGAACAGGTGCCGCCCGCCGGCCCGCCCCAGCAGCGCCACCAGTTCCGCCTCGCCCCGCTCGGCGACCTGCCCCACCGTCCGGATGCCGCGCGCGTGCAGCTTCTCCGCCGTCACCTTCCCCACGCCCCACAACCGCTCGACCGGCAGCGGGTGCAGGAACTCCAGCTCGCGGTCGTGCGGCACCACGAGCAGCCCGTCCGGCTTCGCCACCCCGCTGGCCACCTTCGCGAGGAACTTCGTGCGCGCCACCCCGACCGTGATCGGCAGCCCGACCCGCTCCGCCACCGCGCGGCGCAGATCGGCCGCGATCCGGCTGGGCGTGCCGGAAATCCGGGCCAGCCCGCCGACGTCGAGGAACGCCTCGTCGATCGAGAGCCCTTCCACCAGCGGCGTGGTGTCCTCGAACACCGCGAACACCGCCTTGCTCGCCGCGCTGTAGGCCGCCATCCGCGGCGGCACCACCACCGCCGCCGGGCACAGCCGCAGCGCCTGCGCGCACCCCATCGCCGTGCGCACCCCGCGCGCCTTGGCCTCGTAGCTCGCCGCGAGCACCACCCCGCCGCCGACGATCACCGGCCGCCCGCGCAGCGACGGGTCGTCACGCTGCTCGACCGACGCGTAGAACGCGTCCAGGTCGGCGTGCAGGATCGGGCCCTCGTTCGTCACGAACACATGTTCGCACCCGCCACCGACATTTTCCGGTCCGCGGTGGAAGGCTGTCCGCATGACCGAGACCGATCCGAAGGACGATCTGCACCGGTACCTCCAGCAGGCGCGCGAGGTGATGCTCTGGAAGCTCGACGGCCTCTCCGAGTACGACCTGCGCCGCCCCATGACGCCGACCGGCACCAACCTGCTCGGGCTGGTCAAGCACCTGATCGGCTGCGAGCTCGGGTACTTCGGCGCCACCTTCGGACGCCCGTTCGGCCGCGAACTGCCCTGGCTCGCCGACGACGAGCCCAACGCCGACATGTGGGCGCGCGCGGACGAGTCCACCGCGGAGATCGTCGCGCTCTACCGCCAGGCCTGGGCGCACGCCGACGCCACCATCGGCGCGCTCGCGCTGGACGCCGTCGGGCACATCCCGGGCCGGGAACCCGTCACGCTGCACCGGGTCCTCGTGCACATGATCGCCGAGACCTCCCGCCACGCCGGGCACGCGGACATCATCCGCGAACTCGTCGACGGCGCCGCCGGGATGCGCCGCGACACCGGCAACCTGCCGGACGCCGACGCGCAGTGGTGGGCGGACTACCGGGAGCGCCTGGAGCGGGTCGCGCGCGAATCCTTGCCTTGACGTCAGCGGCAACCTTTACGCTCGATCACATGCGAATCGGGGAGCTGGCGCAGCGGGCCGGGACCACCACACGCGCGCTGCGGTTCTACGAGTCACAGGGGCTGCTGTCCGCGCGGCGCGCGGCCAACGGCTACCGCGAGTACGGCGAGGACGACTTCCGGCTCGTCCGCGAGATCCAGACGCTCCAGGCGGTCGGGTTCAGCCTCGACGACACCCGGCCGTTCGTGGAGTGCCTGCGGGCGGGTCACGAGACCGGGGACTCGTGCGCCGACTCGATCGAGGTGTACGAGCGCAAGCTCGCCGAGGTCGAGGCCTGCCTGGACCGGTTGCAGGCCGTGCGCGACGACCTGCGCGCCAAGCTCACCGAAGCGCTCGACCGAGAGCCCGGCCCGTGCCGGGTCACCACGTCCTTCGAGGAGTCCCGATGACCACCACCACCGGCGCCGTGCTCGCCGTGACCGACGAGACCTTCGAGGCGGAGGTGCTGCGCCACGACGGGCCCGTGCTGGTCGATTTCTGGGCGCAGTGGTGCCCGCCGTGCCACATGATCGCGCCGGTGCTCGCCGAGATCGCCGCCGAGCGTGCCGGCGACCTGACCATCCGCAAGATCAACTCCGACGAGAACCCCCGCACCGCGCGTGACCTGCAGGTGATGTCGCTGCCGACGCTGGTGCTGTTCCGCGACGGCGAGCGGGTGGCGCAGTGGGTGGGCGCGCGGCCGAAGGCCCGGTTGCTCGCCGAACTCGACGCGGCACTGAACGCATAACCCGCGCGCCCCAGGGTAGCCGCGGCCCGGAGGTGCGCCGGGCGCCGCGATCGGCGTCGGGATCGCGGCGTTCGCCGACGAGACGGTGTTCCACCAGTTGCTGCACTGGCACCACTTCCACGACAGGTCCACTTCGGACGCCGGGCTGGTGTCCGACGGGCTGTTCCACGCGTTCGGCTGGTTCGCCACCGTGCTCGGCCTGGTGCTGGTGGCCGGCCTGCGGCGGCGCGCGGCGCTGTCCGGCCGAACGCTGCTGGGCGGCATCCTCGCCGGGGCGGGCGCGTTCCAGCTCTACGACGGGACGGTCCAGCACAAGCTGCTGACGCTGCACCAGATCCGCTACCACGTCGACCTCGTGCCCTGCGACTGGGCGTGGAACGTGATCGCGGTGGCGTTGCCGGCCGCGGGCGTGGCGCTGTTGGTGCGGGAGCGCGCGCCTGACCACACCACCGGCACCTGACCGATGGCACTGGCGGTGGCCGTCGCGCTGGTGGGTTACCTGTGCGCGGCGCACCGCCTCGTTCACGGTGGGCGCGCTCGCGGTCGTCGTGGCGCTGCCGTTCCCGGCGGACACGTTCAGCGCCCACCTGGCGCAACACCTCGTGGTCGGCATGGCCGGTCCGCTGCTGCTGGTGCTCGGCAGGCCGGTCACGCTCGCGTTGCGGGCCTGGCGTGGCCGCCGCGCGCTGGTGCGGGCGCTGCGCGGCGCGACGCTCGTGCTGGCCGGCGCGGCGCACGGCATCCTCGCCAAGACCCTGTACGCGGACGGCTTCCGCGCCGGGGCACAGGTCCTGTACTACGACGGCGACGCCGTCGAAATCGCGCTCGCGCTGGTGGTCTGCCTGCAGTGGTACCGGCGTCAGTCCCGCAGGCGCGCGCGGGCGACCAGCGTCGACACCCCGGTCACGGCGGCCCTCCCGGCGCCGCGCACGCTCGAGGCGAGCACGGTCGCCCAGTCGAAGTAGTCCCGCCACAACACGATCCGGCCGTCGCGCACCTCGAACGTGCCGCACACCCAGAACCGCGTGTCCCAGGACCCGACGCGCAGCACGTCGGTCCGCTCGGTCAGCACGATCGGGCCGTCCGCGGCGATGTGGTGCACGCGCGCCTCGAAGCCGATGTGGTAGCGGCTGAGCAGGCGCAGCTGCTTCCCCACGGCCGCGATGCCGCGCGCCGGGGGCAGCGGGACGTTCTGGTACACCACCTCCGGGGCGGCGAAGCTCAGCGCGCCTTCCACGTCGTCGCGTTCGAGGGCCGTCAGGAACGAGGTGACCGTGCTCTTCGGGTCCGCCATGGCCCCAGGCTAACGGTCAGAACGGACGATCACCGGCGATCGCGACGCGCTCCGCGATCCGCGCGTGCGGGTGGTAGTCGTTGACGGCGTAGTGCTGCGTCGCGCGGTTGTCCCAGAACGCGACCGTGTCCGGGCGCCAGGAGAACCGCACCTGGTACTCGGGCACGTGCGCCTGCGCGAACAGCAACCGCAGCAGGCGATCGCTCTCCGCGCGGTCCATGCCGACGATGTGCGTGGTGAAGGCCTGGTTGACGAACAGCGTCTTCCGCCCGGTCTCCGGGTGCACGCGCACGACCGGGTGCTCGACCGGCGGGAAGCGGTCCTGCCAGCGCGCCAGCAGGTCGTGGTCGGCGAAGCGGGCGAAGCCGGGCACGAAGTCGTGCACCGCGCGCAGGCCGTCGATCCGTTCGCGGACGCCGGCGGGCAGGTTGTCGTAGGCCGCGGCCATGTCGGCCCACAGCGTGTCCCCGCCCAGCGGCGGCACCTCGACCAGGCGCAGGACCGACCCGAGCGCCGGCTCCGGGCGCCAGGTGGTGTCGGCGTGCCAGATGTTCTCGAAACCCGGCATCCCCGCGCCGCGCGCGAAACGGGTGACCTCGCCGGAGTCGCCGGCAGGCAGGAACGGGTTGGTCTCCAGCGGGCCCCAGTTGCGCGCGAACGCCCGCTGCTGCTCCGGGGTGATGCGCTGGTCGCGGAAGAACAGCACCTTCCACTCCAGCAGCGCGCGGTTCAGCTCGTCGCGCAGCCGCGGGGTGAGGGGCCTGCTGAGGTCCACGCCGGTGATCTCGGCGCCGATCAGGCGTCCCAGCGGGCGCGAGGTGAACATCTCGTACTCGCGCGACTGTGCATCTTCGTGAAGTCGCGAGAGGTGCCGCGGACCCTCCAGGATGCCGTCCGCGGGGACCTCGGCGGAGCGCAGGGCACGGACCCGTTCGGGCAGCTCGACGGACATTTTCGCGGACCTCCCGCAGCGATCGTGGACGGGCTCCGATGATCACCGCGGAGGGCCGCGAGCGGCAAGGTGGGTCCAGTATGTGGTCTCCTCGTGCGGGAAAGTTCTGACCCTGGAACGCTGCCAGGCCGTAGTGTTTGCGGCGTGAGCCTGCCCATCCTCATGACCGTCGACGACGACCCGGCCGTGTCCCGGTCGGTCGCCCGTGACCTCCGCCGTCGTTACGGCCAGGATTACCGCGTCGTGCGCGCCGCCTCCGGGGCGGACGCGCTCGAAGCCCTGCGCGAGATCAAGCTGCGCGGGGACGCCGTCGCGGCCATCCTCGCCGACTACCGCATGCCGCAGATGGACGGCATCACCTTCCTGGAGCAGGCGATGGACCTGTTCCCGTACGCGCGGCGCGCCCTGCTGACCGCCTACGCCGACACCGACGCGGCGATCCAGGCGATCAACGTCGTCGACGTCGACCACTACCTCCTCAAGCCGTGGGACCCGCCGGAGGAGAAGCTGTACCCGGTGGTCGACGCGCTGGTGGACGCGTGGCGCGCGGCCGGCGACCGGCCGGTCGAGGAGACGAAGGTGATCGGGCACCGCTGGTCCTCGCCGTCCTACAAGGTGCGCGACTTCCTGGCCCGCAACTCCGTGCCCTACCGCTGGTACTCCGTCGAGGAGCCGGAGGCCTGCCGCCTGCTCGAAGCGGCGGACTGCGCCGCCGACGACATCCCGGTGCTGATCACCCCGGACGGGACGGTGCTGCGCAAGCCGGACGGCGAGCAGATCGCCGACGCCGTCGGGTTGTCGACGCGGCCCGCCTCGGAGTTCTACGACCTGGTGGTGATCGGCGGCGGCCCGGCCGGGCTCGGCGCGGCCGTCTACGGCGCCTCCGAAGGGCTGCGCACGGTCCTGGTCGAGCGCCGGGCGACCGGCGGGCAGGCCGGGCAGAGCTCCCGGATCGAGAACTACCTCGGCTTCCCGGACGGGGTTTCCGGGGCGCAGCTGACCGACCGGGCCCGCAGGCAGGCGCAGAAGTTCGGCGCGGAGGTGCTGACCGCGCGGGACGTGACCGGCCTGGAGGCCCGCGGTTCGGCGCGGGTGGTGCGGTTCGGGGACGGCAGCGAGATCGCGGCGCACGCCGTCGTGCTCGCCACCGGCGTGTCCTACCGGGCGCTGGAGGCCGAGGGCGTGGCCGAGCTGACCGGCCGCGGCGTGTTCTACGGCTCGGCCGCCACCGAGGCGCCCGAGTGCGAGGGCGAGCACGTCTACATCGTCGGCGGCGCCAACTCCGCCGGGCAGGCCGCCGTGTTCTTCTCCCGCTACGCCAAGGAGGTCTCGATCCTGGTTCGGGGGCCGTCGCTGCAGGCGTCCATGTCGCACTACCTCATCGAGCAGATCGAGGCGATCGGCAACATCCACGTCCGCACCCGCACCACCGTGGTGCGCGCGCACGGCACCGACCACCTCGAAGAGCTGACCCTGTGCGACGAGGAGCAGGGCATCACCGAGACGGTGCCGACCGGGCACCTGTTCGTGTTCATCGGCGCGGCGCCGCGCACCGAGTGGCTGGGTGACGACGTGCTGCGCGACGACCACGGTTTCGTGTGCACGGGCCCGGACCTGATGGTCGACGGCAAGCGACCGCCGGGGTGGACGCTCGACCGGGACCCGCACCACCTGGAGTCGTCCATCCCGGGTGTGTTCGTGGCCGGCGACGTCCGCTCGCAGTCGGTCAAGCGCGTCGCCTCGGCCGTCGGCGAGGGCGCGATGGCCGTCTCGCTCGTGCACCGCTACCTGGAGGCACGATGAGCGAGACGCAGCTGACCCGCGAGTTCCTGCGGGAGTTGTTCCTGTTCACCGATCTGTCGGACGCCCAGCTCGACTGGATCCTCGACCACGCCAAGCTCGAGCAGTACGCCGCGGACACCGCGATCATCAGCGAGGGCGACCCGGCGACGTGCTTCTACGTGCTGCTGTCCGGCGCGCTCCGGATGACGCGGCTGGTGGGCGGCAGCGAGGTGGAGACCGTCCGCTCCGACCAGCGCGGCGCCTACTGCGGGGCGACGCAGTTCTTCTACGGGCAACAGCAGCAACGCTACGGCGCCTCGGTGTACGCGGTCACCGACCTGATGTTCCTGACGTTGCCGGCCAAGGAGTTCGCCGACCAGTTCCGCAGCTGGTTCCCGATGGCCACGCACCTGCTGGAGGGTTCGTACCTGGGCTGGCGCAACACCGACGCGCTGATCGGGCAGCGGCGGCGGCTGCTCGCACTCGGCGAGATGTCGGCGGGGCTGACCCACGAGCTGAACAACCCGGCGGCCGCGGCGGTCCGCGCCACCGCGGCGCTGCGTGAACGGGTCGCCGGGATGCGGCACAAGCTGGCGATACTGGCGAAGCGGGACATCGAGCCCGATCTGCTGGAGCTGCTGCTCGACGTGCAGGAGCGGCTGGTCAAGCAGGTGGCCGACGCGCCACCGCTGACCGCGATGCAGCAGGCCGACCGCGAGGACGAGATCGGCGACTGGCTCGAAGAGCGCGACATCGAGCAGGGCTGGGACCTGGCCCCGATCTTCGTCGCGGCCGGGCTGTCCGCCGAGAGTCTCGACCACGTCCTGGAGTCCGTCGGCGACGGCCTGCTGGACGGCGCCCTGCGGTGGCTGGCGTACGCGCTGGAGACCGAGATGCTGATGGGGGAGATCGAGGACTCGACGACTCGCATTTCGGCGCTGGTCGGCGCGGCGAAGCAGTACTCGCAGATGGACCGCGCGCCGCACCAGTGGATCGACGTGCACGACGGGCTGGATTCGACGCTGGTGATGCTGGCGGGCAAGATCGGCACCGGGGTCAAGGTCGTCAAGGAGTACGACCGGTCGCTGCCGACGGTGCCGGCTTACGCGGGCGAGCTGAACCAGGTGTGGACGAACATCATCGACAACGCGGTCAGCGCCATGGACGGCACGGGCACGCTGACGCTGCGCACCAGCCGCGACGGCGACCGGGTGGTGGTCGAGATCGGCGACACCGGCCCTGGCATCTCGGCGGAGACCAAGCAGCGGATCTTCGAACCGTTCTTCACGACGAAGCCGGTGGGGGAGGGCACGGGCCTCGGGCTGGACATCTCGTGGCGCATCGTGGTGGACCGCCACCGAGGCGACCTGCGAGTCGAGTCCGAACCGGGCGACACCCGTTTCCGCGTCTACCTCCCGACGACGGAACAAGCCTCCGAGTGACGGCGAGCCGCTCCGCCCCGCCGGCGGAGCGGCACCCCGTCCGGGGGCCCGGTCGGCCCATCGGCCATCACATCTGAACGAGAGGGTGCCGCGCGGGCGGCACCACTGACGCGCCCGCCCTACTTCGATCCGCAAGCGAACCGGGGTGGGGCAGCGCAAGTGCCCCGTCGTGGCTCTCGGGCCCGATCGGCTCGTGTGTCCGGTGCCGCTTCCACGTCGTGGCTCTGGGGGCGATCGGCTCGTGTGTGCGGTGCCGCTTCCACGTCGTGGCTCTGGGGCCCGATCGGCTCGTGTGTCCGGTGCCGCTTCCACCGGCAGTCGCGGCTACTGGGCCTGCGCGACGTCCATCCGCAGCCGTGTCGGGGTGGCCGGCACCGGCCAGCGCATCCGCACCGTCGTGCCCTCCGGGCCCGGCGCGATCTCCGCCCGGTCGGACAGCGCCTGGATCAGCGGCAGCCCCCGGCCGTGCAGGGGGCCGGGGTCCGCGGCGGGCGGCTGCCACCGCCCCTGGTCGCTCACCGTGACGTCCACCGCGTTGCCGCGCAGCTCCGCGGACAGCTCCAGCGGGCCCTCGGCCTGGGCGGGGTACGCGTGGGTCACCACGTTGATCATGGCCTCGTACGCCGCGAGCGCCATCGCGTCGGTGGTGGCGTCGGGTAGCTCCACGGCGTTCGCCCACTGGGTGAGGACGTGCCTCAAAGTCGTCGCGTTGCGCGAGCGCGCCGTCACCAGTCGGTGGAGGCGTTGGTCTCCGGCGTGCATCGAAGTCCCCTCGGCGTGTTCCTCGTCGCCCGGGGGTTACCCCCCGTGCACGGTTTACACACCTGTTGTTCCCCGGATCCGGGGTCACCTCGTCGTGAGCTCCGCCCACACGACCTTGCCGTGGGGCGTGGTGCGCGTGCCCCACCTCGCCGCGGCCGCGTCGATCATCCGCAGCCCGTCGTGTTCGATCCCGCCGGTCGCGAGGATGTGCGGCAGCGCCCCCGTGCGGTCGGCGACGTCCACCGTCAGCCGCGTGCCGTCGTGGAACAGGCGCAGCGTCAGCGGCGCCGAAGCGTGCCGCATCGCGTTCGTCACCAGCTCGGTGGCGACCTTCACCGCGCGGTCGGCCACCTCCGCCAGCCCCCACCGCGCCATCCGCCCGGCCACGAACTCGTGCACGGCGTCCAGCGGCACCTCCGGGACCAGCGCCATCGACGCGACCCGGCGGTCCGCGCCCCGGTGCTCGACGTACAGCAGGGCGACGTCGTCGTCGTGCCTGCCGCCGGTCAGCCGCCCGATCAGCTCGTCGCACGCCGCGCCAAGGTCACCGTCACGAGGCAGCGACGTGAGCTCCGCCAGCAGCGCGTCGATGCCCACACCGAGCTCCCGCTCCCGGCTCTCCACCAGCCCGTCGGTGTACAGCACGAGCCGCATCCCGGGCGGGAACGGCGTCTGCTCCTGCGGGTACTGCTCCCCGACGCCCAGCGGCATGCCGAGCGCCTCCGCGATCTGCCGGGTCGACCCGTCGGCCGCGATCAGCACCGCGGGCAGGTGACCGGCGTTGGCGTAGGTGAGGGAGTCGTCGATCGGGTCGTGCACCGCGTACAGGCACGTGATGAACTTGGCGCCGGGCGTGGTCCGCGCCAGCTGGGACACGTTGTGCAGCACGTCGGACGGTGGCAGGTCCAGCAGCGCGTACGACCGGATCGCGGTGCGCATCTGACCCATCACCGCCGCCGCGGGCACGCCACGCCCCACCACGTCGCCGATCACGAACGCCGTCCGCCCGCCGGGCAGCTCGATCACGTCGAACCAGTCCCCGCCGACCTCGGCCCCGGCCGACGCGGGCAGGTACCGCGACACGATCCGCAGGCCGGGGATCTCCGGCACCACGGGCAGCATGCTGCGCGCCAGCTCGGTCGCCATCGACCGGTGCCGCGCGAACATCCGCGCGTTGTCCAGCGCGATCGCGGTGTAGCTCGCGATCCCGGCCGCCACCTGCTCGTGCCGCGCGGTGAACCGCCCCGGCTCGGGGTGGGCGAAGAAGAACCCGCCCAGCACCTCTCGCGTGATCGGCGTGATCACCGGGACGGCCAGGTAGCTGCGCACCGGCAGGTGCCCCTCCGGCATGCCGTGGTGCGGCTCGTTGTGCCCGTAGCGCGGGTCCTTGGTGATGTCGTCGCTGCGGACGATCCCGCTGCCGTTGAACGTGGGCGCGAAAACCGCCGTGTTGCGCGGCATCGGGAACCCGTCGAAAGCCTCCTTCGGAACCCCGGACAGCGTGTAGAGCGTGTAGGACTCGCCGAACTCGTCGATCAGGTTGTAGAAGAACGCCCCGAACCCCGCGCCGGTGCCGCGCGTGGCCGCGTCCGTGGCGTCCTGGACGAGGGTGTCGATGTCGAGCTGCGCGGTCAGCCGCTGCCCGATCGCCTGCAGCGAGTCGCCGAGCTCGACCTTGGCGCCCGCCCGGCCCGCCGCGTCCTCCAGCGCCGCGCCCTCCACCCGTGAGGTGCGCTCCAGCAGCTCGGCGTAGTCCCGGAGCGCCTCCGCGCGGTCCTCGGCCGGACCGTGCGCCAGCAGCCCGGCGCGGACACTCACCGCGATCGAGCGGGCCGTCGCGGCCGGCAGCGCGGCCGACGAGGGCAGCACGATCCAGAACGCGCGGCCCCCGGCGAGCGGCCCGCCGAACGCCAGCGCGCCGGGCAACGGGACCACCGGAAAGCGTTCGCCCGCCGGCGCCGCGGCCGGCGCGCCACCGGTTCGCGGCTCCCCGGCCGCCGCGACGAGCACCGGGGAACCGCCTTCGTCCACTGTGTACAACTCGGCCGACATCGGCCGTCCCGCGACGGCGAACCCGTCCCGCAGCCGCCGGACGAGGGCCCGCGCTGCGGCGGTGAAATCGGGGGCGTTCTCGGCTTCGGCGCGCAGCACCGCGGCGACCCGGACGGTGTCCGACAGGCCGAAGGCCGCGGGGCTGGTGGGCCCCGCGGCCGCGTTCTCGGCTCGCGGTCCGGTCATCGGACGCGTCCCCTTCCCGTCGGCGGTTGCCAGCCTAACCCCGCGGGAGCGACCGTGACCCGGTTTGCGCGCGATTCCGGTGTTCAGTTCACGCAGGAATCCGGTGCTGACGTGCCCGAGTGCGGCAGGTCCGCCACGAACGTGCGGACTTCCCCGGGGGCGAGACCGATCACCGCGCCGTACGGCGTGTCGAGGTCCGAGCCCGTGATCGGCACGGTCCCGATCCGCAGGTCGGCCGGGCGGGTGTCCCGCACCAGCGCGGCGAAGGACAGCAGGTCCCAGCCGGGGTCGGTGCGCACGTTGCGCTGCACGGTGCTGATCAGCGCGGACACGAAGGCCGGGTCGGCGAGCCTGCCCCCGCCGATCACCTCGTTCGCGGCCGAGCGCAGGTACGCCTGGAGCCGGGCGATCCGGTCGAGATCGCCGTTGGGCAGCCCGGTGCGCTGCCGGAGGAAGGCCAGCGCCTTCGTCTCGTCCAGGACCTGCTCACCGGCGGGGAACGAGGCACCGGCCCGCGAGTCGTGCGTGGCCGCGCGCAGGCAGACGGGGATGCCCTGCAGGACGTGGGCGAGCTGGCCGAACGCCGCCATGCCGACCACGGCGTAGTGGTCCACGTGCGTCCCGGTGAGCTGCTGCACGGTGTCGACGAGCGTGCGGGCGCCCGCCTCGGCCGCGGCGTTCTCGTCGCGGCCCTGCTGCTGGGCGGCTTCCTTGCCGCGGCTGTACGCGCTGTTCAGCTTGCCCTGGCCGAAGCCGGGGATGTCGACCAGCGAGTCGCGGGGGATCGAGGCCAGCGCGGCGGTGCCGTCCCGTCCGAAGCGGCCGAGCACGACCGAGTCGGTGGTGTCGTGGTCGTCCAGACCGGCCAGCAGGACGGTCTGGTCGGTGGCCGGCGCCGTGCCCACGACGGGGGCGCTGCGCTGGAGCATCCGCGGCACCAGGACTGCCGCGACGGCCACCGCGACGACCGCCGCGGCCGCGACGACCAGGAGTGGCGTCCGGCTGCGGCGCGGCTGCGCCTGCCGCAGCCCGGCGAGCACCACCCGCGGGTCGGGGCGGCGGTCGGCCTCGGCGTGCAGCGCCGAGCGGATGAGCTGTTCGGTGGGGTCGGTGGTCATGACAGCGCCTCCGTGACGGGCAGGCCCCGGCGGCGGCCGCCCTCGGCGGCGCGCAGCGTGCTCAGGGCGCGGGAGATGTGGCTGCGGACGGTGCCCGCCGAGCAGCCGAGCGCCTCGGCGATCTCGGCGTCGGTGCAGTCCTCGTAGAACCGGAGCACGATCGCGGCGCGCTGTTTGCGGGGCAGCGCGGCGATGCGGGCGCGCATGGCGTCCCGTTCGGCGTAGTGCTCGGCGGGGTCCGCGGTGGGCGTCCCGATGGCGTCGAGCGTGCTGTGGGCGGCGGTGACGTTGCGCGAGGCCTTCCGGCGCCGCCACGACAGGAACTCGTTGGTGATCATCTTGCGCACGTAGCTCTCGGGCGCCTGCAGCCCGGCGATGCGGGCCCAGCGGTGCTGGGCGCGCAGCAGGGTCTCCTGCACGATGTCCTGCGCGAGGTGGGGGTCGCAGGTCAGGGCCGTGGCGTAGCGGAGGAGGCGGTCGAGGCGCTGCGCCACGAAATCGTCGAAGCGGTCCCGCACCGGTGTTCCTTTCGGTTTTCGGTTGACGGGCCTTCAACGCGCCGGGGCCCCCAGGTTGTTGAATCCGGCCGGGAGGAATTTTCGCAGCCGGTAGGGTCGGGCCATGACGGTCCTCGCGCACCTGTCCGATCTGCACCTCGACGGCGGTTCGCGGAACGCGGACCGGGCCGCGCGGGTGGTGGGCCACCTGCGCGAGCTGCCGCGGCCGGTGGACGCGGTGCTGGTGACCGGGGACCTGGCCGATCACGGCGAGCCGGCCGAGTACGCCGAGGTCGCGAAGCTGCTGGACACGTTGCCGTACCCGGTGTTCCACTGCCCCGGCAACCACGATTCGCGGGCCGCCTACCGTTCGGTCCTGCTCGGCGAGGAGCCGTCGGACGGGCCGGTCAACCAGGTCGGCGAGGCGGCCGGGGCGGTGTTCGCGCTGTGCGACACGAGCATCCCGGGAAGCGGCTCGGGGCGGATGGACGACTCGACGATCGCCTGGCTGGACGAGGTGCTGGCGGAGGCGGCGGGGCGGCCGGCGTTCGTGGCGTTCCACCACCCGCCGTCGGTGCTGCACCACCCGCTGCTGGACGAGATCCGGCAGCATGAAGCGGCCCGGCTGGCGGAGGTGGTGGCGCGGCACCCGGACGTGGTGGGGTTGTTCTGCGGGCACGCGCACACGCCCGCGGTGACGACCTTCGCCGGGCGGCCGCTGGTGGTGGCGCCCGGGGTGGTCTCGGCGCTGGCCATGCCGTGGGAACCGGGCGGGGACGCCGGCTGGGCGGAGGGCGGACCGCTCGACTACGACCGGCCGCCCGGGCTGGCCTTCCACGTGGTGGAGGACCGTCGCCTGACCACGCACTTCCGGTTCTGCCCGTAGCGGCCACAGGCGCCCGAAGGTGATGCGGCCCCTGGTGTAGCGGGCATTCCGCGGGTGCCGAGGACGGTGTGGTGCCGCCCGGAGGGGCATGCCGCCGGAGTTGTTCGCCGGAGTGGGCGCCGTGCCGGCCCACGTCGCGGCCAGACAGCGCGCCGCGACGTGGCGCACCCTCTGGCGTCAGCCCTTCAGCTCCAGGAATTCCCAGTGCGCCTCCGGCGCCAGGCCGGCCATCCAGCGGCCGCAGTTCTGCAGCACGACCGGCCCCGACGTGATGTGCTGCGTCCCCGCGTGGAGGTCTCTGAAGAAGCGCTGCAGGTCGCCCCTTCGCAGCGCCGCCGTGGCCGCCCACTTGTACACCGCCTGGCCCGCCGCGTGCACCGACCACGTCGTGTTGTTCAGCATCAGCCGGGTCAGCGTCTCCTGCTCCGTGGTCAGCAGCGACCCACCGTCCAGGGTCGCCTCGTTGGCCTCCCACACCTCCATCGCCCACGCCCGCGCCGAGCGCACCGCGGCCTCTGCCTGCGCGTACTCCGCGTGGAACTGCCCGGTGTCGACCGACGCGCCCGGCGCCCCGGACTTCCGCGTGGCCAGCGCCCGCATCTCGTCGAGCATCCGGCGCCCCACCCCGAGCGCCCAGCCGGTGTGGCACACGCCGGCCATGTTCGCCAGGCCCATCCGGTAGATCGCGCCGCCGTGGCGCGCCGCCATCGTGGTGATCTCGTACACGTGCGTCGATGGCACGAACACGTCCTCGCACACGTAGTCGATGCTGCTGGTCGCCTTCAGGCCCATCACGTCCCAGTTGTCGACGAGAGTCGCCTGCTCCTTGGGGAACGTGAAGATCAGCGCCTGCCCGGTCTCCTCGCACAACGCCGCGGTGTGGATGTGGGTGGCCATCGAGATCCCGGACGCGAAGCTCCACTGCCCGTTGATCACGTACCCGCCGTCGACCCGCCGGGCGGCGCCCAGCCGCGTGCCCTGCCCCGCCATCAGCGCGTACCGGTTGCCGGCCACGTCCGGGAACAACTCCGCCGCCGCCTCGTCGCCGAGGTAGGCGGCCGTGGTGCCGGTGACCATCTGCAACGCCATGAACGACCACCCGGCGGAGGCGTCCGAGTAGGAGATCTTCGCGATCGTCTCGATGACCTGGCGCGGCGAGAACTCGTACCCGCCCAGGTCGCGCGGGATGCCGATCTTCAGCGCGCCCGTCTCGTGCAGCACCTGCGCGACCTCGTCGGTGAGCCGCCCCAGTTCCTCGCCCTTCTCGGCGTTCGCGGCGAGCACCGGCGCGGCCTCGTCCAGGCGCGCCATCAACCCGTCGAACTCGTCGCTGACGTGCAGGCTCATGCGTCCGTCCCCTCCAGTCCGCGGATCCAGTCGATGACCGGCCGCACCGTCTCGTCGGAATTGGCTTCGAAGATCAGTCCGTGCCCGTTGCCCTTGACGCCGTGGTCGGGCAGGTGCAGCCGCGCCGCGTCGGCGCCCGCGTCGCGCAGGAAGTCCACGACCTGCGGCGCGAAGTCCGCGAACGCCGACGCGCCACCGGTCACGACCACGACGGGTTTGCCCGCCAGCGCGGGGATCCGCATCCCCTCGCGCACCTCGGCCGGGCCGGAAACCGGCGGTTCGTAGGTGATCGGCGCCGACGTCAGCCCCCAGTCCAGCGAACCCATCCCGGGGATCTCGGCGAAGGCCGGGCCGACCGGTTCGACCGCCACGATCGCGACCACCGCATCCGGGCGCGCGTCCGCCGCGAGCCATCCGACCGGGCCGCCCGCGGAGTGGGTCACCAGCACCGCGGGCCCGGTGCGGTCCAGCAACCGGCCCAGCCGGTCGGCGTCCATCCGCTGCGACTCCGCGAGATCAGCGGGCAGCGGGCCCATCGGGCACAGCAGCTGGTCGACCTCCGCCTCGCCGTAGGTCCACTGGACCTGCTCGCCGCGCCGCTCCTCGGGCAGGAACAACGCCCGCGCCGCCTCGTAGGGGAACGGCGGGCCCATCGGCGCCACGACGTCCGGGTGGTACGGCGAACGCCCGTGGCCGCAGCGGTCCACCACGTACACGGCGAACCCGGCCTCCACGAAGCGCGTCGCCCAGCCCGGCCGCCCGTCCGGGGTGCCGGTCCAGTCGGTGCCCTGCCCGCCGCCGCCGTGCACCAGCACCAGCGGGTAGGGCCGGGTCACCTGCGGTGGCGCCTCCCACTGCACGAACATCGGCGCCCGCTGCACGGTCACGCCGCCGGCTGCCACCCGCTCGCCCGGGATCCAGAACTGCCCGCGCCGCACGGTGATCTCGTGGCCGCCGGTCACATGTGGTGCGGCCATCTCAGATCTCGATCGGCTCGAGCCGGGCGAGGATCTCCTCGCGGCGGTGCTCGAACTGCTCGGGCAGCTGGAACCGCGTGCCGAGCTCCTTCGGCGACTCGTCGCACGTCCAGCCGCCTTCGGGGTGCGTCACGGCCAGCTCGAACAACGCGCCGCCGGGCGTGCGGACGTACACGCTCTTGAAGTACTTGCGGTCCTTCAGTTCGGAGATGTCGGTGTAGCCGCGGCCTTCGATGTCGAACTTGACCTCGTCCTGGTTGCGCAGGTTGCCGACGTTCCACGCGAAGTGGTGGTAGGTGCCGGCGCCGTAGCCCCAGGTGCCCTGGTCGTCGGTGCGGTTGACCGTCAGCTCGAGGTGGTTGCCGTACTTGGCGTTGCCGATCTGCAGCGCGGCGCGGTCGCCCTCCTCGGCCAGGCGGCCCTGGGAGAAGAACGATTCCTCGGCGAACTCGACCATCCGGTCCGGCGTCGCGACGTGGACGCCCACGCCGTGGATGCCGTGGATCGCGCACTCCGGCGGCACGCCGTAGCCGGCGTGCCCGACGCGGTCGTCACCGGTGTTGCCGACGAAGACGTACTCGATGCCGGACGGGTGCCGGAACGCCAGCCGCCGCTGCCCGAACACCTCGATGTTGCCGACCTCGACCTCGTGCTCGGTCAGGCGCCGGTGCCAGAAGTCCAGCGAATCGTGCGGCACCGAGAGCAGCACCTCGCGCGCCTGGTTCGTGCCGCGTTTGCCGAAGAACCCGGCCTGCGCCCACGGGAACGTGGTGACCACGCTGCTGGGGTCGCCCGCGGCGTTGGAGTAGTAGAGGTGGTAGATCGGCAGGGAGCCGTCGAACAGCACGGTGCGCTTGATCAGGCGCATGCCCAGCACCTTGACGTGGAAGTCCACGTCCTCCTGTGCGCCCGCGACGGACAACGTGACGTGGTGGGAACCTTCGACGAACGCCATGAAACGCCTCCACACTGAGGTTTTCCGCGGTGGTGTCGCAACGGTAGATTCGGCGGACGGCGCCCGTCATGAACGACGAGCGCACACCGCTGTCGAATGCGCGCACAACCGGTGGGGATGACGATGACGTCACTCGCGGACGTGGTGGCCGTGGCGCCCCCGGCCTCCGGGCCGAAGGTCGAGTTCGGCTCGTGGACGCACCAGGTGGAGCGCAGCGTGCTGCGGTTCCACTTCGACTGCGAGCGCCCGCGCGCGTTCGCCGGCGTCGTCAGCAACCGTCCGCTCGCCGACGTCAACTTCGTCGACATGGAGAGCGGGCGCCACGCCGCCTACCGCGACGCGGCCACGATCTCGCCGGACGAGCAGGACTTCTACGTGATGACCCTGCAGCTGTCCGGGCAGCTGCGCCTGGCGCAGGACGGGCGGATCGCGGTCCTGAAGCCGGGGCACTTCGCCATCTACGACTCCGCGAAACCGGCCACGATCGTCTCCAGCGACGACTACCGCAGCACCTGCGTCCGGTTCCCCAAGCGGTACCTGCCCGCGCCGCCGCCCGGGATCACCGCGACCGCCTTCGAGTGCGAGCCGGGCCTGCCGTCGACGGTGTGGGGCATGCTGCTCAGCCTCAACCGGAACGTGGAGTCCCTGGGCTCGCACGGCCCGCGCGCGGTGCGCACGGTGATGGACCTGGTGACCGTGATGCTGCACGGCACGCGCTTGCTGCCCGGACGGCGCGAGGTGCTGCTGGAGCAGGTGCGCGAGTGGATCGACGCGCATCTGGGCGATCCGGACCTGGACCCGAACGCGGTCGCCGCCGCGCACTACATCTCGCCCCGGCACCTGCACAACCTGTTCGCGGGCACCGGGTTCACGGTTTCGTCGTGGATCCGCGCCCGCCGGGTCGAGGGCTGCCGCCGCGACCTGGCGGACCCGCGACTGGCCGCGACGCCGGTCGCCGCGATCGCCGCGCGCTGGGGGTTCAAGGGCGCGTCCCACTTCGGCCAGGTCTTCAAGCGCGAGACGGGCCGCACCCCCGCGGAGTTCCGCGCGGAGTCGCTGGCGGACCTGCGGTAGCGCGGTGGAGTCCGGGGCACCAGCCGGACCGGGACGTGCTGTGGCGGCCGCGCGGTGGCACCACGTTCCCGTGCAGTCCGCCGTCCGCGGACCAGTGCAGGAACTCCTCTTCCCACGGCCGGTTTTCCAGGTCGCGGCGCTCGGCGAGCTCGATCTGCGTGGCAGCGAACTCCCGTAGCCCGGCGAGGATTCGGCTGATCTTTCCCACACCTGGAGCGTGCTCCAGCCGGCCCGGCGACACGAGTGGCAGAACCGTACGTGTTCGCCAAGATCCTGCCAAAGCCTTCTTCCGTGGGGCGAACCCGAGGGTGACTTCCGTCGCTCCAGGAGGCATGATCGCGAAGTATCCGTAGTGGGAGGCCAGTTTTGAGCATCGTCGGCACCAGGGTGGTCCGCATCGAGGACCAGCAGCTGATCACGCAGGGCGGGACCTACGTCGAGGATCTACGGGTGGAGGCGCTGACCGGCGCGGTGCACGCGATGTTCGTGCGCAGCCCGATCGCGCACGCCCGCATCGCCTCGATCGACACGTCGGCCGCGCTGGAGGCGCCCGGCGTCGTCGCGGTCTACACGGCCGCCGACATCGATCTCGCCCCGCACAAGGCGGGCCCGGTCGTCGAACCGTGGCTCGCCGACGGCGTGGTCCGCTACGTCGGTGAGCCGGTCGCGCTCGTGCTCACCGAGGAGCGCTACCAGCTCGCGGACGCCGCCGAACTCGTGGACATCGACTACGACCCGCTGGACGTGGTCGCGAGCATCGACAGCGCGCTCAGCGACGAGACCATGCTGTTCGAGGACCAGGGCACGAACGTGCTGCAGACCACCGGCGGCGAGTTCGACGACAAGGCTTTCGACGACTGCGAGGTCGTGGTCACGCAGACGATCCTGAACCAGCGCGTCGCCCCGGCGCCGCTGGAGGTGCGCGGCGCGGCCTGCGCGTGGGGCGAGGACGGCCGCCTGACGCTGTGGCTGTCCACGCAGAACGCGCAGATCTCGCGGTCCACCGTGGCGAAGGGGCTTGGCGTCGAGTCGAAGGACGTCCGCGTCATCACCCCGGACGTCGGCGGCGGGTTCGGCGCGAAGATCGGCTCCGACCCGGAGGCGGTCGTGCTCGGCTGGGCGTCGAAGCGGTCCGGGCGGCCGGTCCGCTGGGTGGAGACCCGCAGCGAGAACCTGGTTTCGATGACGCACGGCCGCGCGCAGCAGAACACCGTCACCATCGGCGGCCGCCGCGACGGCACGGTGCTCGCGTTCCGGCTGGAGGTCGTGCAGGACGCGGGCGCCTACCCGCGCACGATGTTCCTGCCGACGCTCACCGAGCTGATGGGCACCGGCGTCTACCACTTCCCGAAGGTGGAGACGAGCAGCCGGGCCGTGGTCACCAACACGACGCCGATCGCGGCCTACCGGGGCGCGGGCCGTCCCGAGGCGACCGCCGCGATCGAGCGCGCGATGGACCTGTTCGCCACCGAGATCGGCATGGACCCGGCCGAGGTCCGGCGGGTCAACTTCATCCGGCCGGAGGAGTTCCCGTACTCCTCGCCGACCGGCGCCACCTACGACACCGGCGAGTACGCCAAGGCGCTGGACAAGGTCCTGGAGGCCGGCGGGTACGCGGACCTGCGCGCCGAGCAGGCGCGCCGCCGCGAGGCCGGCGACCCGGTGGCGCTCGGGCTCGGCATCGCCGCCTACGTCGAGATCACCGGCGGCGACTCCGGCGGCGAGAGCGGGCGACTGCTGATCAACCCGGACGGCTCGGTCACCGCCTACACCGGGTCCTCGCCGCACGGCCAGGGCCTGGACACGACGCTGACCATGCTGCTGTCCGACCAGCTCGGCGTCCCGATGGATAAGATCACCATCCGGCACGGCGATACCGACGAGGTGCCCAAGGCGATCGGCACGTTCGGGTCGCGGTCGCTGCAGCTGGGCGGTTCCGCCCTGCGCCAGGCCGCCGACCAGGTCATCGAGCAGGCCCGCGCGCTGGCCGCGGACCGGCTGGAGGCGTCCCCGGACGATGTCGAACTGTCCGAGGGGGCGTTCCAGGTGCGGGGCGCGCCCGCCAGCGGCTCGGTGACCTGGGCGCAGCTGGCCGAACAGGCCGAGCTGACCGCGGACGTGTGGTTCGGCGACGGCACCCCGACGTTCCCGTTCGGTGCGCACCTCGCCGTCGTCGAGGTCGACACGCTCACCGGGAAGGTCGAGCTGAAGCGGATCATCGCGTGCGACGACGCGGGCCCGATCGTCAACCCGCTCGCCTTCCAGGGCCAGCGGCACGGCGGGCTCGGCCAGGGCGCGGCACAGGCGCTGCTGGAGGTCATGAACTACGACGCCGACGGCAACCCGACCACAGCAACCCTGGCGGACTACTCGTTCATCACGGCGACCGAGCTGCCCGACTTCGAGCTGGTCGACTCCGAGACCCCGACGACGCGGAACCTGCTTGGCGTCAAGGGGATCGGCGAGGCGGCGACCATCGGCTCGACCCCCGCGGTGCACAACGCGGTCGTCGACGCGCTGTCCCACCTGGGCGTGCGTCATCTCGACATGCCCACCACCCCGCTGCGGGTCTGGCAGGCTCTCACCGACGCGAGGAAGGCGAACTGAAGTGAAGGTCTCGATCGAGATCAACGGCACGACGGTCTCCGAGGAGGTCGAGGACCGCACCCTGCTGGTCCACTTCGTGCGGGAGCAGGCCGGGCTGACGGCGACGAACATCGGCTGCGACACCACGTCCTGCGGCGCGTGCACGGTGCTGCTCGACGGTGAGTCCGTGAAGTCGTGCACTGTCCTGGCCGCGCAGGCCGACGGGCACTCGGTCACCACGCTGGAAGGCCTGCACGGCGAGGACGGCGACCTGCACCCGGTGCAGCGCGCGTTCCGCGAGGAGCACGGCCTGCAGTGCGGGTTCTGCACGCCCGGGATGATCATGGCGTCGGTGTCGCTGCTGGACCACAACCCGAAGCCGACGCGCCAGGAGGTGCGCGCGGGGCTGGAGGGGAACCTGTGCCGCTGCACGGGTTACCACAACATCGTCAACGCGGTGATGAACGCGTCCGGGCAGGAGGTCCAGCGGTGATCCCGGCCCAGTTCACCTACCGGCGGGTGTCCTCTGTGGACGAGGCGCTGGCCGCGGTCGCCGAGCACGGTGACGACGCCAAGCTGCTGGCGGGCGGGCAGTCCCTGCTGCCGCTGATGAAACTGCGCTTCGCCGCGCCCGAGGTGGTCATCGACATCGGCCCGCTCGACGAGCTGCGGTACGTGCGGGCCGAGGGCGGCGAGATCGCGATCGGTGCCATGTCGCGCTACCACGACCTGCACCGCGACCCGGTGCTGGCCGAGCACGCGCCGCTGCTCGCGCACGTCGCGGGCGAGGTGGGGGACCAGCAGGTGCGCCACCGCGGCACGATCGGCGGCTCGCTGGTCCACGCCGACCCGGCCGCCGACCTGCCCGCGGCGGTCCTCGCCGTGGACGGGGTCCTGGTCGCGCGCGGCCCGGACGGCGAGCGGCGGATTCCGGCGGCCGAGTTCTTCCAGGGGCCGTTCGAGACGCCGCTCGCGCCGGAGGAGCTGCTGACCGAGGTGCGGATCCCGGCGCAGGGCGGCGCCGGGTGGGGGTTCGAGAAGTTCACGCGGCGGTCGATCGACTGGGCGATCGTCGGGGTCGTCGTCGCCGGGAGCGCCGTGTCCTTGATCAACATGGGCGGCACCCCGCTGCGGGCTTCGGCGACCGAGGCGGCACTGGCCGACGGCGCTTCGGCCGCCGAGGCCGCCGCGCTGGCCGCGGAGGGCACCTCCCCCGCCGACGAGGCCCACGCGACGGCCGAGTACCGGCAGCACCTGGCGCGGGTGCTCACCGAGCGGGCGCTGGTTTCCGCAGGTCGTTGAGTCCGGGGCGGGCCGGTTGGGCCCGCCCCTCGCTCAGCTCTCCAGCAGCACGATGCCGTCGTCGTCGGCGTAGAGCATGTCGCCGGGGTGGAAGGTGATCCCGCCGAAGCCGACCGGCACGTCGACCGCGCCGTTGCCCGCCTTGCTGCTCTTGCGCGGGTTGGTGCCCAGCGCCTTGATGCCGATCGGCAGGCCGGCGAGCACCGCGCTGTCCCGCACCGCCCCGTTGATCACCAGGCCGGCCCAGCCGTTCTCCACCGCCGAGCCCGCGATGAGGTCGCCGGTGAGCGCGGTGTGCAGCGAGCCGCGCCCGTCGACCACCAGCACCGCGCCCTCGCCCGGTGTCGCGAGCACCTGCTTGACCAGGCCGTTGTCCTGGTAGCACGAGACGGTCCGGACCCGGCCGGAGAACACCCGCTGCCCGCCGAACTGGCGGAACTGCGTGTCGCACACCCGGAGCTTGTCGCCGTGCTCGTCGACCAGGTCGGCGGTGGAGGAGGTCACTCGGATCGCCTTTCGTCGTGGTGGGCCTGCCGGATGGAGTCCAGGAGGCCGGGGAACCGCGCGCTGACCTCGTCCCGGCGCAGCCGCACGAAACTGCCGTTGCCGGCGTCCCGCTGGTGGATGAGCCCGGCCTGCCGCAGCACGCGCCAGTGGTGGGTGCGGGTCGACTTGGCGACCGGCAGGTCGAACGAGGCGCACGCGTGCTCGCCGTCCGGCCGGTCCAGCAGGTCGACGACCACCCCGCGCCGGTGCGGGTCGGCCAGCGCCGACAGCACGGTGCCGAGATCGAGGTCCATCGCGTCCCCTTGTCGTAGGTACGAAGATGATAGTACCTTGCCCGGCATGCTCATGGTCTTCGACATCAACGAAACCCTGCTCGACCTCGCGCCGCTGGACGACGTCCTCGGCGGCGCGGAGGTCCGCGCGCGGTGGTTCGACCTGCTCATCCACACCGCGCTGGTGGTCACCGCGAGTGGCCGGTACCAGGACTTCGCGCAGCTCGCCGGCGCCTGCGCCCGGACCGTCGCCCCCGAGGCGGACGTGCCACGGCTCGCGGCGACGCTGCGATCCCTGCCGCCGCACCCGGATGTGGAGCCCGCGCTGGCCGAGCTGCGCGACCAGGGGCACCGGCTGGTGGCGCTGGGGAACTCGCCGCAGGCGGTGATCGAGGCGCAACTCGGGGACCTCGGTTTCGACGCGATCTACTCGGCCGAGTCGGCGGGCGCGCTCAAGCCGTCCCCGGCGGCCTACGCGCTGGTCGAACACGCCGGCGAGCCGCCGGTGATGATCGCCGCGCACGACTGGGACATCGCCGGCGCGCAAGCCGCGGGAATGCGCACGGCCTTCGTCACCCGCGACGGCCGCCGTCCGCTGCCCGCCCACCCGAATCCGGATTGGACGGTCACCGACCTCGCCGAGTGGGCCCGCTCCCTGCGCGCCACCAGCTGAGTCCGCAGGTGTCAGTGGACCGGCGTGACGATTCCGTACTCGTGGATCTTGCGGTAGATCGTCGCGCGGGAGATGCCCAGCAGTTGTGCCGCGCGGGCCTTGTTGCCGCCCGCGTCCTCCAGGCTGCGCACGATCGCGTCGCGCTCCACGGCCTCGAAACGGTTCAGTGGGCGGCGCGCGATGGTGTGGTACTCGGCCGGCAGGTCGGTCGGGCGGATGGTGCCCGTGCGGCGCCGCTGGGTGATCTCCCGCAGCACCTGGTGCAGCTGCGCCGTGTTGCCCGGCCACGAGGCGCGCATCAGCAGGTGCATCGCCTCCGGTGAGCAGGTCACCTGCCCGCCGTGTGACAGCTTGCTGAGGAACAGCGGCACCAGCTCGGCCAGGTCCTCCACGTGCCGCCGCAGCGACGGCACCCCCACCGTCCGCGGGAAGAACGCGAGCAGCTCCGCCAGCCGCGGGCTGCTCTCGGCCTCCGGCGTCAGCGTCAGCGCCACCCACGGCCCGTCCGGCCGCGGCACCTGCCGCAGCGCGGCGACCAGCGCACGCAGGTCCTCGTCGCCCAGCCGGTCGGCGTGCCGGATCACCAGCGTGTCCACCGGGTCGTCGAGCAGCTCGTGCCGCACGTCGGCGGCCCAGTCCGGTCCGGCTTCGGCCGCGTCGAGCGTGTGCAGCCGCCCGGCCGGGTTGCGCCGCCGGTGCACGCCCTGCGCCAGCGTGTGCTTCCCGACCCCGGGCTCGCCGGCCAGCACCAGCCACTCGCCGCTGGTGAAGCTGCTGTCGACGGCGTGGCAGCTGCGCGACCACGTCGGCGCCGACCCGGCCACGCCGGGCAGGAACATCGGCACGGCGGGCAGCGTGACGCCCGCGCCCCCGTCGTCGGTGTCGACGAGCTGCACCGACAGCACCCCGCCGGCGATCTCGCCGGTCCGCTCGCCCGCCACGCGACGGCAGTACATGCGCACCTTGCCGCCGCTGGACAACACGATCGTCTCGGTGGCGCGCCGGGCCGCGGCCAGCGCCTGCTTGGCGTGCCCGAGCACGAGCGACTGGTCGGCCGGGTCGAGGAGCTGGCGGGCGGCGTCGTTCATCATCACCACGTCGTCGTTGAACGCGATCACGATCCCGGTGGTGCGACGGCAGGCCTGCAGGTAGGTCTGGAACAGCACCAGTTCGCGCATGGTGCTGTGGGTCAGCAGCGCCTGCCGGATCTGCTCGGCGGTCGACCTGGCGAGCGCGACGAGCAGCCCGCCGGCGTCCTTGCGCCAGCAGGTCAGGTCGACGGCGCCGATCGTCTTGCCGGAGATCGGGTGCTGGATCGGCACGCCGGCGCACGCCAGGTTCTCCAGGTTTTCCGCGTAGTGCTCGTGCCCGAACACCTGCGTCGGCCGCCCGTCGGCGAGCGCGGTGCCGATCCCGTTGGTGCCGACGAACCTCTCGCCGTAGCTGAACCCGGGCGCCAGCTCCACGCTCTGCAGGTGCCGGTGCAGGTCGTGGTCGCCGGTGCGCTGCGTGAGCACGACCCCGGACTGGTCGGTGAGGATCATGCTGATCGGCTGGCCCTCGAGCTGGTCGCCGAGCCGTTCGAGCACCGGTTGCGCGCCGCGGATCAGCGGGGTGTCCAGGTCCTGGTCGCCGGTGTAGGGCAGGTCGATGCGGTCGGCGGGCACCTGGAACTCGCGGGAGCGCCACCAGGACGCGAGGATCGCTTCGCGGACCTGCCCGGGCTCGACCGCCTCGGCGGTGAGGAACCGCAAACGGGTGCGCGCCAGCGTGACGTCGTCGAGCACCGCGCTGCCCCGGTCGTGGTCCACCCTGACCTCCTGCCGCTGCCCCGAACAGGGTAGTCGAACTCCGCCGTTGTGTCCCGGGTCACAAGGTAACCCTCCACGGCGGTCGCACCGCGTCTCAAATTGAGACACGCCCCCGTCCGGGGCAGGCGTGGGATGGGTCCATGCCCGAGGAAACGTACAACCCGTGGACGGTCGTGAACGTCGTGTTCCACCACCTCGTCGACCAGGGCCTGCACCCCACCTTCGGGGACGGGCACCCCGGCGATCCGGCGGCGGAACTGTTGCGCGCCCTCGGTATCACGCCGGAAGCGGAGGGCGACGCCCGGCAGAAGACCGCGGTGCACGACCACCTCGCCGAGCTGCGCCGATCCGTGTTCGGCGAACCTGAACCGCCTGTCTCATATTGAGACCCGCACGCGCCGGCGCGCGGCCTCCAATAGACGGTGTAGGACTTGTGCCCACCTAGGAGTGATCATGAGCCGCCAAAGTGTGGCGAGAGCCCATCAGAAGATCCAGGAACTGTCCTGGGAACCGGCCTACCACGAGCCGGTGTCGCAGTACGGGACGGACTACACGTTCCGCAAGGCGAAGAAGAAGGATCCGCTCAAGCAGGTCCTGCGGTCCTATTTCCCGATGCAGGAGGAGAAGGACCACCGCGTGTACGGCGCCGAGGACGGCGCGATCCGCGGCAACATGTTCCGCCAGGTCCAGGAGCGCTGGCTGGAGTGGCAGAAGTTGTTCCTGAGCATCATCCCGCTGCCGGAGATCTCGGCGGCGCGCGCGATGCCGCTGCTGTTCCGCACCGTGCCGAACCCCGAGCTGCACAACGGCCAGGCGATCCAGATGATCGACGAGGTCCGGCACTCGACGATCCAGCAGAACCTCAAGCGCCTCTACATGAACAACTACATCGACCCGGCCGGCTTCAACTCGAGCCTGCGCAACTTCCAGAACGACTACTGCGGCACCATCGGCCGCCAGTTCGCGGAAGGCTTCATCACCGGTGACGCCATCACCGCGGCGAGCATCTACCTGACGATCGTCGCCGAGACCGCGTTCACCAACACGCTGTTCGTGGCCATGCCGGCGGAGGCCGCGGCGAACGGCGACTACCTGCTGCCGACGGTCTTCCACTCGGTGCAGTCCGACGAGTCCCGGCACATCAGCAACGGTTACGCCACGCTGCTGATGGCGCTGTCCGACGAAAGCAACCACCAGCTGCTCGAACGCGACCTGCGCTACGCGTGGTGGAACAACCACGCCGTGGTCGACGCCGCGATCGGCACGTTCATCGAGTACGGCACCAAGGACCGCCGCAAGGACCGCGAGTCCTACGCCGAGATGTGGCGCCGCTGGATCTACGACGACTACTACCGCAGCTACCTCGTGCCGCTGGAGAAGTACGGCCTGGTCATCCCGCACGACCTGATCGAGGAGGCCTGGAACCGCATCTGGAACAAGGGCTACGTGCACGAGGTCGCGCAGTTCTTCGCCACCGGGTGGCTCGCCAACTACTGGCGCATCGACCCGATGACCGACGAGGACTTCGAGTGGTTCGAGCACAAGTACCCCGGCTGGTACGACAAGTACGGGAAGTGGTGGGAGAACTACAACCGGCTGTCCGTGCCGAACGGGCACCACCCGATCGTCGCCGAGGACGTCGACTACGTGTACCCGCACCGGTGCTGGACCTGCATGGTGCCGTGCCTCATCCGCGAGGACACCGTGATCGACAAGGTCGACGGGCAGTGGCGCACCTACTGCTCGGAGCCGTGCCGCTGGACCGACGCGGAAGCGTTCCGCCCGGTCTACCAGGGCAGGCAGACGCCGAACATGGGCCAGCTGGTCGGCTCCCGCGAGTGGGAGACCCTCTACCACGGCTGGAACTGGGCCGACGTCGTTTCCGACATGGGTTTCGTGCGCGACGACGGCAAGACGATGGTCGCGCAGCCGCACCTGAACCTCGACCCGAAGAAGATGTGGACGCTGGACCACCTGCGGCGCATGCCGGAGGTGCAGAGCCCCAACGTGCTGCTCAACCAGATGACCGACGACGAGCGGTCGGCCTTCATCGCCGACTACAACCGCCAGGGACCGGCCGGGCGGCCGGCTCCGGCGAACTGATCGCACCGCGGGCCCCGGGCGAACCGGGGCCCGCGCGCCGGGACACGAAGGGGTGTCGATGGGCGACAAGCACGTGGTGCGCTTCGAGCCGGTGGGGATCGAGATCGAGGTCGACGAGGACCAGACCGTCCTCCGGGCCGCCGCCGAGCAGGGCGTGATGCTCATGCACGGCTGCAAGGAGGGGCAGTGCGCCTCGTGCAAGTCGTTCATCCTCGAGGGCGACGACGTGGAGCTCGAAAGGTACTCCACGTTCGCGCTGCCGGATTTCGAGAAGGAGGAAGGGTTCACGCTGCTGTGCCGGGCGCACGCGTACGAGGACCTGACCATCGAACTGCTCAACTACGACGAGGAGATGATCCACTCCGGACTGCCGATCCAGACCGCGGTGGCCGAGGTCGTGGCCAACGAGCCGGTCACGCACGACATGCGCCACCTCGTGCTGAAGCTGGTCGAACCGGCCGCGCTGAAGTACTTCCCCGGCCAGTACCTGGACTTCGCGGTGCCCGGCACGGACGAGACGCGCTCGTTCTCCATGGCCGGCCTGCCGACCGACGGGCACCTCGAGTTCGTGGTCAAGATCTACCCCGGCGGCCTGTTCTCGCAGTTCCTGGACACCGGTGTCGCGGTCGGTGACCGGCTGGAGGTGACCGGGCCGTTCGGGGTGTTCACCCTGCGCGACGCGCCCGGCGCGCCATTGGTGTTCGTCGGCGGCGGCGCGGGCATGGCGCCGATCCTGTCGCTGCTGCGGTCGATGGCCGCCCGCGGCGGCGAGGTGGCCGCGCGCCCGACCACGTTCTACTACGGCGCCCGCCGCAAGCAGGACCTCTGCTTCGAGGCGGAGCTCCACGGGCTGGAGCAGGCCCTGCCCGCGTTCACCTACGTGCCCGCGCTGTCCGAGCCCGGCGACGACGACTGGGACGGCGAGACCGGGCTGATCACCGACGTCGTGCGCCGCCACGAGACGGACCTCGCCGGCGCCGACGCCTACGTGTGCGGGCCGCCGCCGATGGTCGAGGCGGCCCTGGAACTGCTGCCCGCGCTCGGGGTCGCGGACCGGCGGATCTTCTACGACAAGTTCACCACCACCGGCGACGAGTGAAGGAACAAGCCCATGACAGCGACGCAGGAACGCAGCGTGCCCAAGCCCGTCTTCACCGACGCCGAAGCGGGCGCCAAGGTCTTCCCGGACTCCGGGGCGCGCCGGTTCAACTACTTCAACCCGGCCAAGCGCAAGCAGAGCCACTACGAGGACGTCACCGTCGAGGTGCAGCCCGACCCGCGGCACTACCTGTCCCAGGGCTGGTTGTACGCCTTCGCCGACGGGCGCGGCGGCTACCCGCTCGAATGGACGGCGCTCAAGGCGTGGGGCTCGGACCGGCCGGTGCCGGAACGCGGGCCGGGCTCGGGCGGCAAGGGCTACGACTGGCCCGCGCTGGGCTGGCACGAGTTCCGCGACCCGAACGAGGAGTGGGAGCTCACGCTCTACCGCTACAACGCCAACGTGGTGCGCCAGCTCAACCAGAACGTCGAGGCGGCCCGCCAGTCGAACGCCTTCGACCAGTGGAACCGCAACTGGACCCAGTTCGTGGCGCAGCACGTCGGGGCGTGGATGCACGTCGACCACGGGCTGGGCCTGTACCTGTTCGCCAACGCCAACCGGCGCGCCCCGACGAACATGCACAACAACGCGATCTCGGTCAACAGCATGCACAAGATCCGGGCCGCCCAGGACCTGGCGCTGTACAACCTCACCCTCACCGAGGAGATCGAGGGCTTCGACGGCACCGCGCACTTGGCGACGTGGAACGACGACCCGGCCTGGCAGGGTGTCCGCGAGGTCGCCGAGCAGCTGACCGCGATCGACGACTGGTGCGAGGCCGTCTTCGCGGCCAACGTCGTGTTCGAGCCGCTGGTGGGGGAGCTGTTCCGCAGCAACCTCGTGCAGCAGGCGGCGCCGGCCAACGGCGACTTCGTGACCCCGACCCTCATCGGGGCCGAGGAGTACGACTACGCCGAACGCGACCTGCGCTACACGCGCGCCATGTTCGAGCTGCTCGTGAACGACCGCGAGTTCGCCGAGCACAACACGAAGATCATGCAGGACTGGCTGAGCACCTGGGTGCCCCGCTGCATCAGCGCCGCCAGGACGCTGCAGCCGCTCTGGTCGCAGCCCGACGCCAAACCGTCCCGCTTCGAGGACGGACTCGACCGCGTGAAGAGCCGCTTCAGCGGCATCCTGTCCGACCTGCGTCTGCAAGCACCGAAGGAGCTGGCCCAGTGACTACCCAAGTGCGCGCCGAGAGCCCGTTCAAGTCCGACAACACCGCGTCCAACATGTGCGGCTTCACCTTGATGAACAACCAGGTCGGCGTGATCGTGGCCGAGGTGATGGGCGCCAAGGACAACGTGCAGATCACCCACCTGCCGTCGATGATCCGCGTGGACGCCCGCAACCGGATGGACGTGGTCTACAGCGAGATCGACGAGGCCGCCGGCGAGGAGGAGGGCTGGTTCAACTCCGCCGAGTTCGAGGAGAGCATGTCCACCCACTACGGCCGGATGGTGCACCTGGACGACCGCACGATCATGTTCGCCAACCCCGAGGACGCGGCCGAGTACCTCGACTTCGACCTCAAACCGATTCGCTGACGCCGACCACCACAACGGAGTGAGGGCAGGAGAATGTACGAAAAGGACGGCGAGAAGTACTTCGTGGTCGATGGGCACACCCACTTCTGGGACGCCAGCCCGGAGAACTGGGTCGAGGGGCAGGAGGAGTACGCCAAGGGCTGGATCGAATGTTTCCACGCCTACCAGGGCCTCGGCCCGGCGGACACGCACTGGCCGATCGACCGGTTCCAGAAGTACTCCGAGGAACTGATGATGCACGACCTGTTCGAGGCCGGGCACGTCGACGTCGCGATCTTCCAGCCGACGAACCTGCGGCAGTGGTACAAGAACGGCTTCAACACGACCGAAGTCGACGCGGCGCTGGCCGAGAAGCACCCTGGCAAGTTCCTCGTCAACACCTACTTCGACCCGCGTGAGGGCGACGCGGGCATGAAGGCGTTCGAGGAACGCGTCAAGCGCTACGGCTGCAAGGGCGTCAAGCTCTACACCGCCGAGTGGCTGGGCGACTCCCGCGGCTGGAGCCTGAAGGACCCGGAGGCGTTCCGCTACCTGGAGAAGTGCGAGGAGCTGGGCGTCAAGAACATCCACGTGCACAAGGGCCCGACGATCTGGCCGCTGGACAAGGACGCGTTCGACATGTCCGATGTGGACCGCGCATCGACCAGCTTCCAGGGGCTCAACTTCATCGTCGAGCACGTCGGTCTCCCGCGCATCGAGGACTTCTGCTTCATGGCCACGCAGGAGCGCAACGTCTACGCCGGCCTCGCGGTCGTCGTCGGCGGGCTCATGCACGCCCGGCCGAAGTTCTTCGCGAAGGTGATGGGCGAGCTGATGTTCTGGCTCGGCGAGGACAAGCTGATCTTCGGCGCCGACTACGCGATCTGGGAGCCGAAGTGGCAGGTCGAAGGCTTCGTCGACTGGCAGATGCCCGCCGACGAGGAGCTGTCCGACTTCGCGCCGCTGACGGTGGAGCAGAAGAAGAAGATCCTCGGACTCAACGCCGCCCGGCTCTACGACATCGACGTGCCCGCGGAGCTCCGGCTCGAGGCGCCGAAGGTGGTCGAGCCCGTCGGCGTGCCGAACCCGTGACCGCCATCGAGGAGGTCCGCGCGTGCCACGCCGCGGTGTGGCACGCGCTCGGCACGGTCCGCGATCCCGAGCTGGACGAGCCGCTCACCGACCTCGGGTTCGTCGCGCGATGCGAGGTGGACGGCGGCCGGGCGGCGGTGGAGCTGCGGTTGCCGACCTACTTCTGCGCGCCGAACTTCGCGTTCCTGATGGTCGCCGACGCCTACGACGCCGTGTCCGCGGTGCCCGGCGTCCGGAGCGTCGAGGTGCGCCTGGTCGACCACTTCGCGGCCGAGGCGATCAACCGGGGCGTCGCGGCGCGGGCGGGGTTCGTCGCCTCCTTCGCGGGCGAGGCGGTGAACGAGCTGGACGAGCTGCGGGCCACGTTCGTCCGCAAGGCGGTGCTGGCCGGCACCGACCGGGTCTGCCGGGCGCTGATGAAGTCCGGAGTGGACGGTGACCGGCTGGCACGGATGACGCTGGGCGAGGTACCCGCGAGCCAGGACCGGGAACGGCTCCGGGCCAGGCGCCGGGAACTCGGGCTGCCGTGCGGGGACGGTGACCCGCTGCTGGTCGACCCGGAGACCGGCGAGGCGGTGCCACCGTCGGACGCGGCGCGGCACCTGGGATTCGCGCGGCTGACGCGGGCCGGCCAGGAGGCCAACTCCGGGGTCTGCCGGGACATGCTGCGCGTGCGGTACCCGCACATCGGAGAACAGGAGGGCGCACGATGAAAGCGGTGCGGCTGCACGCCTACCACCAGCAGCCGGTGATCGAGGACGTTCCGGAGCCGCAGGCCAAGGAGCCCTTCGACGTCGTGGTGAAGATCGGTGGCGCGGGCGTGTGCCGGACCGATCTGCACATCATCGAGGAGCAGTGGGCGGAGAAGTCCGGTGTCACGCTGCCCTACACGATCGGGCACGAGAACGCGGGCTGGGTGCACGAGATCGGGCCGGGCGTGACCAACGTGGCGGTCGGCGACACGGTGATCCTGCACCCGACGCCGACCTGCGGGCTGTGCCACGCCTGCCGCGCGGGCAACGACATGCACTGCGAGAACTCGGTCTTCCCCGGCATCGACTCCGACGGCGGGATGGCCGAGTACCTGCTCACCTCCGCGCGGGCGTGCATCAAGCTCGACCCCAGCACGCAGCCCGCGGACGTCGCGGCGCTCGCGGACGCCGGCATCACCGCCTACCACGCGGTGCGCAAGGCGGTGCCGCAGCTGTACCCGGGCACGGTGTGCGTCGTCAACGGCGCCGGCGGGCTGGGGCACATCGGCATCCAGTCGCTGCGCGCGCTGACCGCGGCCACCGTGGTGGTCGTCGACCGCAACGCCGAAGCGCTCGAGCTCGCGGCCGAGCTCGGCGCGGACCACACGGTGCAGGCCGACGGCAAGCAGGTCGACGCTGTGCTGGACCTGACCGGCGGCAACGGCGCCGAGGTCGTGCTCGACTTCGTCGCCGAGCAGGGCGCCCAGCAGGACGCCTTCGCGATGACCCGGCGCAACGGCTCGCACTTCGTCATCGGATACGGCAGCAACATCGACATCCCGACGATCGACATCATCTCCACCGAGCGCAACGTGATCGGCAACCTGGTCGGCACCTACAACGACCTGGTGGAGCTGATGGTGCTGGCGCAGGCCGGGAAGGTCACGCTGCACACGAAGAAGTACCCGCTGGACGCGGCACTCGACGCGCTGGCCGATCTGGACGCCGGCCGCGTGCGGGGCCGGGCGATCCTCACCCCCTGACCACTCGCAGCGGAGGAGTGACGAAACGATGGCGAAGGAACTGCGGTTCGGCGCGGACGCCCGGGACCTGCTGCTGTCCGGTGTGGACAAGCTGGCCGAGGCGGTGAAGTCGACGCTGGGCCCCAAGGGGCGCAACGTGATCATCGAGAAGATCACCGGTTCGCCGGTGGTCACCAACGACGGCGTCACCATCGCCCGGGAGATCCACCTGAAGAACCAGTTCGAGAACATGGGCGCGCAGCTGGTCAAGGAAGCCGCGATCAAGACCAACGACGTGGTCGGCGACGGGACCACCACGGCGACGGTGCTCGCCCAGGCCATCGTGCGGGAGGGCATGGCGGCGATCGCGCGCGGCGGCAACCCGGTGCTGGTCAAGCGCGGCATCGACCACGCCGTCGGCCGTCTCGTCGAGCACCTGGAGAAGGTCGCGCACCCGGTGGTCACCGAGCACGACTACGCCCGGGTCGCGGCCATCTCCGCCAACGACGACGACGCAGTCGGCGCGGTCATCGCGAAGGCGCTGCACACCGTCGGCGACACCGGCGTGGTCACCGTCGAGGAGGCCCCGCGGATCGGGATGACCGTCGACTTCGTGGAGGGGTTCGAGTTCGACAACGGCTACCTCTCGCCGTACCTGGTCACCGACCCCGGGCGGCTGGAGGCGGTGCTCGACGAGCCCTACATCCTCATGTGCAGCGAGAAGATCACCAAGGTGCAGCAGCTGATGCCGTTGCTGGACAAGGTGATGCGCGCGCCGCGGCCCCTGGTGGTGATCGCCGAGACGGTCGAGGGCACCGCGCTGAGCATGCTCGTGCACAACCACGTCAACGGCACCTTCCAGGCGTGCGCGATCCGGGCGCCCGGTTTCGGTGACCGGCGGCTGCACAAGCTGGAGGACCTCGCCGCGGTCGTCGGGGGCGCGGTGCTGTCCCGGCAGTCCGGGTTCACGCTGGAGACGATGACGCTGGAGCACCTCGGGCGGGCCCGGCAGGTGCGGGTGACCGAGAACAAGACCACCATCGTCGGCGGGGCGGGGTCCGCCGACGACGTCGAGTTCCGCGTCACCCAGCTGCGGGCGGAGCTGGAGCGCGCCCAGTTCGGGGTGGACGAGGACGTCCTGACCGAACGCATCGGCGCGCTGACCGGGAAGGTCGCGATGATCCACGTCGGCGCGGCCACCCCGGCCGAGCTGAAGGAGTTGCAGCATCGGGTCGAGGACGCGTTGTCCGCGACCAGGGCGGCGATGGCGGAGGGCATCGTCGCCGGTGGCGGGGCGGCGTTGCTGCACGCCGAGAAGGTGCTGGCCGACACCGGCCTGGCCGGTGACTACGCCACCGGGGCGGAGATCGTGCGGCGGACGCTGGCCGAACCGGCGCGGCTGATCGCGGCCAACGCCGGCTACCCGGCCGACGAGGTGGTGGCGCGCACGCGCGACCTCGGCCAGGACGAGGGTTTCGACGCGTTGCTCGACCGCTACGGCAACATGATCGAGATGGGGATCATCGATCCCCTGCGGGTGTGCCGCTCGGCGCTGCAGAACGGCGCCTCGGTGGCCGGGCTGCTGCTCACGACCAACTCGCTGGTCGCCGAGGAGCAGACCCCGTGGGGCGGCAGCCCCGCGCTGATGACCGAGTTCGGTCCGCTGGACGAGGGGCTGCACCAGCCCTCGCCCGATTCCTCTACGCCGCAGTCGCTCGGGATGGGCCCGTCGGTGGGCTGATCCCGTGCCCGTGAGGTGGAACGTCATGTCAGAGACAACGCACAGCACCAACGTCCATCCGGAATCCGTTCCCCACGTCCAGGACCTGCGGGCGATCGTCGAAGCTCCCGGTCACCCGGCGAGCGTCGTGGTCGGCGCGGGCGGAGATCCGCTGATCCTGGCCCTGCCGATCTTCGCGGTCGGGTCGCTGGCACTGGGCATCGCGCTGACCGGGGTGATGCTCCCGCTGGCCGCGCTCGGCGCGGTGCTGCCGATCGTGCTCTTCGCGACCGGCGTCGGGCTGATCATCTCAACGGTGTGGGCGGTGCTGCTGGGGCAGACGATGGTCGCCGGCATCACCGGCACGTTCGGCGGGTTCTGGCTGAGCCTGGGCGGGTTGCTGCTCGGCCTGACGCACAACTGGTTCGGGCTGCGGCCCGAGGTGGCGGTCCAGACGCAGGAGATGTTCTTCATCTGCTGGGCGTGCCTGTTCGTGTTCCTCCTCGTGCCGTGCCTGCGGTTGCCCGCGGTCTACCCGCTGATCGTCGGGCTCGTGGTGGCCGCGCTGGCACTGGGCGCGACGGCGCTGCACGTGGGCGACGCGTCCCTGTTCAAGTTCTCCGGATACGTGGTCCTGGCGTTCGCCGCGCTGGGGTTCTACGCCTTCGTCAACGTCGGGCTCACCGCGATGGGAGCCCGCAAACCCTTCCCGCCGCTGGGCAGGCCGCTGCTGTCCTGACGGTGGTCGCGAGCGTGCGCCGGGAGCCGGCCGCGACTCCCGGCACACGCGCCCATCAGGCTCCGGGCAGCGGCACCCGCAGGCTGGACGTCCCGGTGAGGTCCAGCCACGCCGCGTCCGGGCCGCGCACCAGCTTCAGCACCACCGCGTCGCAGCCGGCGCAACGGGCCACCAGGCCCGGCGCGTGCCGGTAGACGCGCAGCGACGCGACCGCGTCGACGCGGCCGCAGGCCACGCAGCGGGTCGTGGCGGCGGTGATGTCCACGGCGAAAATCTCGCCGGCCGGGCCGGCCAGGACGTTGCCGTCTTCGAAGGGCTCGCTCATGTCAGCTCCCGCTGGGCCCGAAGCGTTCGGTCTTGACGCGCCGCGGATCGTGGCCGAGCGCGACGAGCACGTTGGCCACCGCCTCGACGAACCCGGTGGGCCCGCAGACGAAGCACTGCGGCGCGAACTCCGCGGGCCAGCCGGCGGTGTTGACGTCGGCCACCCCGATCCGGTGCGGCTCGCCCGGCCAGTCCGCCGGGCCCTTGCGCGAGTAGACGAACGTGACGTCCAGCCCGGCCTCCGGGCGGCGCAGCTCGCCGGCGTAGTACACGTCCTCCGGGGTGCGCACCGAGTACAGCAGCTTGAACGGCGCCCTGCTGCCTGCCTGGCGCCGGGCCCGGACCATCGCCATCAGCGGCACGATCCCGGCGCCGCCCGCGACCAGCAGCACCGGATCGGGTGACGCCGGCCGCCACACGAACCACCCGCCCACCGGGCCGCGCAGCTCGACGGGGTCGCCGGGCGCGAACACCTCGGTCAGGAACGGCGACACCTCGCCACCGGGCACCCGCTGCACGGTGATCTCGACGCGCTCGCCGTCGGCCGGCGCGGCGATCGAGTACGTGCGTGTGGTGCTGTAGCCGTCCTCGGCGGTGAGCCGGACGTCGACGTGCTGCCCGGCCAGGTGCCCCGGCCAGCCGGGCACGTCCAGCACGAGGGTGCGCGCGGTGGGCGTCTCGTCGCGCACCTCGGCGAGCCGTCCCACCCGCCACGCCAGCTTGCCCTGGACCACGTCAGTCCCCCTGGTAGCGCTGCTCGCGCCACGGGTCGCCGTAGCTGTGGTAGCCCGCGGCCTCCCAGAAGCCCAGGTCGTCGTCCAGCATCAGCCGCAGGCCCTTGACCCACTTCGCCGACTTCCAGAAGTACAGGTGCGGCACCAGCAGCCGGGCCGGGCCGCCGTGCTCGGCCGGCAGGTCCTCGCCCTCGAACTCGTAGGCGATCCACGCCTGGCCGTCGAGCAGGTCCTCCAGCGGCAGGTTCGTCGTGTACCCGCCGTGGGATTCGGCCATCACGTAGTCGGCGGCCGTGTCCACGTCCGCCAGCAGGGTGTCCAGCGAGACGCCGCGCCACCTGGTGCCGAACTTCGACCACCGCGTCACGCAGTGGATGTCCACCGTCGGCGTCTCCGACGGCAGCGCCTTGAGGTCCGCCCACGTCCACTCGTGCTTCTGCCCGGTCTCGGTGGTGACCGTGAAGCGCCAGTTCTCCAGCCGCACCCGGGGCGTCGGCCCGGCGGAGAGGACGGGGAAGTCCTCCACCAGGTACTGCCCCGGCGGCAGCTTCTCGTCCGCCGACCGCGCCCGGCCCTGGAACCCGGGTGTCACAATCCCCATCCGCTTCCCCTTCCTCGTCCCGCGAGTCTATGCCGTGCTTTACTAGAACGTGTTCTAGTCGTCGGGGACGGGAGGCTGTCGTGCGGTTCGGGGTCGTGTTGTTCACCAGTGACCGCGGGATCACGCCCGCCGCGGCGGCGAAGGCGGCCGAGGACGCCGGGTTCGACTCGTTCGCGGTGCCGGAGCACACGCACATCCCGGTCCGGCGGGAGGCGGCGCACCCGGGCACCGGCACCGCCGAGCTGCCCGACGACCGGTACCTGCGCACCCTGGACCCGTGGGTCGCCCTCGCCACGGCGGCCTCGGTGACGACGCGGATCACTCTGTCGACCGCGGTCGCGCTGCCCGCCGAGCACGACCCGATCACCCTGGCCAAGACGATCGCCTCGCTCGACCACCTGTCCGGCGGCCGGGTCGTGCTCGGCGCCGGGTTCGGGTGGAACGTCGACGAGCTGACCGACCACGGCGTCCCGGCCGGGCAGCGGCGCGCGGTGGTGCGCGAGTACCTGGAGGCGATGCGGGCGCTGTGGACCGACGAGGAGGCCGCCTACGAGGGCGCGCACGTCCGGTTCGGCCCGTCCTGGGCGTGGCCGAAACCGGCCGGGGAGGTGCCGGTGGTGATCGGCGCGGGCGGCACCGAGCGGACGTTCGCCTGGATCGCGCGCTCCGCCGACGGCTGGCTCACCACGCCCCGGGACCACGAGCTGGACGACAAGGTGCGGCTGCTGCGCAAGATCTGGCAGGACGCGGGCCGGGCGGGCGAGCCGCGGGTGGTCGCGCTCGCCGGGCGGCCCGACGCGGAGGTGCTCGCGCACTGGCGCTCGCTCGGGGTCACCGAGGTGCTGTTCGGGCTGCCGGACCGGGACGCCGACCAGGTCGCGGCCTACATCGCGAAGCTGGGGGAGCGGCTGCGGCCGGGCTGATCAGGCGCGGGACCGGTAGGCCCGCATCTTGTGCCGCGCCCCGCAGATGTCCATGCTGCACCAGACGCTGTTGCCGGCCGGGGAGCGGTCGTAGAACAGCCACCGGCACTCCGGCGCGCGGCACGGCTTCAGCCGCCGCGCGCGGCCGGTCACCTCGGCGCGGAACAGCACGTCGAGCAGCCGCGCGATGAGGCCGTCGACGCCCTCGCCCGCCGGGGCCAGCGCGGGACCCGGCCAGCGCGGCCCGGCGACGGTCGAGGCTGCGAATTCGTTCAGCTCGCCGGCGACGTCCGCGCCGTCCAGGTGGTCGCGCAGCGTCTCGCGGAACCGGACCAGCCGCGCCAGATCCCGCTCGTCCAGGGTCAGCTCGCCCAGTTGGTGCTCGGCCAGCCAGCCGCGGGCCGACCCGGGCGTGCCGAAGTGGTCCTCGCCGTGGAGGAAACGCGCCGAGTTGCCGAACACCTCGAGCGGACGCAGATCGTCCGGCGCGGCGGGGCGCGAGTAGGCCATACGGGCAGGTTACCTAGCCCGCCAGCCGCCCCACCGCCACGAACACGCAGACCGCCAGCACCAGCAGGTTGACCGCGCTCGTGCGGTACTCGCCCAGCTTCGCGTGGCTGATCGCCGCCCCGGTCATCACGACGGCGAGCCCGATCGCGGCTGCCGGCGTGAGCACGGGCGCGATGCCGGTCGCCCCGGGCAGGACCAGCCCGAGCGCCGCGGCCAGCTCCGCGGCGGCGACCGCCCGGATGACGGGCAGCGGGAAGAACACCACCCCGGTCTGGCCGGTGTCGAGCATCCGCTGCTTCGACTGGGTGGACTTGAGCACTCCGGACACCAGGAACAGCGCCGCGAGCAGCCCCTGGCAGATCCACAACACGACGTTCACCTGACACGCCTCCTTTCGTCTCACCCACCGGACGAGGCCGCCCGGGCTAACGTGACGGCATGGCCAACGAGGACGAGGCACGCGACTGGAACGGCGACACCGGCCGCTACTGGGCCGACCACGCCGAGCACTACGACGCGATGCTCGCGCACCTGACCCCGCACCTCCTCGACGCCGCCCGCATCGAGCCGGGCGAGCGGGTCCTCGACATCGGCTGCGGGTGCGGCACCACCACGCTGCTCGCGGCCGGGCGGGGCGCGGCCGTCCTCGGCGCGGACCTGTCCGGCCCGATGCTCGCCGTGGCGCGGGAGCGCGCCGCCGGGGTCGACGGGGTGCGGTTCGAGCAGGCCGACGTGCAGGTCCACGACTTCGGCGCCGGCTCGTTCGACCTCGCGCTCAGCCGGTTCGGGGTGATGTTCTTCGACGACCCGCTCGCCGCCTTCACCAACGTCACGCGGGCGCTGCGGCCGGGCGGGCGGCTGGCGTTCCTGTGCTGGCAGGACCTGCGCGAGAACGAGCACCGCGTGCTGGCGCTGGATGCGATCGCCCCGCACGTCGACACCGCCGATGCCGTCCCGCCCGGCCCCGGCCCGTTCTCGTTCGCCCAGCCGGGCTACCTGCGCGAGCTGCTCACCGGCGCGGGGCTGACCGGCATCGCCGTGGACGACGTCCGGGCGCCGGTCCGGCTCGGCGCCGATGCCGCGGCGGCGGCCGATTTCCTGCGCCGCGGCGCGATGCTGCGGACGATCTTCGGGCGCTACCCGGCGGAGACGGTCGAGCGGGCGGTCGCCGCGCTGACCGAGGCGCTCGTCCCGCACGAGACGCCCGACGGCGTGCTGCTCGGCGCGGCCACCTGGCTGGTCACCGCGCGCCGGCCGTGACGGCGGAGGAATCCCTTCTGGACACCGCACGCTGACTCCACAGTGGAGGAGTGGGGTTCGTCTCGCGGGCCCGGAAAACGATTGCTCCTGCGGTAAATTGGGGCAACGTGCCCGCTGATCCGCTGCTCACCCTCGGCCCGTGGCAACTGCTGTTCCTCGTGGTGGCCGGTGTCGGGGCGGGTCTGACCGGTTCGATCGCCGGGCTCGCCTCGCTGGTGTCCTACCCGGCGCTGCTGGCGATCGGGGTGCCGCCGGTCACGGCGAACGTGACCAACACCGTCGCGTTGATGGGCAACACGGTCGGCTCGGCGGCCGGTTCGCGTCCCGAGTTGCGCGGGCAGCGCGCCCGGTTGCTGCGGCTGTGCGCGATCACGGCGGTCGGCGGCGCGGCCGGCAGCGCGTTGCTGCTGCTCACCCCGGAAGGCACGTTCGCCTACATCGTCCCGTTCCTGATCGGCGGCGCGTCGATCCTGCTGCTGTTCTCCCCGCGGCTGGCCGAACGCGCCGGCCGCGGCGACGGCGGGCTGACCGCGGGCACCGCGACGGGCGCGTTCCTGGTCGCGATCTACGGCGGCTACTTCGGCGCGGCGGCCGGGGTGATCATGCTCGCGTTGCTGTCCGCCGCCTGGGCGCAGCCGCTGGCCAGGACGAACGCGGCGAAGAACATCGTGACCGGCGCGGCCAACCTGGTGGCCGCCGTGGTGTTCGCGTTCACCGGCTCGGTGCTCTGGCCCGCGGCGGCGGCCCTGTGCCTCGGTCTGGTCGCCGGCTCCTTCGTGGGACCCGCGGTGGTCCGCCGCCTGCCCGCGGCCCCGCTCCGGGTCGCGATCGCGCTGGCGGGCATGGGCCTGGCCGTCACGCTGGCCTGGCAGGCCTGGAGCTAGAAGTGCTACCTTCGCGGGCGGTGCCGAGAGGCGCTGCGACGGGCCCGGCCCGCCACGCTCGGCACCGTCTCCCGCAGCAAGGGCGCCTTCTCACCCGAGGAGGCGCAGATGCTCGTCGGACACCTCGCCGCGATCTTCCGCTACCCCGTCAAGTCCATGGCCGCGCAAGCACTGGACGAGGCCGCCGTCTCCTGGCACGGCCTCGACGGTGACCGGCGCTGGGCGTTCGTCCGGCCGGGCCAGGAGTCGAACGGCTTCCCCTGGCTCACCATCCGCAGGCGCAACGACCTCGTCCGCTACCAGGTCGTCGGCGAGTCCCAGGTTCGCACCCCGGACGGCAGGCTGCACGACGTCACCGATCCCGCGCTCGCCGCGGAACTGGGCGCCGCGCGCGTCCAGAAACTCGACCGCGGCACGTTCGACAGCGCGCCGTTGTCCCTGATCACCACCCGCAGCGCCGGTGCCGAGCCGCTGCGCTTCCGCCCCAACCTCCTGATCGACACCGACGTGCCCGAGGAGGACTGGATCGGCCGCACGCTCCGCATCGGCACCACCCGCATCCGGGTCGACCGCCGCGACCGGCGCTGCGTGGTCGTCAACGTCGATCCGCGCACCGGCCGGCGCGACCCGGCCGTCCTGCGCCGCATCGCCCGCGAGCACGACATGTGCCTCGGCGTCTACGGGTCCACTGTGGAACCGGGCACGGTCGGGGCCGGGGACGAGGTTGTCGTGCTAGCGTGAGCGCGCCAGTCGTGCCCCGCGAGGGGCCAGGGAATCCGGTGCGAATCCGGAACTGACGCGCAGCGGTGAGCGGCGACGGGCGGGACAACGGCCACTGGACCACGCGGTCCGGGAAGGCGTTCCGCCCGGACGACCCCGAGTCCGAAGACCTGCTGGCACCCCCGCCACGGGGGAGACCGCCGGACCGGGCTCCGCGCATGAGCCCTCGACGCTAGGGGCCGCTGTGCGCCGATCGATGACCTTCCCACTGCTCGCCGCCGTGCTGGCGCTGTCCGGGTGCGCGAGCACCACCCCCTCCGGGGCCACCGCGGCGGTGGTCGTGGACAACTGCGGCCACCAGGTCCGCGTGCCGGAACCGCCGCGGCGGGCGGTCGCGCTCAACCAGGGCGCGGCGGAGATCATGCTGTCCCTCGGCCTCGCCGACCGCATGGCGGGCACCGCCACCTGGACCGATCCCGTGCTGCCGCACCTGGCCGCGGACAACGCCAAGGTGCCCCGGCTCGCCGAGAACTACCCGTCGTTCGAGACCGTGCTCGCCGCCGAGCCGGACTTCGTCGCCGCCTCGTTCGGCGCCATCCTCGGCAAGGGCGGCGTCGCGACCCGCGAGCAGTTCGAGCAGCTCGGGGTGCCCGCCTACCTGTCGCCGACCGAGTGCGCGAAGGACACCAGCGGCGGCGGCGACGGCAGGCGCACCGAAACGCTGACCATGGACGCCGTCTACACCGAGATCCGGGACCTCGCGCGGATCTTCGGCGTCGAGGACCGCGGCGAACAGCTGGTCACCAGCCTGCAGGAACGGATGCGGGCGGTCGCGGGCGCCGGTGCGAACGCCCGGCTGATGTTCTGGTTCGCCAACTCCGAAGCCCCCTACCTGGCGGGTTGCTGCGGCGCGCCCGGCATCATCACGACGACCGTGGGCGCCCGCAACGTCTTCGACGACACGCGCGAGGAGTGGCCGCAGATCAACTGGGAGACGGTCGCCGAGCGCGACCCGGACGTGATCGTCCTCGGCGACCTCACCCGCCGTTCGCAGACCGCGGAGAACGCCGCCGCCAAGATCGCGTTCCTGGAGTCGCACCCGGTGACCCGCGACCTGGCCGCGGTGCGGAACAAGCGGTACGTGCTGTTGTCCGGGCAGGCGATGAACCCGACGCTGCGCACCGTGGACGGCGCCGAGCAGGTCGCCGCGGCGCTGCGCGGGTTCGGGTTCGCCAGGTGACGCGCACCGCGCGAGTCCTGCCGCTGTGCGCCGGGGGTCTCGCGCTGCTCGTGGTGTCGGTGGCCGTCGCGGTGACGATCGGCCCGGCCGGGATCGGTGTGGGCGACGTGTATGCCACCGTCCTGGCCCACCTCGGCTTCGGCGAGCCGGTGCTCTCGCCGGTTCGCGACGGGATCGTGTGGCACCTGCGGATCCCGCGCGCCCTGCTGGCCGCCGTGTGCGGGGCGGGTTTGGCGGTGTGCGGGGCGGTCATGCAGTCGCTGCTGCGCAACCCGCTCGCCGACCCGTTCGTGCTCGGGGTGTCCTCGGGCGCGTCGACCGGCGCCGTGCTGGTCGTGGTGCTCGGGGTCGGCGGGGGAGTGGTGTCGTTGTCGGCGGGGGCGTTCGCCGGGGCGGTGCTGTCGTTCGGGCTCGTGCTGTTGCTCAGCCAGACGCTGGGCGGCACCACCGAGCGCGTGGTGCTGTCCGGGGTCGCGGCGATGCAGCTGTTCTCCGCGCTGACGTCGTTCGTCGTGCTGACGGCCGGGGACGCGGAAACGACGCGGGGCGTGTTGTTCTGGCTGCTCGGTTCGTTCAGCAGCGCGTCGTGGTCCGAGGTCGGCGTGTGTGCGGCGGTGCTGGTCGTCGCGCTGCTGGTGTGCTTCGGCCACGCCCGCACGCTCGACGTGCTCGCCTACGGCCAGGACCTCGCCGCGGCGCTCGGGGTCGCGCTGACGCGAACCCGGATCGTGCTGATGTGCGTCACCGCGCTGCTGACGGCCGCGCTGGTGAGCGCCTGCGGGGCGGTCGGGTTCGTCGGGCTGGTGCTCCCGCACGCGGCCCGTGCGCTGGTCGGCCCTGGCCACGGACGCCTGCTGCCGGTCACCGCCGTGGCCGGCGCGGTGTTCCTGGTGTGGGTGGACACGCTGGCGCGCACGATGCTCGATCCGCAGGAGGTGCCGGTCGGCGTGGTCACGTCGATCATCGGCGTGCCCGCGTTCGTGGCCGTGCTGTACCGCAGCCGTCCACAATGGACGCGGCGGGTGGCAGCCTAGATTTTTTCACCACCCGAGCAGCTTGCGCCGCCTCAGGTTCCGCTACTCGCACCGCTAAGCAAGCAGCCGCCACTGGTCACCTGATCGCGTCGCGGCCGGCGTCGGTGAGTTTGGCGGGGATGCGGGCACCGGTGCCGGGGACGCGGCGGACCAGGCCGGCGTGGATGAGCAGTCGCGCGCCGAACTGGTCGCAGCAGGAGAGTCCGTCGACGTACACGTGCGGCTCGCTGCTCGCGGTCAGTTCCACGCGGCCGTCGGCAACCGCTTTCAGGAACTCGACGTCGCGGTGGCTGAGGGTGGACGCGGTCATCGCTGGCACCTTTCCGAGAACGGTGTGGTGCGCCACAGAATAGAGGATCGTTGAACAATCGAGCAACCGGGTTGACGGATCGTTCAACAATCGCTAGCGTTGCTGAGCATGCGACCCAGCTCACAGGACACCCGGCAGACCCTCATCGGCGGCGACCCCGACGACATCTCCTGGATTCCCTGAAATTGTTGAAGACCTGCCAGTAACACGCCCTGCTTTCGCCTCGATTCACTGTTAAGGCCCGCGCGGAGGGTGGGCGCGACACCTCCGGCACCGCCGTCTTGCCCGCGCTCGAACTCCCCCTCGGAGCGTTGTGGCAGGCGAGTGGCCCCCGAGTGCGGACTCCCAACTGCCCCGCGCTCGGGGGCCCTATTCGTACACCACGTAGACCGGTTGCGGCTGCAGCCCGACCACCTGCTCGGGCGTCATCAGCGGTTCCCCGTCGCGGGTGTCCTCCTGGTAGAAGAGCTTGAACCCGGCCTTGACGTGCGGCGGCTTGCGCTTCATCACCTGGTCCCAGGTGGCCTTCTTCGCCTCGGCGCTGCCGATGCCGTCCACCACGTTGATCACCGCGACCCCGTTGTGCCGCTTCAGCCCGGCGATGTCCCGCACGACCGTCACCGCCACCTGGTGGTAGACCATGATCTTCGCCGGCAGCCGGTGCCGCGCCACCAGCGAAGCGAGGTAAGCGGCCACACCGTCGAGCTCCTCGCCGGTCGTCACGCCGAACTCCTCGCCCGGCACGACGCCCGGTTCCACCGCCCACTCCGGGTCCAGTGCGACACCGACGTCCGGCTCGGTCAGCCAGTGCTCGAACGCCTTCACCTCGGGCAGGAAGTCCGCGCGCCCCGGCTGGATGTTGAGCAGCAGCTGCCCGTCGAGCGCCCGCGCGGCGTCGAGGTAGCGCTGGATGGTGCTGTCGTTCGCCCGGCTGCGGTACATGCCGTCCGGGCCCGGCGTCGGGTTCACCGTCGTCGCGATCAGCTCGACCACCGGGATCACCGGCCGGTTCCGCGGATAGGTGCCGATCAGCTCGCGCAGCTGCGCGGAGGCCTCCTGCAGATCACCGGTCATCCGCCCCAGCGCCGGGCTGCCCGGCGCGCCGCAGTAGCCGACCAGCAGGTGGTCCTCGACCACGCTGTGCGCGGCGACCTGCGCCGGGAACCCGCGCAACCCCGCCGCGGGCGCGTCCAGTGGCGCCGGCCGCCCGGAAAGCGCCTGCCTGGAAAAGAAACCCTCACCACCGCTGCTGCAGGCGACGCTCGCCGCGCCCGCCAGGGCCGCGGTGAGGAACGCCCGCCTGCCGACCGTGCTCCCCGCCATGACCACGGGATGCCCTGGTCTCGACCACTTACACACAGCAGCCGGAAAATCACTCCCCGCGAGACGGCTTCGTTACCGTCAGCCGGGCAGCAGCTCGGTCACCAGCTGGGTGAGTTGACGCAGGTTGCGGCACTCGTGCATCGGCACCACGCGGGCGTACCGCAGCGCGGCGGAATCGCCCGTGCCCCAAGCTGATCGCGCCTCCGGGTTGAGCCAGTGGACGTGCTTGGCCCGCTCCGCGATCCGGCGCACCGCGTCCAGGTTCGGGTCGCCGCCGTTGGTGCGGCCGTCGCCGAGGATCAGCACCGACGTGCGCGGCCCGACCGCGTCCGGCCACCCGTCCACGAAGCTCGCCAGCGAACCGCCGTAGTCGCTGCTCATGCCCCAGCGGGTGAGCTTCGCCTGCGTGAGGATGCGCCGCGCGAGCCCCTCCGGGTCCGCCGCGCCCGCGGTGACCAGGCCGGTGATCTCGTCGGTCAGCTCGACGAACGCGAACGTGCGGATCTTGCTGAACTGGTCCGACAGCGCCTGCACCAGCAGCAGCGTGAACTGCGCGAACCCGGCCACCGACCCGGACATGTCGCACAGCAGCACCAGTTCCGGGCGGCCGGGACGGCGGTCGCGCATCGCAGGCCGCATCGGCACCCCGCCGGTGGCCAGCGACCGGCGCAGCGTGCGGCGCAGGTCGATCTGCCCGCGCCGGGCGCGGCGCCGCCGGGTCGCCAGCCGGGTGGCGAGCTTGCGCGACAACGGCTGGATGGTGCGGCGCAGCTCGGCGAGCTGGGCGCGGGTGGCGTTGGTGAAGCTGACCAGGTCGGTCTGCGGCGGCACCGCGTACTGCGCGATCCGCTCGCGCCCGCGCAGCTCGGCGGTGCGACGGCGGGCCTCGGCCTGCACCGCCTCCCGGTAGGCGCCGATCCGGGACCGCGCCTCGCTGCGGGCGACCGCGTCGCCGAAAGCGCTGTCGTCCGTGCGGATCGCGGCGAGCACCCGGTTCAGCAGCGCGTCGGGCCGCACTCGGTCCAGCGCCTGGTAGGCCGACCAGCCGCGCATCCCGTTCGCCCCGCCGCCGCCGGACCCGCCGTCGCCGAACGAGCCGTACCGGCCGAACTGGTCGACCGCGGCCGAAGCCAGCGCCCGCAGGCGTTCCCCGTCGCCCTCGGCGAGCGCGGCGACCAGCGCCTCCCGCAGCTCCGCCGCGTCCGCGGGCGCCTCCCCGGCCGTTTCCGCCGCGCCGACCGCGACCGGGAAGTACAGGTCGAACAACGCGTCGAAGGTGCCCCGCTGTCCCGAGCGGCGCAGCACGGTCGCCGCCAGCGCGGCCCGCAGCTGCTCGCGGTCGGCCAGCCCGAGCACGTCCACCGCGGCGGCCGCGTCGACCGTTTCGCCGGGGCCGACCGGGATGCCGTGCTCGCGCAGCGAGCCGACGAACTCGACCAGCCGCTGCGCCAGCGCCGGGGAGGTCATGACAGCAGCGAGTCGAGCCGCAGCTCGGCCGCGGCCTTCCGGTGGTCGCTCTGGTACTTCAGGATCACGCCGAGGCTCGTCTCGACCACCTGCTCGTCGAGCGTGTCGGCGCCCAGCGCGAGCAGCGTGCGCGCCCAGTCGACGGTCTCGGCGATCGAGGGCGCCTTGCGCAGTTCCATCGTCCGCAGCGCGGCGACCACCCGCACCACCGAGTCCGCCAGGCGCGCGTCCAGCCCGGGCACCTTGAGGGTGACGATGTCGCGCTCCAGCTCCGGCGTGGGGAAGTTCAGGTGCAGGAACAGGCAGCGCCGCTTGAGCGCCTCCGACAGCTCACGCGTCGCGTTCGAGGTGAGCAGCACGAACGGGCGGCGCTGCGCGGTGATCGTGCCCAGCTCGGGCACGGTCACCTGGAAGTCGCCGAGGACCTCCAGCAGCAGGCCCTCCATCTCGACGTCGGCCTTGTCGGTCTCGTCGATCAGCAGGACCGTGGGGTCCGGGTTGCGGATCGCCTTGAGCAGCGGGCGGGGGAGGAGGAACTCCTCGCTGAACACCTCGTCGCGCGCCTGCTCCCAGCCCTCGTCGCGACCGGCGGTGATGCGCAGCAGCTGCTTGGCGTGGTTCCACTCGTACAGCGCGCGGGCCTCGTCGATGCCCTCGTAGCACTGCAACCGCACCAGCTCGCTGCCGGTGGCCTGCGCCAGCGCCCGCGCCAGCTCGGTCTTGCCGACCCCGGCCGGGCCCTCGACCAGCAGCGGCTTGCCGAGGCGGTCGGCGAGGAAGACGGTGGTGGCGACGGCGGTGGACGCCAGGTAGCCCGCGCCGGCCAGGCGCTCGACGACCTCGTCGACCGAGCCGAACAACGGCTCCTGCATCGGCCCTCCCTGGGTTGGTGCGCAACCCACCTATTCTGGGCCCTCGGGACCCGGCCGCGCGGCCGTCGTGCCCAATCTCACGCCGCGTAGCGGGTGACGGCCGCCAGCGCCGCGCGCAGTCCGGAGACGTCCCCGGTCACCGCCAGCGGGTCGGCAGGCCCGCGCCCCCACAGCCACAGGTACACGTCCTCCGGCGCGCCGGACACCCGCCCGTCGGCGCTGTCCGCGGATTCCGGTCGCACCACGGGATTTCCGGTGCCCGACGGCATCCGCACCGTCCACACGCGACCGGCGCACCGCACCTCGAACACCTCGCCCGAGGCGTCCACCGAGACCGTCTCCTCGGGCGCAGGCCGGTTGCCCTCCGCCAGCCACACCGTCAGCACCTCGTCCACCCCGTCGGCGGCGAGCGCCGGATCGACCACCGGCGGCAGACCGAGCGCCTGCTCCAGGTCGACCCGGTGCACGGTGAACTCGTGGGCCATCCGGCGGCGCCAGAACCCGTAGGTGCGGTCGGCGGGAACCCAGGTCTGGCAGGGGAAACTCGGCGGGCGGCTGGCGAGACTGCGGAACAGCCCGTCGGACGCGGCGCGGAACCAGCCCAGCACGTCCTGCCCCGCGGGCGGTTCCCGTTCCCACTCCAGCGGCAGGGTCTGGCTGTCCACCCAGGCGGTCACGCGGTGCGCGACCCCGCCGAGGTGGCGGACCAGCGCGCCCGCCGTCCACCCCGGACACGCGGGCACCGGGAGGTCCGGATCGGCCGGTGCGGCGAGGACCCCGATGCCGTGGATCTCGGCGCGCAGGGTGTCGAGGAGGAACGGCTGGTCGGGTTTCGTCATGACCCGCTGAACATACCGGGTGGGTGATCGTCGTGGGGGCCGGATCGGTTCCGAAGTGGACATCGCGGCCCGTCCTGTCACAAGGGCTTTCCGTCCAGCCGCATGCGCACCTGGATCGTCGTGCCGTGCGGCGCGCGGTGGGTGCGGACCAGGTCGGCCAGGTCGTTGACGAGCAGCAGGCCGCGCCCGGACAGCTGACCGCGAGCGGGCGGGCGGCGTCCGGCGAGCGGGTCGGTCAGCCGCCCGCCGTCGGTGGCGGAGCAGACCAGTTCCGCGCCTTCGCGCCACAGGCTCAGCTCGCACGGGGTGCCTGCGTGCAGCAGGCTGTTCGTCGCCAGCTCGGTGACGATCAGCTTGAGGTCCTCGGTGCGTGCCTCGCTCAGCCCGAACTCCAGCGCGTACGCGGCGACGGACCGGCGCGCGACGGACAGGTGATCCGGCACCTGGACGCGGAAGGTCACCGCACCCGCGGCCGGTTTCAGCTCGTCGTTGTACCGGGCGACCAGGTCGTCCCACGCGTAGGTGTCGCTGCCGCGCCGCACACCACGCTCGGTGACCAGTGGATGCGTCATGTGCGCGTCCGCGATCGCGTCCGGGTCGAGCGCCTTGGTGTCGTACGGGCACACGATCGTCACATCGCGGCCCGCGAAGGCCGGGTTGATGAGGGCCTCGTGCTGGGCGCACGCCGGGTACTCGACGACGGACCGCCCGTCCCAGATGGGCTCGCCGATGATGCGCACACGCGCGGCGTCGCGGTGCCGGTCGGCGAAGCCGCGCAGCACCTGGGGGATGATCCGGCCCGGGTTGCGGCCCGCGACACTCATGTCCAGCAGGTGCACGCGGCTCGCGTCGTCGCCGAGCGCCTCGCGCAGCAGGGACAGGTTGGGCTCCGGCACGGCGGCCGCCACCGGGTCGCCCGCCGCCAGGCCCTCGGCCAGGAACGGCACCAGCCCGTCCAGGTACTCCTCCGGTGAGCCGTAGAACAGGGCCTCGTGCACGAATCCGGTGCTCATCGCGGCGCCTCCACGCGGATGTCCTCGAGTTTCAGGACCTCCACGACGCTCGCCGGCCCCGGGCGGGGAGCGCGCAGAACCACCTCGGCCGCGTGCCGCCTGGCGTGCTCGGCCAGGGTCATCAGGTTGCGGTGGTCGATGAAGTCCAGGGTGGTCACGTCGAGCACGAGCCGTCCGCCCACGGGCCGGGGGTCGACGTGACCGAGTGCGCGGGGGAACAACTCGGCCGAAGCGAGGTCGAGTTCGCCGCCGAGGCTCGCGCAGCAGCCGCCGCGGGCCGAGGCGTGCAACCGGAAACCCGCGCCGTTTTCGTTGGCGCTCGGGTGGAGCGCGCACAGCAGCGCCAGGGTGGGCCGGTCCAGCTTCCGGCGGTCGTAGCCGCACAGCGCGGAAAACGGGTGCACCGCGGAGTAACCGTCCGCGAGGTGCTCGAACCGCGCCAGCGAATTCAACCGCGTGGGTGACTGCAAAAGGCCGGTGACGTTGGCCGCCACCCGCAGGCCCCGGTAGCCGTCGGCCAGCGCCGACTCGGTGGCCTTCGCGTAGAGCCGCAAGCGCACGTGCGGATCGCCGAGCGCGCCGAGGTCGTCGAGCGAGAGCACCCGCAGATCGCCGCGGCGGCGGGCCTCGTCGCCGTCCACGAGGCCGTCCAGATCCGTCATCAGGCGCGGAACCGGGCCGGTCCCGGCGTAGCAGACCCGGTGGCCCAGGGCCAGACCCTCGGCCAGGAACTCCCGAACCCGGGACCGGAACTCGGCCGGGTCGTCGTAGCCCCAGCACAGGTGGTCGTGGCAGCCGAGGCCGCGGGCGTCCACCAGGATTCCGGACCGTCTCATCGCATCGAGCGTACCGCTCCGGGGCCGGCCGGACAGTGTCCGTGGCGCCCGGCGGTGGTGCGGCCGGAGGCGCGTCGACTACGCTGGGTTGGACGCGGTTCAGAGCACAGCCGCAGAATGCTGTCGCCGAAGGGTAGGCGAGCGCGTCATGTCACGGGCTCCGCGTGTTCCGGAGGAATCCGCCGGACTCACCACATCCACACCGCTGCACGTCTCGGTCCGCTGGCCGGGCCGCGACGTCGCCGTGCTCGCGGTCGGCGGCGAACTCGACCTGGCCACCGCGGGCAGGCTGGAGGCCGCGTTCCGGCGGCTGGTGGCGCGACGGCCGCGCGTGGTCGTGGTCGACCTGAGCGGGGTCGCGTTCCTCGGCTCGTCCGGGCTGGCCGCGATCACCGCCGCGCTCACGTCGGGTGTCGTGCTGCGGATCGTCGCGCCGGGCTCGCTGGCCCGGATCTTCGCGCTCACCGCGCTGGACAAGGTGCTCGATCTCTACGGAACCGTCGACGAGGCGCTGGCCGCGGGCTGACCGCCCGGGAGTTCACGCACGCACGGCCGCTTCGATCCCGGTGAGCAGGCATTCCAGGCCGAACTCGAAGCGGGTCGCGGGATCGACGTCGTCGGCCTCCAGCACCCGCCGGTTGAAATGCGGGTACCGGCCGGACTCGACGACCTGCCGGACGTAGGCGCCCACCCAGTTCCGCCACTCGTCCTCGGTCATACCCGTGCGGCGCTGCACCTCCAGCTCGGCCAGCTCGGCGGACACCGCCCCCAGCACGTGCGTGTTGATCGTGTCCACGACCATCGTCGCGAGCGTCGGGTCGCTGGTCATCCTGGAGACGATGCCGAGGTGGTGGTCGGCGCGCGCGATCACGTTGGGGCCGAGCGTGGGGTGGCGGGCCGCCTGCTGGGCGAGCCAGGGGTGCAGCAGCATGACGGCGCGCTGGCGGCGGGCCAGCTGGGCCAGCTCCGCGCGCCAGTCGTCGCCGGGCTCGGGCAGCGGCTCCTCGCCGATGATCGTGTCGACCATCAGCTCGAACAGCTCGTCCTTGCTGGCCACGTGCCGGTAGAGGGACGTGGTGCCGGTGCCCATTTCCGCCGCCAGGCGGCGCATGGACAGCGCGTCCAGTCCCTCGGCGTCGGCGATCGCGATGGCCGTCCGGACGATCTTCTCCTCGGTGACGACCGGCCGCGTCTTCGTGGTCCGGTCGCGCATCCAGACCATCGTCGGCGGGTTCTTCGCGGGCGGCATGGGCACAGCGTACTTCTCGGGTACAGTGTTCCCAAGAACGGGAACAGTGTTCCCACTGGGAGGAGGAAGCTCATGTCGGATGTGGTGATCGCCGGTGGTGGGTCGGTCGGCCTGGCCGCCGCGGTGTTCCTGGCGCACCACGGCGTGCACGCGCACGTGGTGGAGCGCCGCGCGGGTCTGTCGGAGCACCCGCGGGCGCTCGGCCTCAGCCCGCGCACGCTGGAGTTCTTCCGCGAGGCGGGGCTGGGGGCGGAACTCGACGCCGTCGCCGTGCGGTCGACCGAGATGTGGAAGGCGGACGCGCGCACGGTCGCCGAGATCGACCGGGCGAACGCGCCGCGCCGGACGCCGTTCACGCAGCCGGAAATTTCCCCGGAGAAGCCCGCCGGACACTACCCGCAGGACCGGCTGGACGCCGCGCTGCTGCCCGCCGCGCGCGAGCGGGGTGCGACGGTGGAGTTCGGCGTGGCCGTCGCCGGGGTTTCGCAGGACGCGGACGGGGTGTCGGTCGAGCTGTCCGACGGGCGGGTCCTGCGGACGCGGTACCTCATCGGCGCGGACGGGGTGAAGACCGCCGTGCGGCCGGCGCTCGGGATCGGCACGACCGGGCCGGGCGAGGTGGGGGAGCCGGTGCTGAACATCCTGTTCGAGGCGGATCTGACCGGGGTCTTCGGTGCGCTGCCGACGATGGTGGAGATCGGCCACCCGGACGTGCGGGGCATGTTGCTCAGCGTCGGCGAACGGCGGTGGGTCCTGCACACCGGCGCGCCGGGGACCCCGGAGGAACTCATCCGGACGGCGCTCGGCGCGGAGGTGCCGGTGCGGGTCATCGCCGCGAAGTGGTGGCGCGCGACGCTGCGGATGGCCGAGGAGTTCCGGGCCGGGCGGGCGTTCCTGGCCGGTGATGCCGCGCGGTCGGTCTCGCCGCTCGGGGCGTTCGGGCTCAACACGGGGCTGGCGGATGCCCACAACCTGGCGTGGAAGCTGGCGCTGGTGCTGGCCGGCCAGGCCGGCGAGGGCCTGCTGGACACCTACCACGACGAGCGGCACGCGGTGGCCGAGCTCGTGACGCGGCAGGCGGTGCTGCGCTGGGAGAACCCGCGGCTGCACTGGGACCCGGCCGCGGTGGCCGAGCGGGCGGCCGTCGGGGCGTGGAACGCGCCGCTGGTGACGATGGGCTACCGGTACGACTCGGCGGCGGTGATCGACGCGGTCGTGCAGCCACCGTCCACAGAGGATCTGATGGTGGCGCTGGACGGGGCCCCGGGATCGCGGTTGCCGCACCGGTGGGTTTCGCCCGGTGTGTCCACTCTGGACCTGGTGCGCTCCAGGTTCGCGGTGTTCGCGGGTGATCCGTCCTGGCGCGAGGCGGCGGAGAAGGCCGCCGCCCGGCTGGACGTCCCGATGGGTGCGGCGGTCGTGCCGGACGCGGACTGGTTGTCGGCGACCGGCATCGAGCACGGCGGCGCCCTGCTGGTGCGCCCGGACGGCTTCGTCGCCTGGCGATCGCCGGTCGCCGTGGCGGGCGCGGACGCGGTGCTGGAGTCGGTGATGTCGCGCGTGCTGGACCGTTAGCCCCCCCGCCGGTTTCGTCGCCTGGCGATTGCTGTTGCCGCGACGAGCGGGGACGTCGTGGTGGGGCGGGCGCTGGACTGTCAGCCGGCGCCGAGGGGGCGGCGGGTTTCGTGCCGACCGGGTGGGGCTGCTCGGCCGGGAGGAGCGCGGATGTCGGGTGGTGCGGGGCTGAACTGTCAGGCCGTTGGGGGCGGCGTTTTCCGCCCCTGGGGTGGGGCTACTCGGTCGGGATGAGCGCGGGTGTGGTGGTGGTGCGGGTGCTGGACCGTTAGCCGGTGCCGTGGGGGCGGCGGGTTCCGCCCATCGGGTGGGCTCGGCCGGGAGGAGCGCGGGTGCCGTGTGGCGCGGGTGCCGGACCGTCAGCCCGCACCGATGCGGGCGGCGAGTTCCGCGCTGACCGGGTAGGGGCGCTCGGCCGGGAGGAGCGCGCGGGCCTCGTCGAGGCGGCGGTCGCGCACCAGTGCTTCGATCTCGTGGGCGCGTTCCGTCTCGTCGGTCAGGCCGGTGATCCACTCGCCGACGTAGCGGTCGGACGCCTCGCCCGCCAGGCCGATCTGGATGGCGCGCCGCGGGAGCGGCCGCAGGTGCAGGTTCTTGTCCGGGTCCCACTGGATGCGCACCGGGCTGGTGGCGAGTTGCCGTCGCCAGGCTTCGTCGCTGGCGTGGTGGCTCGGGTCGAACGCCGACAGGCACGAGTGCACCAGCGCCCATTCGAAGCCGGCGCGGGTGATGGTCACCGCGAGGACCCGTTCCTGTCCGGGCTTGCGGGCCCAGCCGCTGCGGTAGGCCATCCAGAGGAAGGACGGTTTGATCCAGGTCATGCGGCCGCGCTTGAACGGCGCCACGAACGTGCCGGCGCGCAGGGCGGGCTCGGCGATCTCGGGGGAGTAGGCCTGGTACACGACGATCGTGTCGTCGTCGTACCGGGCGCGGATCTCGTTGCTCATGTGGGTGATCTTCGGGCATGGGCGCAAGCGGTTTTGCGTGCGAGACTGGGGCATGCTCTTCGACCGCGCGGCGATCGAGGGACTGGCGGCGGGTCGCGTCACGGTGGCCTTCCGCAGGTGGGACGCGCCCCGCGTGCGCCCCGGTTCGCGGATGCGCACCGCGGCCGGGGTGGTCGAGGTGACCTCGGTGGCGGAGGTCGCGACGGTGACCGACGAGGACGCCAGGGCGGCGGGCTACGAGTCGGCAGCGCAGATGCCCGACCGCGGCTCGGGGCGGCTGTACCGGATCGGACTGCGCGTGGCGGGCCCGGACCCGCGGATCGCACTGCGCGAAACCGCCGACCTGACGGACGACGACCGCGCCGCGATCGGCGCCGCGTTGTGGCGGATGGACCGGGTGGCGGAGGTCCCGTGGACCGGCGCGTTCCTGAGGCTGATCGCGGACAACGAGGCCGTGCGGGCCGTGGAGCTGGCCGAGCGGGTCGGCCTGGCGCGCGACGTGTTCAAACGCCGCGTACGGCGGCTGAAGGAGCTCGGCCTGACGGAAAGCCTGGAGGTGGGGTACCGCCTCTCGCCGCGGGGAAGGGCGTTCCTCGAAGGCGGCGACGCCTGATCCGCCCGGCACGGTGCCGCCGCGGCCATCGCCCGGTGCGGTGACGGCCGAGATGCGCGGCGACCGGACTCGGCGCTCAGGAGGGGCTGCCGACCCAGGAACGGCATCCCCTCAGCAGGGGAAAAAGTCGCCTCCCGGCCAGCGGCCAGCCACGGCCAGCGGCCAGTGGCCGGTCGGCAGTGTCTGGTCGCCCGCCGCCCGCCGCCCGCCGCCCGCCGCCCCCCGCCAGCCGCCGCCGCCAGCCGCCGCCGCCCGCGGCCAGCGGCCCGTCGGCACCGGCCCGCCGCCAGCGGCCGGCCGCCCGCCGCCAGCGGCAAGGCGCGAACAGGGCTCAGGCCAGCGACGTGAGCACCGCGGCGGCGAGGGCGCTCCGTTCCACCATGCCGCTCACCGAGACGTGTTCGTGGCGTGCGTGGGCGCCGTCGCCGGTGGCGCCGAAACCGTCGAGCACCGGGACGCCCAGTGCGGCCACGAAGTTGCCGTCGCTGGCGCCGCCCACCGCGCATTCCCGCAGCGTCACCCCCATTTCCGCGGCCAGGTCCCGCGCCCGCGAGAACAACGCCGCGATCCCGGCCGACCGTTCCATCACCGGGCGGTTCCAGCCGCCCTCCACGGTCACCGTCGCGCGGGGGTCGGCCGCCGTCAGCCCGGCCAGCGCCTCCTCGATCCGCGCCGCCTCGGCCGCGCTCGACACGCGCACGTCCACCTCGCCCCAGGCGGAGCCCGCGATCACGTTCCCCCGCGAACCGCCGCCGACCACGCCGACGTTCACCGTCGTCCCGGCCGCCAGATCCGTCAGCCCGTGCAGCGCCAGCACCACCCGCGCGATCTCGTCCACCGCGCTCGCGCCCTTGCCCGGGTCGAGCCCCGCGTGCGCCTCCACCCCGGTCGCGGACACCCGATATATGCCGACCCCCTTGCGCGCGGTCTTCACCGCCCCGTCGGCCGCGGCCTCGAACACCAGCGCCGCCTGCACGCCGGCCGCCGACTTCTCGATCACCGGCCGCGACACCGGGCTGCCGATCTCCTCGTCGCCGTTGAGTACCAGCCGCACCGGCGGCCGCGGCAGCCCCGCCGCCTCCAGCGCCCGCACCGCCCACACCGCCTGCACCAGCCCGGCCTTCATGTCGAACACACCCGGCCCGGTCGCGATGTCACCGTCCACTGTGAACGGCCATCCGGCGAGTGTCCCTTGTGGCCACACTGTGTCGTAGTGGCACAGCAACAGAACCGGCGTGGCATCCGACCCCGCGTAGTCGTACACCCGGACGTCGCCGAACTCGCCGCCCTCGGTCACGCCCACCGACGCCGGCTCGCCGAGCCGCGCGCGCAGCCAGCCGTCCAGCCAGGACAGCCCGGCCTCCAGCAACAGCCGGTCGGTGCTCGGCGTCTCCAGCCCGGTGTACCGGCCCAGGTCGTCGACCATCTCCTCGCGGTGCGCCCGCACCCACTCGTGCAACGCCCGGACATCGGTCACAGCATCCGCTCCAGTTCGCTCAGGTGATCTTCCGACATCAGCCTGCGTCCGCTCTCGACGTCCCGCAAGAGGGCGAGCACCGCCGCCAGCAGCGGCACCCCACCGAGCGCCAGCACCGGCCGGTAGTGGTGGTGCACCTCGACCGGCCGCCGCCGCACCGCGATGTCCCGCCAGATGCCGCTGCGGTCCTTCGGCTGGGTCCGCAGCCACGCCACCAGCCGGTCGGTCGCCGCTTCCCGTTCCGCGGACGACGCGGACGGCAGGTACGCGCCCGGGTCGAACTGGTCGAACGGCTCCAGCACCCGGTCACCAGCGGCGGCCAGCACCTCCGCCGTGATCGCGTGCATCAGCGGGCGGTGCCGGTCGATCAGGTCCGCCATCGGCGCGTCGGCCAGCGCCGTCGTGGTCAGCATCGCCCCGAAACCCAGCTTCGACCACAGGAACCCCTCGACGTTCGCGGTCGCCTTCGCCGGGCCCCAGGCCTGCAGGTCGGCCACGATCCGCTCGACCCGCGGCGTGATCCGCCCGTCCGGCTCACCCACCACCAGCGCGCCCGCGCCGCCGTCCTGGACCACGCCGGGCTCGACCACATCGGCGAACAGGTTCACGAACGCCCCCACCGTCCGCTCGGCGCCCACCGCCGCCGCGATCGCCTGCTCGTTCAACCCGTTCTGCAACGACACCACGAACCCGTCCGGCGCCAGCCGCGGCGCGAGCCACGGCAGGACCTGCTCGGTCGCCTGCGCCTTCACCGCCAGCAGCACCCGGCCCACAACCGCCGGTGCCTCCTCGGGTGAACACGCCTCCACCGGCACGCTCGCGTCACCGCCGGGACCCCGCAGCACCAGCCCGCGGCGCCGGATCGCGGCGACGTGCGCGGCGTCGGTGTCGACGATCCGCACCGGGTGCCCGGCCCGCGCCAGGTGGAACGCCAGCGTGCCGCCGATCGCCCCGCCGCCAACGACCGTGTACGGCTCAGACATGCGAACTCCCCTCCTGGACGGCGGTCGCGCCGTCCCAGTGCAACGGCAACCCGGGCGCGCCAGCGGTCGACCCGCCGTCCACGCGCAGCACCGCCCCGGTGATCCACGCCGCCTGCTCACCGGCCAGCCAGTGCACCGCCTCGGCGATGTCGGCCGGCCGGCCGCGCCGCCCGAGCGGGTTGACCGACACGGCGGCCGCGTACTCCTCGGTGACCGGGTTCGCCGAGCTGTCCACGGTCACGAACCCCGGGCTGACCGCGTTGACCCGGATGCCATGCGGGCCCAGCTCGACCGCGCACGCCTTGGTCAGCATCTCCAGCGCCGCCTTGGACGTCGCGTAGTGGGCCGCGCCTGGACGGGCTCGCGTGGCCGCGCCCGACGAGATGTTCACCACCACGCCGGAGCGTCCGGCCACGGCACACCTCCGTCCGAACGCGACGGTCGTGAGCATCGCGGCGCGCACGTTGACGTCCTGCACCCGGTCCCACGCCGCGGCCGTCATCTCCAGCAGCGGCGTCGCCGGATAGATCCCGGCGGCGTTGACCAGCACATCGACGTCGGAGTCCACAAGCGACTCCGCGAACCGGGCCTCGGCCAGGTCGCCGACCCGGCGCTCGGCGCCCAGCCCGGCAGCCACCGCGGCCAGCCGGTCACCGTCCACATCGGCCAGAGTCAGCCGGTCACCCCCGAACCGGGCGGCGATCGCGGCGCCGATCCCGCTCGCGGCGCCGGTGACGAGCACGTGCCGCACTACAGCTCCTTACCCTTCGTCTCCGGCATCGTCGTGTAGACGGCCAGGCCGATCACCGCGGCGATCGCCACGTACAGCCACACCAGGTGCCCGAACCCCTCGGCGTTCATCCAGGTCGTCACGTACGGCGCGGTGCCGCCGAACACGGCGACCGCCAGCGCGTACGGCAACCCGATGCCGGTCGTGCGCACCTCGGGCGGGAACTGCTCGGCCATGATCACCGCGCAGTTGGCCGAGTACCCGACGATCAGCACCATGCCGACGATCTCGATGAGCAGCAGCGTCCAGAAGTCCGCCGCCAGGAAGTGGAACGCCGGCCAGGAGAAGAGCAGAAACCCGGCGGCGAACGCGGCCATCGTCGGCTTGCGGCCGATCCGGTCGGACAGCAGCCCGCCGAAAGGCAGCAGGATCAGGAACACCACGATCGCGAGCGTGTTGGCCAGCAGCGCCTGCCGCAACGGGATGCCGGTCGCCAGGTGCGCGTAGGTCGGCATGTAGGTGACCCACACGTAGTAGATGAGCGTGCCGGCGATGGTCACGCCGGCGACCCGCAGCGCGGCCTTCGGGTGGTCGCGGAACATCGCCACCAGCGGGTTGCCACGCGGCCGGTCCTTGATGCGGGTGAACGCCTCCGTCTCGTGCACCGAGCGGCGCAGCCACAGCCCTACCAGGCCGAGCAGCCCGGCGACGCCGAACGCCACCCGCCAGCCCCAGCTCTGCAGCTGCGCTTCGGACAGCGTCGAGTTCAGCACGGTTCCCATCAGGGACGCGATCAGCGCTCCCGCGCCGACCGAAACCTGCTGCCAGGACCCGGCGAACGCGCGCCGCCCGCGGGCCGCGGACTCGATGAGGAACGCCGAGGACGACCCGAACTCGCCACCGGCGGAGAAGCCCTGCACCAGCCGGGCCAGCAGCAGCACGATCGGCGCGAGCACCCCGATCTTCGAGTAGGTCGGGCACACCGCGATCACCAGCGACGCGCCTGCCATCAGCGAGATGGTGAGCGTCAGGCCCTTCTTGCGGCCGTGCCGGTCGGCGTAGGCGCCGAGCACCGCGCCGCCGATGGGCCGCATCACGAACCCGACCGCGAACACGGCCAAAGTGGACAGCAGCGCGGTGGTTTCGTTGCCCGGCGTGAAGAACTGCTTGGCGAACACCGGGGCGAAGGTCGCGTACACGGCCCAGTCGACCCATTCGACGGTGTTGCCGACCGCGCCGGCGACGATCGCCTTGCGCTGGGCCGGCGAGAGCCGGTGCTCCTGGGCGGTCGCGGCGTGGGTGGTCACGGTGCCTCCTGCTCGGCGAGGACGTGGGCGACGACCTGGGCGTGGGTGGCGAACCAGACGTCGTGGCCGCTGATGTGCTCCAGCAGCTCGGTCAGCACGGCCATCCGCGAGCGGTGGCCGATGATGTGCGGGTGCAGGGTCAGCTGGAACAGCCCGCCCTCGGCGTGTGCGGCGTCGAACTCGTCGCGCCAGATGGGCAGCACCCCGCGCGGCGGCGTGTACGGGCGCAGCGACGCGAAGCGCTCCATCATGAAGTACGGCGCGTCGTCGCGGATCCACTCCACCGGCAGCTCGACGACCCCGGTCGGTTCGCCGTCGGCCAGCAGCTCGTAGCAGTCGTCGTCGGCCATCAGCGACGAGTCGTAGGCCAGCCCCAGCTCACGGGTGATGGCGAGCGTGGCCGCCGAGAAGTCCCAGGACGGCGTGCGGATACCGACCGGACGGGTGCCGGCCAGCCGCTCCAGCGTGTCCGCGGCGCGGAAGGCGAGGTCACGCTCGGCCTCCGGCGGCAGCGACGTGTTGCGCTCGTGGATCCAGCCGTGCAGGGCGACCTCGTGCCCGCCGTCCACATAGGACTTCACCTCGCCGTCGTGCAGCAGGGCCGACACCGCGGGCATGAAGAACGTCGCGGGCGCGGAGAACCGCTCCAGCAACCGCAGGATCCGCGGCACGCCGACGCGCGCGCCGTACTCGCCCTGCGCGAGCTTGCCGGGCAGCACCTCGCCGTCGCGCAGGGCGGGCGTCTCGTGGTCGGAGTCGAACGACAGCGCGACCGCCACACGCGCGCCGCCGGGCCACGACGACGGCCGCAGGGGCCGTCCGGCCCGCACCCGTCCGACGTGCCCGCGCCAGGTGGGCTCGTCCCACTGCCAGGGGTGGAGCTGGTCGTTCACGCGTCCTCCAGGATGGTCCGGGGAGTGGGGGTCCAGGCGCGCTTGAGGGTCGACACCTGGAGCGTGACGTCGGCGGCCTGCAGCCCGGGCAACGCGCCCACGACGTCGGTGGTGTGCCGGTACAGCTCGCCGTAGTGCCGCAGCACGACCTGGCCGACCAGGTTGAACCGGCCGGTCGTGGCGGACAGATACCGCGTGCCGGGGTGGGCGGCCAGCTGCTGCCCGGCGGCGTCGAGGTGGCCGGGCAGCACCGACAGCCACAGCATGAACTCGACGGTGAAGCCGAGGATGCCCGGCTCGGCGAGGGTGCGGAAGCGCAGGCAGCCTCGTTTGACCAGCGAGTCCACCCGCCGCGCCGCGGTCGATTCGCTGCTGCCGACCTGGCGGGACAGCTCCTTGAACGACATCCGGCCGTCCTCGCCGAGCGCCGCGATGATCGCCAGGTCCAGCTCGTCGAGCTTCTCCGGCGGCCGCTCCCACAGCTGTTCCTCGAACGGCCGCACGTCCTCGCCACGCAGGCCCGCGACGGCGTCCGGGCCGAGGACGCCGGAGTCCCAGTCGTGGTTGGACGTGAAGGTCCGCATCACGGCGAGCGTCTCGGTCTCCAGGACGTCGCCGCCGCCGGGCAGGCCGTCCAGCTGCAGCCGTGCCACGTCGGAGTGCGTGGGCAGCACCAGCTCGGCGGTGCAGTCGGCGCTGCCGGTGAGGACGCTGGCGTAGCGGGTCTCGGGGCGCGCCGCGACCGCCTCGGCGACCGCGCCCGCGGTGCCGGGACGGCAGCGGAACCGGACCAGGACCGGCACGCCGAGCCCGCAGCGCAGCACGTCCACCACGCCGATGACGCGCAGCTGCCCGCTCTCGGTGAGCTGCGCGGCGCGGCGCAGGACGGTCGACTCGCTGGTGCCCGCGTACTTGGCCACGGCGCCCCACGACGCCCGGCCGTTGAGCTGCAACGCGGCGACGATCCGGCGGTCCAGCTCGCCAACCTTGACGTCATTCTGCATACCGGCGATCGTCGATGCAGGAAACCGTCATGTCAAGAGAAAATATGGCGGAAATCTGCGCGCAACGCGGCTGTCGACAGCGCTGCGACGAGGCCAACGGGGACGAAGTGCCAGGTCGGGGCTGTTGAATCGGTGGACACCCCGCACCTCCCGTGATAGGACAACCGCACCGGGCCTCGTCTGCAGGGGAGGGCAGCGGCATGTCACGAAGCACCTCCGCCGACGGTCTGCTCACCACCCGACGGGAGGTCCGTGGTTCCGCTGTCGTGGTGCACGTCGCCGGCGAAGTGGACTTCAGCTCGCTCGGGCACCTCCAGGAGGAGCTCAGCACCGCGGTGACCGTCGCGACCCCGCCCGCACCCGTCGTGCTCGACCTGCGGGACGTCGAGTTCTTCGGGTGGTGCGGGCTGACGCTGCTGATCAACTCCGACGACCGGTGCACCCGCAACCACACGCCCCTGCGAGTGGTGGCGGCGAGCGGGACCGTGCTGCAGCCGCTGATGCTTGCCGGACTGGACCAGGTGCTGCCGGTGTACTCGAACCTGACCGACGCGCTGGCCCAGTCCACGCCGGTCGCGTGAGGGCGGTTCCACGGGGCGAACGCGGAGCACTACTGTGTGTTCACCCACCAGCTCGCGAGAAGGTGTTGTGATGGCTTCTTCGCCCAGCCAGGTGCCGGTCGGCGTCGACCCGAGCCGGCCGAGCATCGCCCGCATCTACGACGGATTCCTCGGCGGCAAGGACCACTACGAGGTCGACCGCATGGTGATGCGGAAGATCAACGAAGCGGTCCCGGAGGCGGTGGACATCGCCCGCGGCAACCGCGGTTTCCTCAACCGCGCCTGCCGCTTCCTGGCCGGCCAGACCACCGTGGCCCAGTACCTCGACTGCGGTTCCGGCCTGCCGACCGCCGAGAACACGCACCAGATCGTGCAGCGCGCCAACCCCGAGGCGATGGTCGTCTACGTCGACAACGACCCGGTGGTCCTCGCGCACGGCCGCGCGCTGCTCGAGGAGAACGACTTCGTGCACATGACCGAGGCGGACATCTTCGAGCCGTCCGAGGTGCTCGGCAACGAGGTCGTGCGGCGCCACCTCGACTTCAGCGAGCCGCTGGTGCTGCTGCACGTCGGCACGTTGCACCACTACGAGGGCGACGGCGCCGCCGACATCATGCGCGCGTACATCGACGCGCTGCCCTCCGGCTCCTACGTGGTGTTCTCGCACTTCTTCGACCCGGAGGTGCCGGAGCTGACCGAGGTGGCGAAGCGGATCGAGAACATCCTCGTCAACGGCCCGATGGGCGCGGGGCGGTTCCGCACCCACGCCGAGGTCATGGCGATGCTGGACGGCCTGGAGCTGATCAAGCCGAACGCGCTGTCCGAGCCCGGGCTCGCCGTCTGCGACGAGTGGTGGCCGGACGGCCCGCGGCTGGCGCCACTGAGCCTCGCGGCGCGGTGCATCGTCGGGGCGGTTGGGCGCAAGCCGTAGCGGCCCGCCGGACCGGTCCGCGGGTGACCGGCCTACGGGCTTGCTGTCCCGTGCGGGTGGCCGGGCGGGCTGGCGGGGAAGTGCTGGCCAGGGTTGCCGGGGAAGTGCTGGCCCGGGTTGCCGGATGGCCCGCGCGCTGTGCGTCTGGCGGCGCTCACGTCAGCGACGGGTGGTGTCGGACCGGCCTGGGAGAACCGTGGTGGCCGGACGGCCCGCGGCTTGGCCCCCTGAGCCTCGCGGCGCCGAAAAATTTGTCATCCGCGTGCGTGTTCCTGGCTCAAAAAGCGGCGAGCGCGTGAGTTCCCCACGACGGTCCCTTACGGACGGCCGGGGACGCGGGGCACCATGACGGCATGGGCGCCGTTGACCAGGTGGTTCTGCGTGGTCGCGATCGTGAGCTGACGGTGCTCCGCCGCGCGCTCGGGGAGGCCAGGGACGGCCGCGGCGGCGGTCTCGTCGTGCTCGGTGAGCCGGGCTCGGGCCGGACCGCTCTGCTCGCGGCGGCCCGCGCCGAGGCCGCCGGGTTCGGCGTCCGCGAGGCCAGGGGCGTGGCCGCCGAACGCCACCTCGCGCACTGCGGGCTGCTCCAGCTCCTGCCGGAGCTGACCGACCTCCCCGCGGAACCGCTCGCGCTCGGCCGTGCCGTGCACGCGGCCCTGACCGCTGCCGCGCCGCTGTTGTGCCTGGTCGACGACGCCGACCTGCTCGACCCCGAATCACGCGACGCGCTGGCGTTCGCGGCCCGCCGGCTGTCCGGCGCGAGCGTGCTCGTGGTGTTCACGGCCGGGACGCCCCTCGACGGAGTTCCCGCGGTGTGGCTGGAACCGCTCGGCGCGGAGGACAGCGCGCAGGTGCTCGCCGACCACGGCGTCCCGGAACCGGTCCCGGACCTGCTCGACCTGGCCTCCGGCAACCCGCTCGCCCTCACCGAGCTGGCCGCCGAGGGACGGATCCCGCCGCACAGCCGCCTGCGCCGCGCGGTCCGCGAGCGGCTCGCCGCCCTGGATCGGGGCGCCCGCGAGATCGCCCTGATGGCGGCGCTCGACGACTGGCTGGACGTGGACACCCTGGTGCGCGCCACGGAACGGTCCGGTGTGGACCTCCGCGCGCTGGAGGAGGCCCGGGCGGCCGGGTTCGTCCGGCTGGACGGCGACCACGTCCTCACCGCAGGCCCGCTGCTGCAGGCGCTGATCCGCGAGGAGGCGCCGCTGGCCGACCGGCGCGCCACCCACACACTCCTGCTGTCCGTGCTGGACCCGGACCGGCACCGGCTGCGCTGCACCTGGCACCGGGCCGCGCTCGCCGGCGGCGCCGACCCGCGGCTGGCGGGCGAGCTGCTGGAGTCGGCGTCGGAGTTCTGGCTCGCCGGGCGGCCCCGGCGGGCGCGGGCGCTGCTGCGCCAGGCCCGCCCGCTGGCGCGGGGCACGTCCGTGCGCGGCGTCGCCGACCTGCTGCAGGGCAGCCTCGAAATGCGCGAGGGCATGCCCGCGGTCGCCAGTCAGACACTGCTCGTCGCGGCGAACCAGCTCGCCGGCTCCCAGCGCGACCACGCGCTCACCGCGCTGATGCTGGCCGGCGAGGCGAGCTGCCTGGCCGGCGACTACGTGCGCTACTACGCGATCGCCGACCGCGCGCAGCAGCTGCGCCGCCCCGACGACTCGCCACGCACCCGGCTGATCCTGGACCACTTCGCCGGCATGAGCGACGCCTTCCGCGGGCGGCACGACCGCGCGGCCGCGCCCCTGCGCCGGGTCGTCGGGCTCGGCGGGGTGCTGGACGAGCCGGTGGCGAAGATCTGGGCGAGCCAGGCCGCCTACACGCTCGGCGACGCGGCCCGCGCGCACGAACTGGCCGTCGGCGCGGTGACCTCGGCGGGCAGCCGCGGCACCACCGCGGTCGTGCCGTGGGCGCTGGTGTACGTGGCGGTGTCGGAGCTGCTGCTCGACCGGCACTCGGCGGCGCTGTCCAGCGCGCTGGAGGGGCTGCGGATGGCTCGCGCGATCGGCCAGCCGAACTCGGCGGTCGACCACCTGACGATCCTCGCGCTGGAGGCGTCGCTGCGCGGCGACCGGGAGACCGCGCAGGCCCGGCTGGACGCGGCCGGGCACGAGGTCGCCACCCGCGGGCTCGGACGGCCCGGCGCGCTGAGCACGTGGGCCTCGGCCTGCGTCGACCTCGCCGAGGACCGGCCGGAGGACGCGCTGGACCGGTTCCGCCTGATGGCGGCCGGCACCGGCCGGGTACACCCGGGGATCCGGGCGATGGCGACGCCGCACTTCGTCGAGGCCGCGGCGCGCTGCGGGCAGACCGTGAAGGCCGCCAAGGCGCTGGCCCCCTACGAGGACTGGGCGCGCAGCACCGGCAGCGACGTCCGGATGGCCCTGTCGCACCGCTGCCGCGCGCTGCTCGGCGACCCGGACGCCGACGAGCACTTCGAGACCGCGATCGAGCTGCACCGCGCCAGCCAGACCGCGCTGGAACTGGCCAAGACCGAGTTGTTCTACGCGCACCGGCTGCGCCGCAACCGCAAGGCGCGGGCCGCGCGGGAGCTGCTGCGGGACGCGCTGAAGATCTTCCAGCGCTACGACGCGCCGCGCTGGGCCGAGCGCACGACGGCCGAGCTGCGGGCGGCGGGGGAGTCGGTGCCCGGCTGCGCCCGGCCCGCCGACCTGACGCCGCAGCAACTGCAGATCGCCCGGCTGGTCGCGGAGGGCGCGACGAACCGGGAGATCGCGGCGCAGCTGGTCATCAGCCACCGCACGGTCGACCACCACCTGCGCAACATCTTCGCGCGGCTCGGCATCCGGTCCCGCGTGGAGCTGGCCGCCCGCTTCCGCTGACTGGTGATTTCACCGATGCGCGTGGTTGGCGGCCTTTGTCAGAGTTCCCTGGTTCCCCTCTCACGGAAAGGGAGTTCGAACGCATGCGACGTTCACCAAGAAACCTGGCCCGGCTGGTCACGGCGCTGGCCCTGGTCGCGGGCGCTGCCACCGCGACCGCCTCCGCCCAGGCCGCCGACAACCCGTACGAGCGCGGGCCCGACCCCACCGAGTCGAGCATCGAGGCCAGCCGCGGCCCGTTCGCGGTCTCGCAGACCACGGTTTCGTCGCTGGTGGTCAGCGGCTTCGGCGGGGGCACCATCTACTACCCGACCGACACGAGCCAAGGCACCTTCGGCGCGGTCGCGATCTCGCCGGGCTACACGGCGGACCAGACCAGCATCGCCTGGATCGGGCCGCGCCTGGCCTCGCAGGGGTTCGTCGTGTTCACCATCGACACGATCACCCGCTACGACCAGCCGGCCAGCCGGGGTGACCAGCTGCTCGCGGCGCTGGACTACCTGACTCAGCGAAGCTCGGTGGCCAGCCGCATCGACAGCAGCCGCCTCGGCGTCGCGGGCCACTCGATGGGCGGCGGCGGCACGCTGGAGGCGGCCGACGAACGGCCCAGCCTGCAGGCGGCCGTCCCGCTCGCGCCGTGGAACCTGCGGAAGAACTTCTCCAGCGTGCAGGTGCCGACGTTCATCATCGGCGGCGAGTCCGACACGGTCGCGCCGGTCGCCACGCACTCCGAACCGTTCTACACGTCGCTGCCCAGCTCGCTGGACAAGGCGTACATGGAGCTGAACAACGCGTCGCACTTCTTCCCGAACACGTCCAACACCACGATGGCGAAGTACATGATTTCGTGGTTCAAGCGGTTCATCGACAACGACACGCGGTACGACCAGTTCCTCTGCCCGAACCCGAGCGGCCTGGCGATCGAGGAGTACCGGTCGACCTGCCCGTACTGATCCGTCTAGTGAGCGGCGGATCAGGAGTCTTCGCGCTCCTGGTCCGCCGTTTCGCCGCGGTGCTCGTCCTCCTCGTCGCCGCCGCGGGGGCCGAACCCGGGGGCCGGCTCGGGCGCGCCGGGACCGGGATCCGCGGCGGCGATGCGCTCTTCGCCCAGGTACGGGTCGGGTTCGAACGGTGAGGTCGTCATGCCGGCCGGATACCCGGCGGGGCCGCGATCATGCGGGCACTATGCGGTCGCCGGGCCGGATCGTGCCGCCGGTGACGATGCGGCAGTTGAGCCCCGACCGGTTGGCCAGCGGCGCGAACACCGGCTTCCCGAGCAGGTTTTCCAGGTAGCGGCACGGCACGTTGAGCCGTCCGCCGAACAGCACGGCGCCGCCCACGCGGAAGTGCTTGCCCACCAAGTGGTTCAGCGGCACGTCGCGGGTGAGCAGGTTGCGGCGGGTCTCCCCGGGTTCGAGGATGAGGTCGTGGTCCCGGGCGAGGGCGACCAGGGTCTCCTCCTCGATCAGAGTTACCTGCCGGTCCTCGTGCGGGCGCGTGGAGTAGAGGCCGCGGCCGGTGGCGTACCGGTCGCCCTCGATGCCGTGGCCCGCGACGAGGACCGCCTCGTCCAGTTCCACCATCGCGGCCCCGGCGGTCTCGGCGGTGAAGATCCGCAGCAGCTCGCCCGTCCAGGTCATGGTGCCTTCACCCCGCCGGCGGCCAAGACGGCGCGCCCAGTTCGCGGGAGATCGCGCGAGCCGCCTCGCGGACCGCGCCGGGTACCGCGGGTCCGGCCGGCCAGTCGGTCATCGGCACCACCACGCCGATCGCCCCGGCGATGTCCTGCCCGGCGTCGAAGATCGGCGCGGCCACGCAGCATTCGCCGATCACCGCCTCCTCCACCTCGGTCGCCAGCGCCTCGCCGCGCACCTGCTCCAGGTGCGCGGCCAGGTCCGCCGGGTCGGTGATGGTGTCCCGGGTCATGCTGCGCAGCGGTTCCGGCGCCAGGCCGGGCGACCACGCCAGCATCGCCTTGCCGAGCGCGCTGGCGTGCGCCGGGATCACGATCCCGACCTCCGGCATCTGGCGGGAGCCGTCCGGGCGCGGCTCGTGGTGCACGATCATCACCTCGCCCGGCAGCAGCACCCCGGTCCGCACCGCGCACCCGGTCGTGCGCGCCAGCTCGGCCGCCCAGGTGAGCGCGCGGGACCGCAGTTCGAGGGTGTCGAGGTAGACGTTGCCCAGCTTGAGCACGGCGGGCCCGAGCCGGTAGCGGGCGGAGTCGCGGTCCTGCAGCACCAGGCCGTGGGCCTGCAGGGTCTTGATGATGCCGTGCACTGTGGACGGCGCCAGCCCCAGCCGGGCCGCGATCTCGGACAGGCTCAGCCGCCGTTCCGCCTGCAGCACGCCGAGCACGCGGACCGCCCGGTCGACGGACTGGATCATCGGCGCACCCTCCTGCCAGCCGCACTTTACAACAGTCCCGCGCCGTTCTATGTTCGGAAGACATTCGATAATGTCGAATGGCAGTCGACGATGACGGAGGGGTGGCATGGCGGCACGCCAGCTCGTGAACGATCCGGACGACTTCGTGCGGGAGGCCCTGGAGGGGCTCCAGCGTGCGCATCCGGACCTCGTCCGCTACCACGAGGACCCGGCGTACGTGGTCCGCGCGCGGCAGGCGGACAAGGTCGCGCTGGTCTCCGGCGGTGGCTCCGGGCACGAGCCGCTGCACACCGGTTTCGTCGGCAGCGGCATGCTGGACGCCGCGGTGCCGGGCGCGGTGTTCGCCAGCCCGACCGCGTTCCAGATCCGCGCCGCCATCGCGGCCGCCGACCGGGGCCGCGGGGTGCTGCTGATCGTCAAGAACTACACCGGTGACGTGCTGAACTTCCGCATCGCCGCCGAGCTGGCCGCGGACGACGGCATCGAGACGCGCACCGTCCTGGTCGACGACGATCTCGCCACCGACGGCCAGGAGGACGGCGCGCCGGGTCGTCGTGGGACCGCGGCGGTCGTCGCGGTGGAGAAGATCTGCGGCGCGGCGGCGGAGAACGGCGCGTCGCTGGACGAGCTGGCCGCGCTGGGGGAGCGGATCGTGTCGTCGGCGCGCACGCTGGCGCTGGCGCTGGAGGCGTGCACGCAGCCGGGGCAGGACCGGCCGTCGTTCGACCTGCCCGACGGCGAGATCGAGTTCGGGGTCGGCATCCACGGCGAACACGGCGTCGGGCGGCGCCCGTACGCGCCGGTGCGGGAGCTGGTGGGCGATCTGACGAAGCCGCTGGTGGCCGCGCTCGGCCTGGACCGGGGTGACGAGGTGATCGCGATCGTCAACGGCCTCGGCGCGACGCACGGTCTGGAGTTGTCGGTGGTGCACCGCGAGCTGGGCGGGTTCCTGGACGGGCTGGGGGTGCGCATCGGGCGCGCGCTGGTGGGCTCGTACGTGACCGCGCTGGACATGCGGGGCTGCTCGATCACGCTACTGCGCGCCGACGACGAACTGCTGGCCCTGTGGGACGCGCCGGTCCGCACGCCGGCCCTGACCTGGTGAAGGAGACCATTGTGGACACTCGTGCCTGGATCGAGCGGTTCGCCGCCGTCATCGACGAGCGCGGCGCCGAGCTGACGGAGCTGGACCGGCGCGCCGGTGACGGCGACTACGGCACCAACCTCCGGTCCGCGCTGGCGAAGGTGCGGGCGAACCTGGCCGCGGACGACCCGCGCACCGCGGGGGAGGTGTTCACCGCGGTGTCGAACGCGTTCCTGCACACGGGCGGCACCAGCGGTCCGTTGTTCGGCATGTGGTTCCGCGAGTTCGCCAAGGGCCTTGGGGACGAAGTGTCCGCGGGGAGCCTGGCGCGCGCCGCGGGCGAAGCGGAAGCGACGGTGCGTCGACTCGGTGGCGCGGAGGTGGGCCACAAGACGATGGTCGACGCGATGGTGCCGGCGGCGGAGGCACTGGCTGCCGCGGCCGAGCGGAACGCCGACGTGGAAACCGCGCTGAAGGAGGCCGCCGCCGCGGCCGACGCCGGAGCCCGCTCGACCGAGGAGCTGCTGGCGAAGCGCGGCCGGGCGAGCTACGTCGGCGAGCACGCGCGGGGCGTCACGGACCCGGGCGCGCTGACGGTCGCATGGTTCTTCGAGGCGGCGACCAAGTAGACCCGGGACGGCGCGACCACAGGGGTGCGGCCGCGCCGTCCCGCAACCACCCGAGCGACGTGCCGAGCCAGGAAACCGCCACCCGGCAACGAAAGCCCGAATCCCCCGAGCCACCCCTCTCCCGCAACCCGATCCCCAGCCCAATCGGTTGCCGAGCCACCGGGTCAAGCCACGCTTTCCCGGCTTGACGCGGTGTCCCGTCAACCGGACACTGAAAGATCGGGTTCGGGAGGGCACTTCTCATCCGGGCGTAGCGAAGCGCAGCCCGGCGCAGTAGAAACCCGCGTGGCGGCTCCCCGGAGCTATCGAGATCGGCGCCGCAGCAGGGCTGGGTCGATGCCGGCCGGCGGCTCCGGCGCGCCGAGGTCCGAGGGCGAGTACCCCTTCGGGTAGCCGGGGTAGCTGCGCACCTTCGAGTTCAGCAGCTTCGACTTCCGTCGTGGCGGGAGCAGCCGCACCACCGCCGATCGCGCGTGCAGGCCGGCGCGCGCCGCGCGGCCCACCCACGCCGGGCTCGGCCGGAACCCGAACGCCGCCAGCATCCGGTCGTCGAGCAGGCTCTTGGCGCCCACGGCGACCGCGGGCCGCAGCGGTTTCGGGTACCACGCGCAGAACAGGTCCAATGTGTACCGGCCGATCCGGTTGTTGTCCGCCGAGTACACGAAGTTCGCCTCTTCATAGGCGTCCTTGAACTTGCGGAACGAGTCGAAGTCGCCGGGGATGTCCTTGATGCCCATGCGCTTGCCGACCTCTCGGAAGTAGAAGTACGCGGCCTGCCGCTCGTTCTCGTGCAGCGGCCGCCAGCCGAACTGGTCGATCCAGTCGATGGGGTCGTAGACGAACGTCGACAGCACGTACAGCATGTCGTCGTTGCTGATGCGGTACCGGCCGTGCATCCGGTTGACCGTGCTGAGCGCCTCCCGCCCGCGCGGCGAGTCGTACCCGTTCTCGGCCAGCTCCGCCATCAGCAGGGCCGTGTCGTCGTAGCGTTTCTGCGGCCGCTTCTCGAATTCGCCCGTCGCGGCGAGCAGCCGCGATATGCTCGGCACGCAATACGTGCGGAACAGGGCGAACTCCAGCGCCCGCTGGTAGTCCCAGGGGAACTCGAAGCCGATGGAGATGCGGTAGATCTCCTGGTGGTCCCGCTCGGGGTCGCACCGCTCGATCCGGCGCAGCCAGTATCCGGTCATCGCCGGCCTCCTCCTCGTTCGATGTCGACCAGTGGTGCTACCCCAGCCACTCCGCGCGTGACGAACCCCGCGGCACCAGCACCGTCCGGTAGTGGCCTGGCGTCGCCGACATGTGGACCTGCTCGGTGACGCCCTGGTAGTGCCCGAGCGGCGTCTCGGCGGTGAACGTCTGCGGGTCCAGGTACGCGTGCTCCTCGCCGCGGCCCGCGGTCTCCGTCGCGTACGCCTTGTCGAACACGCCCAGGCTCAGGATCCACAGCGCGGCCCGCGTCAGGGACACGTGCACCCGGTAGCTGCCGCCGTCCCGGGCGCGCCGCGTCAGCGCCTCCACGATCCCCGCCGTCAGCAGCCACGACACGATGTAGTCGTTGACCACCAGGATCGGCGGCAGCGCCGGCCGCACCCCGTCGCCCTCCAGGTGCATCATCCCGACCAGGCTGCCCGCGCTCTGGTCGAAGCCCACGCGGTCCGCCCACGGGCCCTGTTCCCCGTTCAGCGACGCGGTCGCGTGGATGATGCCAGGCCGCACCGCCGCGGCCTCCTCCGCCGAGAACCCGATCTTCGCCAGGTACCCCGGCCGCCGGTTGGCGTAGAAGACATCCGCCTCCCGCAGCAGCGACCGCAACAGCCCGGCGCCCTCGGACTCGTACGGGCTGACCGTCGCCGACCGCACCCCCACGTTCGCCGTGATGTAAGTGACGTCGTGCTCCAGTTCGTCGGGCCGCCACACGTTCAGCACGTCCGCGCCGTGCAGCGCGAGCGCCCGGCCCACCCCGGCACCCGCGATGACGTGCCCCATCCCGAGCGCCCGCACCCCGGCCAGCGGATCCGCCGCCGGGCCGAGCGGTTCCGGCGCGCTGTCGCCGATCTTCGTGATCTCCACCAGCGGCAGGTCCGCCAGCACCTCGCGGTAGTGCGGCTCGGCCATCAGTTCCGCGGGCGTGCGCAGCATCGGCAGCACCGCGCCCGCCGTGACCGCCGCGTTCTCCAGGTCCCGGCCCCGCCACTTCGCGATCGCCGCGGCGACCGCCTCGGTGTCGTCGGGCACGCCGAGCAGTTTCTGCGCCGCCAGCTTGATCTTCGGGTAGGGGTTGAGCGGCATCACCCACTTCTCGTCCGCGGTGCGGTAGAAGCGGAAACCCAATGCCTGCGACGGGTTCGCCGGGGTGCTCGCCGGATAACCGTTGAGCAGCTCCCACTTCCGGTCGTAGAACGGGCACAGCCGGTGCGGCGCCACCCGCAGGTCGACCGCGATGTCCTGCCCGTCACCGCCACGCAGCCGCCACAGCTTCGCGATCGCGGCGGACTTCGCGGCCAGCGCGATCGCCGCCGACCCGCCCAGCCGCAACGTGCTCGGCACCACCGGGTCCGCCCCGCGGAACGTGATCGCGCCGCCGGTGTCGGCCGGGCTCATCCCGATGCCGGCCAGCACCTCGGTCAGCTCGGCGTGCGGGTCGAACTCGTCGCTCGTGGCCGGCTCGGCCACGGCGGCGGTGATGCGGTCAGTGAGCGACATCGTCGAGCAGCTCCTCGGGGATCGGGACGTGCTTGGCGCGCAGGTACTCGCCGACGGCCTTGCCGACCTGGTCGGCACGCAGGTTCGCGGACCCGCCGGTGCCGAGCAGGCCACGCAGGACGAAGTGAACGGCCCGCAGGTGCGGGAACTCGTGCCGGACGATGTCCAGTTCCGCCGCCTCGGGCAGCAGCTTCCGCAGCTCCGCCGTGGACAGCGCTTGCCGCAGCCACGGCCAGGCGCGCTCGTCCGGCACCCACACCCCGACGTTGCTGTTGCCGCCCTTGTCGCCGCTGCGGGCGTAGGCGACCGCGCCCAGCGGCGCCTTCCGGACCCGGTCCGGCAGCGGCCGCTCGGCGGGTTCGGGGTGCACCGGCTGCGGCTGGACCGGCGCCGAGGGCGGCGGGGCGATCGGCAGCGTGTGGCCGTCGTCGAGGACGACGCGGTGCGCCACCTCCGACATCGGCAGCAGCGCGGGCCAGTAGTCGATGCGGGGCCTGCTGCGGCCGGTCAGCCCGGCGCCGCCGTCGTGGTAGAAGCCCGGGATGCTCTGTAGGTACAGCGATCCCAGCCGCGCGGGCAGGTTCAGCTTGGCCAGCGGTTCCGGTGTCGCGGCGACGGCCATCACCCGCAACGCGACCGTCGCGTCCCACTGCGTCTCGGGGTCGGTGGCCGCGGTGCCCAGGCGCGTGATGTCCAGCTCGACACCCTCGGGCAGGTCCCGCGTGATCTGGGCGCGCAGCAGGGCGACCTTCGCGTCCACGTCCGGCGCGGTGACGTAGACCGTGTTGACGAGCGTGTGGCCGATCGCGGCGAACACCGCGACCTTCGTCGTCGGCGGGGGCGGGGAGCCGGTGGCGCCGGTGACCGCGACCCGGTCCGGCCCCGCCGCGGTCAGCCGCACCGTGTCCAGGTGCACCGTGACGTCCGGGTTGAGGTAGTGCGGGCCCTGGATCTCGTAGACCAGTTGCGCCGTCACGGTGTCGACGGTGACCGCGCCGCCGTGCCCGGCGTGCTTGGTGATCACGCTGCTGCCGTCCGCGGCGACCTCGGCGATCGGGAAACCCGGCACCAGCATGTCCGGGATGCGGGTGAAGCCGGAGAAGTTGCCGCCCACCGCCTGCGAACCGCACTCGATGACGTGGCCCGCGGTGACCGCGCCGGCGAGCGCGTCCCAGTCGTCGATCGCCCAGCCGTGCCACCACGCGGCGGGTCCGGTGACCAGGGACGCGTCCGCGACCCGTCCGCACACCACGATGTCCGCGCCCTCGGCGAGCGCGGCCGCGATGCCCCAGCCGCCCAGGTAGGCGTTCGCGGCCAGCGGCTCGTGCCCCCAGGACGCCAGCGGCTCGCCGGTGTCCAGGTTCTCCAGCCGGTGCCCGGCGTCGGCGTACTCACCCAGCCGCGACAACACGTTGTCGCCCTCCACGTGCGCGATCCGCAACGCCACACCCTCGTCGGCGGCGACCTTGCGCAGCTTCTCCGCGAGCGCGGCGGGGTGGAAACCGCCCGCGTTGGTCACGACCTTCACGCCGCGCCGTGCGATCGCGGCCAGGTGCGGGCGGATCTGGTCGACGAAGTACTCGACGTACCCGCGTTCGGGGTCCCGCCGGTAGCCGGTCGCGAGGGCGGCCAGCGTGACCTCGGCGAGGTAGTCGCCGATCAGGACGTCGACCGGGTCACCGCTCATCGCCTCGTCGATCGCCGTGTAGCGGTCCCCGAGATAGCCCGAGAAGTTCGCGATCCGGACAGCGGTCATCGGCGGCACCTCCTGTGGTCCGGTCCCGACGATAGCCCATTAGCGATCGTTAGGTAATGGCTCTCAGGCGATCTTCGACACGGCGAGGAAGACCTCGGTGCAGTGCTCCACGAGGTCCTCTTCGGACAGTTCGAGGTTGCCGTCCAGCCACGAGGTCAGCGCTTGGGAGAGCCCGCCGACCAGCATCTCGGCCAGCAGGTCCAGCCGCGCCGTGGAGGGCATTCCGTAGAACTCGCGGGCCTGCAGCCCGAGCAGTCCGGCGAACCACCGCGCGGACGCGGCGCGCCGCTCGGCCAGCACGGTGTTGTCCAGGCTGGGGGAGAAGAGCAGGAAGCCCTTGCGCGGGTCCTCGGCGATCGTGCGGACCAGGCGGCTCAGCCCGGCGTGGGTCTTGGCGCGCGCGTCGCCGGGGGCGGACTGGACGGCCTCCAGGGTTCTGGCCGCGATGCCCTCGACCACGGAGTCGTACACCGCGACCGCCAGCGCGTCCCGGTCGGCGAAGTTCTCGTAGAAGTATCGCGCCGCCAGCCCGGCCTGGCGGCATACGCCTCGCACGGTCAGGTTCCGGTCGCCATCGCGCGCGCCGAGGAGTTCCAGGCCGGCCTCGACGAGCTGGGCGCGGCGCTCGGCCTGCCGGTCCTGGCCGGCGACGCCGCCGTAGGTGCGCAGCGATGTCGATTCCATGCCCCCATCTTGACAGGTGCGCACCGGTGGCGCTCCAATATCTGCGAACGCCCGTGAGCAGAATTGGAGTCCAACGATGGCCCAGGCTGCCGCCACCCGCCTCGATGACGCGATGATCGGGGCCGGCCTGCTGGCCGGGGCCGCGAACGTGATCATGCAGCTCGCGCACCCCTCCGTCGGCTACGGCGTGTACGAGAGCCGGGTGGACAGCGGGAACCTGTTCAAGCACCCGGTCAAGCGGAGCCGGACCACGGTCACCTACCTGGCCGTCGCCGCGCTGGGCACCGACGCGGAGCGCAAGGCCTACCGCAAGGCCGTCAACGCCTCGCACGCGCAGGTCCGCTCGACGCCGTCCAGCCCGGTGTCCTACAACGCCTTCGACCCGAAGCTGCAACTGTGGGTCGCGGCGTGCCTGTACCGCGGGTTCGAGGACATCTACGAGGCGTTCATCGGGCCGCTGACGCCCGAGCAGACCGAGGAGATCTACCGGAACTCCGCACGCCTGGGCACGACGCTGCAGGTCAAGGAGGACATGTGGCCCGCCGACCGGCAGGCCTTCGAGGAGTACTGGAACAAGGCGCTGGCCGAGATCTCGATCGACGACACCGTCCGGCAGCACCTGCTCGACATCGCCGACCTGAAGTTCCTGCCCGGCTTCGTCAGCCGCACGCTGGGGCCGGTCAACCGGTTCGTCACCACCGGGTTCCTGCCCAGCCGCTTCCGCGAGGAGATGAAGCTCGACTGGACGCCGCGCGACCAGCGCCGGTTCGAGCGGGTGCTCAAGGCGGTCGGCCTGGGGGTGCGCCTGTCGCCGAAGCCGTTGCGGGAGTTCCCGTTCAACGCCTACCTCTGGGACCTCCGCCGCCGCCTGCGTTCGGGGCGGCCGCTGGTCTGACCGGCGGCGGGCCGGCGGGACCGCGCGCGGGCAGCGTCCGCCGGTACACCACGCTCGTCGTCGTGCTGCCGAACTGCGCCAGCTGGTCCGCGACCTCCTCCAGGTGCTCCATCGAGGCGGCCGCGACCTTCAGCGTGTAGCAGTCGTCGCCGGTGGTGCGCAGGCACTCCAGGATTTCGCAGCGCTCGGCGAGCAGCCGGTGCAGCGGCTCGTGCCTGCTGCCCGGGTACTTCAGCCGCACCACGGCGAGCACCGGGTACCCGACCTTGCCGAGGTCGACCTCCGCGCGGTACCCGGTGATCACCCCCGACGCTTCGAGCCGCTTGACCCGCTCGGTCGTCGCGGAGGCGCTGAGGTTGACCCGGCGGGCCAGCTCGGTCAGCGGCACGCGGCCGTCCCGCTGCAGCTCGGTGAGGATCGCCCAGTCGGTCGCGTCGAGAGTCTCGGTCATACGCCGAAAATACCGGGAGATCCACGGTAGACGGCCGGGAAGACCGGAAGGAATCGGTGTGCGGGCCGGTGATCGCTGCCTAACCTGGATCCCGTGCGAATCGGTGTGAATGTTCCGAACTTCGGCCCCGGCACGGATCCGGGGGTGCTGCGCGACTGGGGCCGGACGGTCGAAGGGCTGGGTTACGACCTGCTGATGGTGTCCGACCACGTGGCGCTCACGGCGGACGTGGTCGAGCAGTACCCGGCGCCGTTCTACGAGCCGTTCACGACGTTGTCCTGGCTGGCCGGTGTGACCGAGCGGATCCGGCTCGGCACCACGGTGCTCGTTCTGCCCTACCGGCACCCGTTGCTGACCGCGCGCATGGCCGCGAACCTGAACGCACTCAGCGGCGGGCGGCTGGTGCTCGGCGTCGGGGTCGGCTGGGCGCGCCAGGAGTTCGCGGCGCTGGGCGTGCCGTTCGAGCGGCGCGGCGCGCTGACCGACGAGTACCTGGACGCGCTGCGCGAGGCGTGGGCCGATCCCGGTTACCGCACCGCGCAGATCCCGTTGTGGATCGGCGGGAACAGCCCGGCGGCCATGCGGCGGGCGGGGCGGCGGGGCGAGCCCTGGCACCCGCTGCGGTTCGCGCCCGAGTGGTTCCGGTCGGCGACCGGGACGCTCAAGGCCTTGGCCGACGAGGCGGGACAGCCGGTGCCCCCGTTGGTGCCGCGGATCGTGCTGCGCCTGACCAGCCGGCCGGTCACCGGGGAGCGGCTGGCCGGTGAGGGCACCATCGAGCAGATCGTGGCCGACATCGAAGAGTTGCGGGTGCTGGGCGCGGAGACCGTGGTGCTCGACCCGTTCAGTGGTGACCCGGCGGAGACGTTGCGGCCGCAGGCCGCCTGGCAGGCGCTGGCGACCGTCCGCGCCCATCTGGAGGGCTGATGTCCGACGACGAGAAGTACCTGCGGCGCGCGATCGAGCTGGCCGGCGAGGCCCGGGCGTCGGGCAACCCGCCGTTCGGCTCGCTGCTGGTCGGTCCCGACGGGCGGATCCTCGCCGAGGACCGCAACACGACGATCACCGACCGGGACATCTCCGCCCACCCCGAGCAGAAACTCGCTCGCTGGGCGGCGCGCGAGCTGGACCCGGAGACGGCGGCGGGCACCACGATGTACACCAGCTGCCAGCCGTGCGGGATGTGCACGGGCGCGCTGGCGCGGTCCGGGCTGGGGCGCGTGGTGTTCGCGTTGTCCGGTGAGCAGCTGGAGAGCCTGAAGGAGCCGACCGCGCCCGTCGTGGCGAAGCCGGTGCCGCAGGAGGGCCCGTTCCTGTTCGAGGAGGCGCGCGTGCCGGTGGAGGGCTACTACCGCTGAGTGAGCTCGGCGCCCGGCCGGAAGGACCGCACCAGGGCGGAGTCCTGGTGCTCGGCGAGGGTGAGCGCGAACCCGACCTCGTCGGCCCACTCCTCGCCCGAGCAGTCCTCGCCCGGCGGCGTCGCCGTGCGCGGGCGCGTGCCGCGTAGTTTCGCCGCCTCCGCCAGCGGGAGCCAGCAGGCCGTGGCGAGGGCTTCGGAGCCGGCGTGGGCGCGGGCCGCCTCGAGTGTGGCCGGGGCGACGTAGTCCCGCAGGACCAGGACCGCGTCGCGGATCTCGATGACCCGGCGGTACAGCCGCAGGTCGCTGGCCCAGCGGCCGTTCTCCGGCAGGTGGACCTGCGGCACGGCCGCCACCAGCCGCCGCCACAACGGCTCCAGCCTGCGCAGGGTGCGGTGGTCGTTCACGGACCGGTGCAGCCGCAGCAGTTGCGGCAGGGCCGTGCCGAGCGCCATCACCCACGCGGTGATCGCGACGTTGAGCGGGAACGTCGCCGCCACCCACGGTGAGCGCGTGACCAGGTAGGCGGGCGCGACCAGGCCCCAGAACACGGTCGAGGACGCGAAGCCGGTGGCGAGCACGTACAGGCCGGCGCGCAGGGGGCGGGTCGTGGCCCGGCGGCCGTAGCGGGCGCACACGACCGCGGCGGGGCCGGTGCCCAGCACGTGCGCGAGGCAGAGCAGCAGCCAGAACAGGTCGAACCACGGCGCGTCCGCCGGGGTGACGCAGGCGGCCGTGGCGCCGGTGTTGAGCAGCAGCAAGGCGGCGCTCACCAGGGCGGCCGCGCCGTAGACCAGCAGCGGACGGCGGCGGGAGGCGGCGGCGAGGACGAAGTCGAGGATGAGCGCGGAGCTGACCACACCCCAGACGTTGACCACGATGCCGCACGTGTCGCCGAGCCGGAGCGCGCGGTTGACCAGGCCGGTCACCGGATCGAGGGCGACCGTGATCGAGGTGGCGAGGCTGGCGATCGCGATGAGCATGCGCCGCCGCGGAGGCGAGCGCCGGGCGGCCGGGGCGCGGATCAGCAGCGCGGCCCAGAGGAGGAGGGTGCCCGCGACGAGGAGGTCGGTGCCGGCGCCCTGCACGAGTGCCGGGTTCACGGGCTGCCTCCCCGGCGCGGGGCTGAGGGTCGCGGGCAGCTCCGTGCAGTGCCGGCCCGTGAGGCCGGGCCGACGTGCTGCTGCCGCCTGCTGCGCCCGTGACTTCGCACAGCACACCCTCGGTCCGGGAGAACCGCCGCCCGGGTCACTCCCACGTCCCGCGCAGGCCGAGCGCCGTTTCGAACTCGCGGAGTGCTCCGGTCGTCGTCCAGGTCGCGCGGGCCTGTGCGGCGGTCCGGATGAGGCTCGCGACCAGTTCCGCCTCCTGTTCCTCCTCCGTCGAGTACCCGGTGCGGGTCAGCAGCCGCTCGATCAGCTCCGGCGACAGGTCCGGCAGCACCCGCGCCAACGGGTGCGCCCCGCCACCGGCGCCGGTGTGGTCGCACAGCAGGTGGCCGATCTCGTGCAACACGATGTGCTCGCGGTGCACCCGGCTCGTCTTCTCCTCGACGTAGATCACGTCCGCCGTCGCCAGCCGGATCCACGCCCCGCACGCGGACCCGCCGGACCCGGGCGGCAGCGTGCGCACGTGGATCGGGCGGCCGCGCCGCGCCGCGAGGGCGTCCACCAGCGCGGGCACCGAGAACGGCTGGGGCAGCGGCAGGCCGGCCACCAGGGCCTGGCACCGCCTCAGGTCGCGTCGCGTCACCATCGCGCTGCCGTCACCTCCGCTCGCGCGTCGTCCGCGAGCCGGCGCGGCGCCTGCCCGGTCTACGCGCCCGGCTCGTCCTCCGGCTGCTCGGCAGGCGGCCCGAGCCGCTCGATCTTGCGGGCCTCGGTGACCATGGCCAGCAGCGCGTCCAGGGTATCGTCGGACAGCCCGTCCGCGCGCAACGCGATGGACCGGACCTTCTGGTTGCGCAGCGCCTGCGCCAGCTCGAGCTGGGCGTCGACGCGGGAGGTCACCGCGTCGTCCAGGAAGTACTCCGCGGGCACGCCGAAGAACGCGGCGAGCGTGCCCAGCGTTTCCTGCGTCAGGTTGCGCTTGCGGCCGCTGGCCAGTTCCCACAGGTACGTGCTCGACAGCGTCGCCCCCGTGCGCTCGCGGATCTGCGCCGCGAGCTTCGCGTACCCGGGCCTGCCCTCGGGGTAGAGGGTGGTGATCAGGTGCGTGATCTTGGCGGCGAGTGAGCCGCCCTCCTGCCCGCCCTGGTCCATGGGGTTCCTCGTGCTCGAAGGGAGCGTCCGCTGAGGCGGACGGCCGGTGGTCGGCAGCCATTCTGAGTCAGCTGTGAGCCGTTGACAAACCGAGGTGTCCAGCCCCTATTCTGGCCCACGTCATCCGCTGAAGCGGATGTGCGGCCGGCGGGGCCTGGGGGCTCGCCGGCCTTTTTCGTGTCCGGATCCGTTCACCCTGCACGCCCCGCCCGGAAGCGGTTATGATGGTGGAGGCGTCGTTCTCCCAGTGACCCCCAGGCTGGTCGAGGACGACGCCCCTTTTTGCGGCTTGACTTTTGTTCACGGTATGCATTAGATGATTTCAGTAGTGCAGAAGACCTGTCGACAGGGGGAGAAGTGAGCATGCCGCTGCGGGCCGGGATCATCGGTGCCGGGTTCATCGGAGCCGTGCACGCCCGTGCGGTGCACACGCTGGGGCAGGACCTGGCCGCGGTGGCGGCGTCCACGCCCGCCCGCTCCCGGGAAGCCGCGGCAGAGCTGGGCGCGCGAGCCGCCGTCGACAGCGCCGAGGAACTGGCCGCCGCCCCGGACATCGACGTCGTCCACATCTGCACCCCGAACGCGCTGCACGCGCCGCTGACCCGCATCGCGCTCGACGCGGGCAAGCACGTCGTGCTGGAGAAGCCGGTCGGCACCAGCAGCGCCGAGGTCGCCGACCTCGTCCGGCGGTGGCGGGACACCGACCGGGTGGTCGCCGTCCCGTTCGCCTACCGCTTCTACCCGGTGGTGCGCGAGGTGCGGGACCGCGTGCGCGGCGGGCCGGTCCGGCTGATCCACGGCGTCTACCTGCAGGACTGGCTTTCCCGGGACAGCGACACGAACTGGCGCGTGCGGTCCGGGCTCGGCGGGCCGTCGCGCGCGTTCGGCGACATCGGGGTGCACTGGTGCGACCTGGCGGAGTTCGTCACCGGGCAGCGGATCGCGCGGGTGCACGCGGTGCTGCCCCGGGTCGTGCCGGTGCGGGCGGGCGTCGAGGTCGACACCGAGGACGCGGCGCTGCTGCAGTTCGAGACCGAGCAGGGCGTGTTCGGGTCGGCGGTGATCAGCCAGATCTCGCCGGGGCGGCGCAACCAGCTGCAGTTGCGGATCGACACGCCGGACACCGAGTACGCGTTCGACCAGCAGGAGCCGGAGGTTCTGTGGATGGGCGGGCGCGAGGAGACGCGGGTCCTGCACCGCGGCGACCCCGCACTCGGCCCGGACGCGACCTCTCGCAACCTCGTCCCGGCCGGCCACCCGCAGGGCTACCTGGACTCCTTCACCGGCTTCATCGCCGACGCCTACGCCGCGATGCGCGGCGAAAAGCCCGACGGCCTCCCGACACTGGCCGACGGCGCCCGCGCGACGGCGATCACCGAGGCGGTCCTGGACTCCGCCGCCCGCCGCGACTGGGTGGAGGTCACGCCCGGCTGAGCGCCGGGCCTGGTACGAATTTCCGGGTAGTGCGAGCGAAGGGACCCCCGTGACCGCAACCATCCCGTCCGACCAGCTCGACGATCTGGTCCTGGTGCTCGACCTGGTGCGCTCCGGCGCCGCGCGGACCCGGCCGGAGCTGGGCAGGCGGTCGGGCCTCGGGCGGACCGTCATCAGCCAGCGCGTCGGTCACCTGATGCGCGCCGGGCTGCTGGAGGACGGCGAGCTGGGGCCCTCCAGCGGCGGGCGCGCGCCGCGGGAGCTGCGGTTCCGCTCCGGCGCCGGGGTGATCCTCACCGCCGAGCTGGGCGCGACCAGCATCAGCGCCGGCCTCACCGACCTCGCCGGGAACCTGCTCGCGCAGCGCACCGAGGCCTCCGACGTCGCCCGCGGTCCGGAACCCGTGCTCGCCCAGGTCGGCGCCCTCTTCGACGACCTGCTGGCCACCCGGCCGGACGCCCAGGTGTGGGGGGTGGGCATCGGGCTGCCGGGGCCGGTCGAGTTCGCCACCGGGCGGCCCAGCGCCCCGCCGATCATGCCGGGCTGGGACGGCTACCCGGTGCGCGACCACTTCGCCCGGCGGCACAACGCGCCGGTGTGGGTGGACAACGAGGTGAACGCGATGACGCTCGGCGAGTTCCGCGCGGGCGCGGCGGCCGGGGCGCGCGACTACCTCTACGTCAAGATCGGCACCGGGATCGGCGCCGGGCTCATCTCCGGCGGCCACCTGCACCGCGGCAGCCAGGGATGCGCCGGCGACATCGGGCACACGGCGGCCCGCGCCGACACCTCCGTCGTGTGCCGGTGCGGCAACATCGGCTGCCTGGAAGCGCTCGCCGGTGGCGCCGCGCTGGCCAGGGACGGCGAGGCCGCGGCGAAGGACGGCGGCAGCCCCATCCTGGCCGAGCGCCTCGCGGAGAACAGCGTGGTCACCGCGGAGGACGTGGCGTGGGCGGCGCAGAACGGCGACCGCGCGGCACTGGAGCTGATCCAGCGCGCGGGACGGCTGATCGGCGACCAGCTGGCGATGCTGGTGAGCTTCTTCAACCCGTCGCTGCTGCTGATCGGCGGTGGCGTGGCCGGCGCGGGCGACCACCTGCTGGCCACGATCCGTGAAGTGATCTACGGGCGGTCCCTGCCGCTGGCGACCCGGGACCTGCGCATCGTGCGCTCGTCGCTGGGCGACCAGGCCGGGGTGGTGGGCGCCGCGTTCATGGTGCTGGACGAGCTGTTCACCCGCGACCGGCTGGCGAAGTGGATCGACGCGGGCACGCCGGCGGGGCTGCCGGACCTGACGGCCGCCTGACCGCCGCGGTGGTGAGCCCGCCGGACGCGGCGGCGGGCCGGCGGAGCGGGTCTGGTGGCGGGCGGTGCTGCGCGAGTGGCGTGCCGGAGGCTGGTGCGCCTGCCGGACCGCGGGGCGGGTTGCGGGTGTGGCAGATGGTGGTCCGCTGGGGCGGGTGGGCTGCGGCGCGCGGGTGGCTGCGCCGGCTTGGCCGCGCGCGGGGTTGCCAGGCGGCGCTGGTGATCATTCTGCGCGAGCGGCAATGGACCGAGCGCCCCGCCAACGGCAACGGGCCGGTCCCCCGTGGGGAACCGGCCCGTTGAACAGTCGCGCGAAGGTCAGATGATGCTGACGCGGCTCGCCTGCGGGCCCTTGGCGCCCTGCGTGATCTCGAAGGTCACCTGCTGGTTCTCTTCAAGGCTGCGGAAGCCGTTGCCGTCGATCTCCGAGTAGTGGACGAAGACGTCTGGTCCGCTCTCCTGCGCGATGAAGCCGAAGCCCTTTTCGGCGTTGAACCATTTGACGGTGCCCTGTGCCATGTGTTTCTCCTTGATATTTTCTCTAACAATCAGAGCGCGGAGGCCGCGCTCTTCGTGGTCAGCCCGAGCATGGCGAGCAGCTCGCGGCAGTCGTGGACGTCCAGCGCGTGGTCGGCGACCGTGCGCGCGGCGCGGTGGTTGGCGATCGCCTCGTCCTGCGCCATCCGGGCCCGTGCCTCGGCGATCGGGCCGGTCTCGGGTTGCTGTTCGGAAGCGTGGCGAGCCCAGGTCATGACGATCCCTTCGACGGTGCGGACGACTTCACGGCCAGCCGGGCCAGCCGTTGCTCGGTGGGCCAGCGCACCTGCCAGGCCCAGCCGAGACGTTCGAATGCCCAGATGACCCGGGCGGACACGTCGATCTGCCCGCGGCGCACGCCGTGGCGGGCGCAGGTCGGGTCGGCGTGGTGGGAGTTGTGCCACGACTCGCCCATCGACAGGATCGCCAGCGGCCAGAAGTTGGCCGAGCGGTCGCGACTGGCGAACGGGCGGTCGCCGATCATGTGGCAGATCGAGTTCACCGACCACGTGACGTGATGCTGGAACGCCACCCGCGCGAGCCCGGCCCACAGGAACCCGGTGAGCGCGCCCCACCAGGACATCGTGGCGAGCCCGCCGATCAACGCAGGCAGCAGCACCGACAGCGAGACCCACAGCGGGAAAAGCCGGTCCACCGCACGGATGTCGGGGTCCGCGGCCAGATCCGGCGCGAACCGGTCCACATTGGTCCGGTCGCGGCCGAACAGCCAGCCCATGTGCGCGTGCCAGAAACCCTTGGCCAGCGCGGCAGGCGAGGTGCCGAACAGCCACGGCGAGTGCGGATCGCCCGCACGGTCGGAAAACGCGTGGTGGCGGCGGTGGTCGGCGACCCAGCCGATCACCGGTCCCTGCGCCGCCATGCTGCCCGCGATCGCCAGTGCGATCCGGAGTGGACGGTTCGCGCGGAACGCGCCGTGCGTGAAGTACCGGTGGTAGCCGATCGTGATGCCCAAAGTGGACACCGTGTAGAACGCGGCGGCGACGGCGAGGTCGAGCCAGCTCAGTCCCCAGCCCCAGAGCAGGGGAACGGCCGCGATCAGCGCGGCGAACGGGATGATCAGGAACGCCCGGATGACCACCATCTCGGTCATCGACGCTTGTTCCGACAGCAGGGGCTTTGGGCTCTTCCGGTCCGGGACGACGGAAGTGGGAGAGGTCAAAAAGGAAACTTCTCTCGTGGAGGATCAACCACGAAGGGCCAACCGAAGGGAACGAAACCGGCCCGGTTGCCAGCCTGCGAAAAACTCCCGACGAGAACGACCTTACCCCATCGGATCCGGTACGTCACGATTCCCGGGTGGGAAGCTGTTTTTCATGATCATCGTCGGCGTGGTCGCGCTGGTGGCCTGGCTGTGGCTGGCCGCCACCCGGTTCTGGCGCACTGACCAGCGGTTACCGCCCCGGCGGACGCCCGCCACGTGGCCCTCCGTGGCGGTCGTCGTGCCCGCCCGCGACGAGGCCGGGATCCTGCCGGAAACGCTGCCCGCGCTGCTCGCCCAGCGCTACTCCGGGCCGCTGCGGCTGATCCTCGTCGACGACGGCAGCGGCGACGGCACCGCCGACGTCGCACGCGCCCTGGGCGGCGGCCGCCTCACCGTCACCGCGCCGGGTGACCGGCCGCCCGGCTGGACCGGCAAGCTGTGGGCGCTCGCCCACGGCGTCGAGCAGGCCGGTGAGCCGGACTTCCTGCTGTTCACCGACGCCGACATCGCGCACGGCCCGGACTCGGTCACCGCGCTGGTCGAGGCCGCGGGGGAGCGCGATCTCGTGTCCCAGATGGCGCGCCTGCGCACCCGCACCGGCTGGGAGCGGCTGGTCGTTCCCGCTTTCGTGTACTTCTTCGCGATGCTCTACCCGTTCCGCCGGGTGAACGGTCCCGGCCGCACGGCCGCGGCGGCCGGCGGGTGCTGCCTCGTCCGGCGTGCCGCGCTGGAGCGGGCCGGGGGAGTGGCCGCGATCCGGGACGCGGTGATCGACGACGTCGCCCTCGGCAGGCTGCTCAAACGCGCCGGGGGCCGGATCTGGCTCGGCCTGGCCGGCGACGTGCGCAGCGTCCGGCCGTACCCGTCCCTGCGCTCGCTGTGGGACATGGTCGCGCGCAGCGCCTACACCCAGCTGCGGCACTCCCCGGCGCTGCTCGCCGGCACCGTGCTCGGCCTCGCGTTGGTGTTCCTCGCGCCCCCGGTCCTGACCCTCGCCGGTGCCGGCCCCGCACGTCTCCCCGCCCTCGCCGCGTGGCTGCTGATGACCCTCACCTACGTCCCGATGCTGCGCTACTACCGGCAGCCGTGGCCCGCGGCGCTGCTGCTGCCCGTCACGGCGACGCTGTACCTGCTGATGACCGTCGACTCGGCCGTGCGGCACCGGCGCGGGCACGGCGCGGCCTGGAAGGGCCGCAGTTACGGGTGATCGCGGGTACGGTCTGAAGCGGTTACCGGAACGAGGAGACACACCATGGCCGACCAGGACATCATCGCCAACATCGACAAGCTGATCGCGGAGGAGCACGAGCTGCGATCGCGTTCGGTCGGCGACGGCCTGAGCGACGACGACCGCACCCGCATGCGCCGGGTCGAGGAGCAGCTGGACCAGTGCTGGGACCTGCTCCGCCGGCGCCGGGCCGCGCGCGAGTTCGGGGAGAACCCGGACCAGGCGCAGGCCCGCCCGGTCAGCGAGGTCGAGTCCTACCGCCAGTGATGGAATACCCACCCTGCCCAGGCTGTTGTGCCGACTAGTTGAACGCACAACTACCTGAGCAGGGTGAGGTCCATGTCCCGCACACTCGTGGTCGTCTCGGCCGGCCTGAGCAGCCCTTCCTCGACGCGGCTGCTGGGTGACCGCCTGGCGCAGGCCGCCGCACGCGAGACCGGCGCCGCGATCGAGGTCGTCGAGCTGCGCGACCTCGCCACCGACATCGCGAACAACCTGGTCACCGGCTTCCCGAGCCCGAAGCTGAGGGACGCCGTCGAGACCGTGACCCGCGCCGACGGGCTGATCGTGGTGACGCCGATCTTCAACGCCTCCTACAGCGGCCTGTTCAAGTCGTTCTTCGACGTGATCGAGGCCGGCTCGCTGCAGGGCAAGCCGGTTCTCATCGCCGCGACCGCGGGCACCGCGCGGCACTCGCTCGCGCTGGAGTTCGCGCTGCGGCCGCTGTTCGCCTACCTGCGCGCCGACGTCATGCCGACCGCCGTGTTCGCCGCGTCCGAGGACTGGGGCGCCTCCGACGGGCCGGACGGCGACCTGACCGCGCGCATCGAGCGCGCCGCCGGTGAGCTGGCCGCCGCGGTGAGCGGGCGGCCCGCCGCGCCTGCCGTGGCCGAGGAGGACGAGTTCGTCCCCTTCGACCAGCAGCTGGCGCGCCTGGGCATCACGTCATCGCGTTGACGCCGGTCAGGTCCCGCCCGATGATCAGCTTCTGCACCTGGCTGGTGCCTTCGTAGAGGGTGAGCACGCGGGCGTCGCGGACGTACTTGCCGACCGGGTACTCGTCGATGAACCCGTACCCGCCGAACACCTGCAGGCAGTTGTTCGTCACGCGCACCGCGGTCTCGCTCGCGTGGTACTTCGCGGCCGAGGCGTCCGTGGCGTACTCCTTCGGCTTCATCCCGGCGTCGGCCATGCGGGCGACCTGGTGGGTGAGCAGCCGCGAGGCCTGCACGTCCACCGCGGCGTCCGCGAGCAGCTCCTGGACCAGCTGGAACGAGGCGATCGGCTTGCCGAACTGCTCCCGCTCGGTGGCGTAGCGGGTGGCGGCGTCCAGGGCGGCCTGCGCCACGCCGACCGCGCCCGCGGCCACCGAGATCCGGCCGCGGGACAGCGTGCCGAGCGCGATGCCGAGGCCCTTGTCGACCTCGCCCAGCCGCGCCGAATCGGGCACGCGCACGTTGTCGAAGGTCAGCTCGGCGGTCGCCTGGCCGCGCAGGCCGAGCTTGCCCTTGATCTCCGTCGCCGTGAAGCCGGGGGAGTCGGTGGGCACCAGGAACGCGGTGATGCCGCGGTCGCTGGTGCGCGCGAAGGTCAGCGCGACCTTCGCCCACGTGCCGTTGGTGATGAACATCTTGCTGCCGTTGATCACCCAGTCGCCGCCGTCGCGCTTGGCGCGGGTGCTCAGCGACCCGGCGTCGGAGCCGGTGCCAGGTTCGGTGAGGCCGAAGCAGCCCAGCGCCTCACCGCTGATCAGCCGCGGCAGCCACTCCTGCTTCTGCTCGTCGGTGCCGTGCGCGGCGATCGTCTTCGACACCAGGCCGAGCGACACCGACACGATCCCGCGCACCGCGGAGTCGCCGCGGCCCAGCTCCTCGGTGACCAGGACGTAGGACAGCATGTCGGCGTCCACTCCGCCGTACCGCTCGTCCAGCGTCAGGCCGAGGAACCCCAGCTCACCGAGCCGCCGCACCACGGACTGGTCGACGTGCTCGGCGCGGTCCCACTCCCGGGCGTTGGGCGCGATCTCGGCGTCCACGAACTCCGCCGCCATCCGGCGGAAGTCGCGCTGGGTCTCGGTGAGACCGAAATCCCGTGCCAGCATTGGCTTTCTCCTCCTCAGACGTCTTCGGGCGCGGTGCCCGCGGCGGTCAGCGGCAGGCCGAGCTGCGCGCGTTCGGCCAGCCACCGCGTCGGGCGGTAGCGCGGGTCGCCGGTGGCCTCGTGCAGCGCGCGCTGCAGCGTGAGCAGCCGGGCCGGGCCGACCTCGTCGCCCCAGGCCAGCGGGCCGCGCGGGTAGCCGAGCCCGAGCCGCACGCCCAGGTCGATGTCGGCGGGCGCGGCGATGCCCTGCTCGGCGATCGAGGCGGCGACCGAGACGATCGACGACACCAGCCGCTGCGCCACACCGCCTTCGACGTCCCGCACCACCGAGACCGCCTTGTCGCCGCGGGCCAGCACCGCGCGCGCGTCGCGGGCCGCGGCCGGGTCGGCGGCCGGGGTGATCGCCAGGACGCGGCGCGCGGTCCGGATCGACAGCGGGTCGACGCCGAAGGTCCGCTCCGGCGGCAGTCCCTGCGCGGCGATCGCGGTCGCCACCGTGGTGCCCCACGTGGTGACGAGCGCGACCGCGTCGCCGGTGAGCGTGTCGGCGACCTTCGCGCCGGCTTCGGTCAGCGCGGCGCGCAGCTCGTCGTCGTCCGTCCACACCGGACGATCCGCGTCGCCGGTGACGGGCTTCTCGGCGGGCTTTTCCGCGCCCTCGGTGTAGTCGAACCAGCCCTGCTTGGTCTTGCGGCCGTGCAGGCCCGCGGCGACCCGGTTCGGGGTCAGGAAGGACGCGCGCAGGCGGTCGGAGTAGCGGAACCCGGCCCAGATCGACTCGATCACGGTCGCCGTGACGTCCAGCCCGGTGAGGTCCATCAGCTCGAACGGGCCCATCTTCAGGCCCAGCACGTCACGTGCGATCCGGTCCAGCTCGGCAGGCTCGGCGGCCTGGCGCTCCAGCAGCGCGAGCGCCTCGGTGACGAGCCCGCGGCCGGCGTGGTTGATCAGGAAGCCCGGCGTGTCGGAGACGACGACCGCGCTGTGGCCGGTCTCCCGGACCAGCGCGGACACCGTCTCGACGACGTCCGGCCTGGTGCGGGCGCCGGGGATCACCTCGACGATCTTCATCAGCGGCGCCGGGTTGAAGAAGTGCAGCCCGACCAGGCGGGACGGGTCGGACAGCCGCGCCGCGATCTGCGTGACCGGCAGCGACGAGGTGTTCGTCGCGAACACCGTCGTGGCCGGCAGCGCCTGCTCCAGTTCGGTGAACAACGCGGCCTTGGTGTCCAGGTCCTCGCGGATCGCCTCGATCACCAGGTCCGCCTCGCCCGGCTGGGCGGGGGAGTCCAGCGGCACCAGGCGCGCGCCGATCGCGGCGGCCTCCTCGGCGGTGCTGCGGCCCTTCGCCACGGCCCGGTCGAGCATGCCGCGGATGAACTCCACGGCGTCGCCGACCGACTCCGGCCGGGCGTCGGCCAGCTCCACGGTGTGCCCGGCGGTCGCGGCCCACTGGGCGATCCCGCGGCCCATCACCCCGGTCCCGACGATCCTGATGCGCACGGTCCTCTCCTTCATCGCAGATACACCCGCTCCGGGTCGACATCTTCGCGCAGCAACCGTAGTTCGGCCTCGCTCGGCGGTTCGATCACCGTCAGGTCGCCGCCCACCTCCAGCGGCCAGCCGGTGCACTCGCGCGCCTGGTCCACGGTGACGCCCGGGTGCAGCGCGACCAGCTTCAGCTCCTCGCCGGGGCCGCTGCGCGCGAGGATGCCGAGTTCGGTGATCACCCTGGTGACGCCGAGCCCGGCCGGCCGCACACCGTCGGCGAGGGCGCGGTCGGGGCCGGGCGAGGTGCAGAAGTCCAGCTCGTCCACAAAGGACCGGGGGTCGTGGCGGCGCATCACCACGAACACCTCGCGCGAGTTCGCCATGACCTCCATCGCGCCGCCGGAACCGGGCAGCCGCACCTTCGGGGAGTGCCAGTCGCCGATCACCGAGGAGTTCAGGTTGCCCCAGCGGTCGATCTGCGCGGCGCCGAGGAACCCGACGTCGATGTGCCCGCCCTGCAGCACGTAGCCGAACAACGCGGGCATCGACAGCACCGCCTCGGCGCCGGTGATCAGCACCGCGTCGGCGATCGTCTCCGGCAGGTGCGACGGGTGCGCCCCGCACACGCCCGACTCGTAGACGATCTCCAGGTCCGGCGCGACGGTCAGGTGGGCCAGCGACGCGGCCAGCGTGGGCAGGCCGATCCCGGCGAACACCGTGCGCTTGCCGGCCAGTTCGCGGGAAGCGACGACGGACAGGACTTCGCTTGCTGTTGTCATGTCAGAGCCTCCGCCCGTAGTTCACCGGTTCGCTCATCGCCTCGCCGACCGCGAGGCCGGCCCAGAACTCCTCGCCCAGCTTGGCGACGTACTCGGCGTGGTCGGCCGTGCCGTGCACCCACTCCGCCATCCACGCGGCCAGTTTCTCCTTGTCCCTGCTGATGCCCGACCACGCGCGGTAGAAGGCGTTGTCGCGGTCGTAGTAGCCCTGCGCGAACGACGGGTGCGCCCCGCGCGGGACCTCGACCACCGCGTCGACGGCGTGCGCGGGCACCACCGTGCGGTTCGGGTCGGAGCGGACCACCTCGTCGGCCACGATCTCCTCTACCACGACGATCGCCTTGTCCGCGGCGAATACCGCCTCGGCCTGGACGCCGGTCAGGCCCCAGATCTGGGTGTTGCCCGCCCGGTCGGCGCGCTGGGCGTGGATGATCGTGACGTCCGGGTTGACCGGCGGGACGACGTAAATCTGCTCGTCGCCGTAGGGGGAGGCGACCTTGCGGATGGCCGGGTTGACGCCTGGCAGGTCGGAGCCCGCGTAGGAGCGCAGCGGGTAGAACGGCAGGCGCTGCGCCCCGGCGAGGTATCGGCAGATCAGGCCGTAGTGGCTGTACTCCTCGAACTCCAGCGGCTCGGGGTCGGCGTGCTCGATCCGGCGGCGCAGCTCGCCCAGCGACCCGGCGGAGGAGTTGCCGACGAACGACGACACCAGCTTGCGCACGCACCCGCCGGCGAGCATCTGGTCGACGACGATGTCCGCGGTCATCCGGACGACGGTGAGGTCGCGGCGGCCCTGGCGGATGATCTCGTGCCCGGCCGCGGTGGGGATGAGGTGCGTGAACCCCTCCAGCGCGACGGTGTCCCCGTCGTGCACGTAAGCCGCGACGGCGTCGCGCAGGCTCATCGTCTTGTCCGGACCCGGGCGGGGCATCGTCGCGCTCCTGTGCTGCTCGTGGATGGGGCGGTCTTCACCGTGCCACCGAGATTGATTAGTGTCCAATACCGAATCAGAGTCAGATCAAGACGGAGCTGGTAATAATGGAGCTGCGTTACCTCACGTCCTTCCTGGCCGTGGCTGAGGAGCTGCACTTCGGGCGCGCCGCCAAGCGGCTGCAGATGGCGCAGCCGCCGCTGTCGCAGCAGATCCGGCAGCTGGAGAAGGAGCTGGGGGTCCAGCTGTTCGAGCGCAACACCCGCTCGGTGCGGCTGACCAGCGCGGGGGAGTCGTTCCTCGGGCCGGTCCGGCGGGTGATGGAGGACCTGGACATCGCGACGAAGGCGGCGCGAGCGGCGGGCCGGGGCGAGTACGGGCGCGTGACCGTGGGGTTCGCGGGCGCGTCCAGCCACGAGAGCCTGCCGCTGCTGACCCGCGCCGTGCGGGCCGCGCATCCGGGGCTGGAGCTGGTGATGCGCGGCCAGACGTACGCGAACGTGGCACTGGCGCGCGTCGCGGACGGCTCGCTGGACCTGGGGTTCGTGCGGCTGCCGATCACCCAGCCCGGCGTCGAGGCGCGGGTGATCGACGAGGAGGAGATGATCTGCGCGCTGCCGTCGGACCACCCCCTGGCGCGGTTGGATTCCGTTCCGGTCGAGGCGCTGGCGGAGGAGGCGTTCGTCAGCTTCCCGGCCAACGCGGGGTCCAGCGTGCGGGACGCGACGGTGCGGGTGTGCGTGTCGGCCGGGTTCAACCCGCGCGTGGTGCAGGAGGCGCCGGACTCGTACACGATCCTCGCGCTGGTGGCCGCCGGGGTCGGGGTGACGTTGACGGTGTCGTCGTGTCAGCACATCCAGCAGACGGGGCTGGCGTACCGGCCGCTGGCGGGGGAGCCGGTGCGGTTGCAGGCCGCGCTGGCCTGGCGGCCGGACAACCCGTCGGCGGCGTTGCGGACGGTGCTGGCGATCGCGGAGCAGGCCTTGCCTACGCCTGCTTAGCGGTTCTGGCGGATCGGGTGTTCCTCGAACCGGCGCCTTCCCAGCCGGTGTGCAGGCGTCGGAACTGGTGCGGCAGGGCGGTGTTGTGCTCGACCAGCCGGCGGTGGACGCCCAGGCCGGCGAGGCGGGGCGAGCCATCGATCGCGGCCCGGCGCCAGTCGGCCGGCCCTGCCGCGTTCAGCTTGGCGAGCAGCAGCTCGGGCAACTGCTGCCACCCGCGGCCTCGGTCTCCCACGGCAGCGCCCCGTGTGCGGGGGCTCAGCGCTTTGCCCGCGTGCCGTGAGGTGACAGGCCGAGCAGGGGAAGCCATACGGTGTCCACGATCTCGACGATCGCCTCGTCCGGAACCGCGCCCATGCGCATCAGCATGTCGTGGCGCAGCAGGTCGAAGGGCAGGTTCACCAGGCGTGCGGACCGCGGCTCGTCCGCGAGCTCGCCGCGTTCGACGGCGCGCTCGACGAGCGCCGCGAAGGGGGGCGTCTGGTCCGCGGGGCGGAGGCGGCCGCGCAGGTCGTCGAACGTGGTTCCGGTCTCGCGGAAGTAGTCCGCCAGCTGGATGCGCAGGAGCACCACCGCGCGGGACCGCTCGGCGTTGATCGTGCGCAGGAGTGCGAGGGCGTCCTGGCGCAGGCTGCCGGTGTCGGGAGGGACGTCGAGTGGGCGCCAGTGCCGGGCGAGTGTGGCGACGAGGAGATCCTCGCGCTGCGGCCAGCGGCGGTAGAGCACCGGCTTGCTGGTGCCCGCGCGCGTCGCGACGACCTCGTAGGTGAAGCCGTGGTAGCCCTGCTCGACCAGGACCTCCCAGGCGGCATCGGTGATCGCGTTCTCCAGGGTGGCACCCCTGCGTCGCGTGGAAATGCCGTCCGTCCGCTGCCGCTCACCCATCACTGCCCCATGTCCTCAGCCATTCGGTTAGATCCGCTTGCGTATCTTAACCCGCGGACGTAGTCTCGGAGCCATAAGATACTAAGCCGTTTCTAAACGGGGGGAGACCCGCATGTCCACGATCAACGCCGCCCTGGTGGAGTCCTTCGCCGAGCCGCCGCACTTCCGCTCCGTCCCGGCCCCCGAGGCTGGCCCCGGGCAGGAGGTGGTGGACGTCCTCGCCGTCGGCGTGCACCCCGCCACCCGTGGCATCGCCGCCGGCAAGCACTACACGAGTCCCCAGACGCTGCCCGCCCTGGCGGGTGCGGACGCCGTCATCCGCAGGATGGACGGCAGCCTCGGCTACGTCATGCTCATGGGCGCCGGCACCCTGGCCGAGCGCATCGTCGTCGATCCCGCCACCGTCATCCCGGTCCCGGACGGCGCCGACCCCGCACTCGTGGCCGCCACCATGAACCCGGCGCTGTCTTCATGGACCGCGCTGCGCACCCGCGTGCCGTTCCAGGCCGGGCAGTCGGTCCTGGTGCACGGCGCGACCGGCAACGCCGGCTCGATGGCCGTCAAGGTCGCCAAGCACCTCGGCGCGGGGCGGGTGATCGCCGCCGGACGCAACCGCGCCCGCCTCGACGAACTCCTGGACCAGGGCGCGGACGCCGTTGTCCAGCTCGTCCCCGACGAGGACGCCACCGCGGCCGCGTTCGCCGAGGCGGCCGCCGAGGTCGACGTGGTCCTGGACTACGTGTGGGGGCAGCCCACCGAACTCGCCATGCGTGCCGTCCTCGGAGCGCGGACCCAGCACACCCGCCTGCTCGACTGGGTGCAGATCGGCGGCATGGGCGGAGACGCGATCACCCTGTCCGGGCACCTCATGCGCTCCAACGCGGTCCGGATCCTGGGCAGCGGCTTCGGCGCCGTGGACATGCAGGTCATGCAGCGGGAGTTCACCGAGCTCGTGGCCGCGATCGCGGCAGGCGGCATGGCCGTGCGCCCGCATCCGTTCCCGCTCGACCAGGTCGAGGCGGCTTGGGCCCACCAGGACGCACCCGGCGAGCGCACCGTCATCCTCCTGCGCGATTGAGACGACCGCCGTCTTACCGGCCCCGCGATTCGGTATTGGACTCTTCTAGGTCCCGTTTGGCACGGTGTCCGAGCAACACGGGATCTCAAGGGAGAGAAAATCACCATGAGCACGGCCACGGCGGCCAGACGAGCGGGCATCGGGTCGTTCATCGGCTCGACCATCGAATGGTTCGACTTCTACATCTACGGCACCGCGTCGGCGCTGGTCTTCGACGAGGTCTTCTTCCCGGAGCTGGACGGGGCGCTCGGCACGCTGGTGGCCTTTGCGACGTTCTGGGTCGGCTTCCTCGCGCGCCCGCTGGGCGGGATCATCTTCGGCCACTACGGCGACCGCCTCGGCCGCAAGAAGACGCTCGTCATCACGCTGCTGATGATGGGCATCTCGACCACGCTGATCGGCGTCCTGCCCTCCTACGCGCAGATCGGCGTCGCCGCGCCGTTGCTCCTCATCGCGATCCGCATGGTGCAGGGCATCGGCCTCGGCGGGGAGTGGGGCGGCTCCGTCCTCATCGCCTCCGAGCACGCGCCCAAGGGCAAGTCGATCCTCTACGGCGCGTTCGCCCAGCAGGGCTCGCCCGTCGGCAACACGCTGAGCACCGTCTGCTTCCTGGCGATCAGCCAGCTGCCCGACGACGCGTTCACCTCGTGGGGCTGGCGCCTGCCGTTCCTGTTCTCCGCGCTGCTGGTGATCGTCGGCCTGTTCATCCGGCTGCGGGTCGCCGAATCGCCGGCCATGGCGAACCTCATCGAGAAGAAGGCGGTCGCCAAGCTGCCGTTCACCGAGGTGCTCCGCACGCAGCCGCTGCTGATCGTCCTCGGCATCGGCGCCTGCACCATCGGCCTGTCGGCCACCTACTTCAAGTCGACGTTCGCCTTGTCCTGGGCGACTTCGGACCTCAGCTTCGACAAGAGCTCGTTCCTCACGATCATCCTGGTCGCCAACATCACGCAGATCCCGGTGCAGCCCTGGGGCGCGGTGATCGCGACCAAGATGCGCAGCTGGTCCCGCGCGGTGATCGTGATGCTGGTGCCGGAGATCCTGCTGATGCCGCTGATGTTCCTGTTCATCGGCACCGAGAACTACGCGCTCGCGATGGTCGGCACCGCGGTCGCCACCGTGCCGCACTGCCTGTACTACGCGGCGCTGGCCGGGATGCTCGCCAGCCGCTTCCCCGCGAACGTGCGCTACACCGGCATCTCCCTGTGCTACCAGCTGTGCGGCACCCTGCTCGGCGGCACCACGCCGATCGTAGGCCAGTTCCTGCTGAACCAGACCGGATCGATCGTCGCGGTGATCGTGTACGCGGTGTTCCAGGTGGTACTGACGCTGGGCTGCATGCTCGCGTTGCTGCGCAAGCCGAACTACGACGAGCGCGCCGGCGAGGAATCCGGCGCGCAGGCCGTCGCGGCCTGAAGGGAGTGACTTCGATGCCGGTGGTGGCGAACGGGATCCCGGAGATCCTGGCGCTCGCGGGACGCGACCTGGGCCGCTCGTCGTGGCGGGAGGTGACGCAGGAGCTGATCGACACCTACGCCGAGGTGTCCGGGGACCACCAGTGGATCCACACCGACCCCGTCCGCGCGGCGGAGGGCCCGTTCGGCCGCACGATCGCCCACGGCTACATGACGCTGAGCTGGGGCATCCCGATGGTCGCCGAGCTGCTCCAGGTCACCGGCGTCGGCATGGCCCTGAACTACGGGGTCAACAAGGTCCGCTTCCCGGCGCCCGTCCCGGTCGGCAGCCGGGTGCGCCTGCACGCCGAGATCGCCGCGGTCGAGGAGGTCGGCCGCGGCGGGGTGCAGGTGACGCGGAACTTCACCTTCGAGATCGAGGGCTCGGCGAAACCGGCCTGCGTGGCGGAATCCCTGACCCGCTACTACCCGTAAGACATATCGCGGGCGTATCGGAAAGCGCAGACGCCGTGGCAACAGCCTCCCGCCTTCAGTGGAGGTATGAACCACACCCTGCCACTGCCCGCGCCCGCCCGCCGCGTCCGCCGGATCGTGCTCGTCGGCCTCGCGATCGCCGGGGTGGTGATCGCCGCGCCCGGGGTGCGGCGGCTGTTCGTGGCCGCCGCGCCGCCGGTCACCGCGCTGGGGGTGGCCGACGGCGTCGTCCCGGACGGCGCTCCGGTCTCGGTGTGGGACGACGAGGTCCCGGCGGTGGGCAAGCTCGACGCGGACCTCCTCGACGCCCTGTGGCGCGCGGCGAAGGCCGCCGAAGCGGACGGCGTCCCGCTCCGCGTCAACAGCGGCTGGCGCTCGCCCGAGTACCAGGAGGAGTTGCTACGGCGCGCGGTCGACCGGCACGGCTCGCTCGAGAAGGCCGCCCGCTGGGTCGCGACCCCCGAAACGTCACCGCACGTGGCGGGCGAAGCCGTCGACATCGGCCCGACCCGCGCCGCGGCGTGGCTGTCCGCGCACGGCGCCGCGTACGGGCTGTGCCAGATCTACCGCAACGAGCCCTGGCACTACGAACTCCGCCCGGACGCGGTCCGCCGCGGCTGCCCGCCGATGTACCCGGACCCGTCGGAGGACCCGCGGATGCGGCGGTGACCCGCTCCGGATATGCGGGCGATATGCCGCGCTGCCTAGGCTGCCGATATGCGCGTGCTGATCGTGGAGGATGAGCCCTACCTGGCCGAAGCAGTGCGGGACGGCCTGCGGCTGGAAGCGATCGCCGCCGACATCGCCGGTGACGGGGACACGGCGCTGGAGCTGCTCAGCGTCAACTCCTACGACCTCGCGGTCCTCGACCGCGACATCCCCGGCCCCTCCGGCGACGAGATCGCGCGGCACATCATCGCCTCCGGCAGTGGCACCCCGATCCTCATGCTCACCGCCGCCGACCGGATCGACGACAAGGTCTCCGGGTTCGAGCTCGGCGCCGACGACTACCTCACCAAACCGTTCGAGCTGCGGGAACTGGTCCTGCGGCTGCGGGCGCTCGACCGCAGGCGCGCGCACGCCCGGCCGCCCGTCCGCGAGATCGCGGGCCTGCGGGTGGACCCGTTCCGCCGGGAGGTCTACCGCGACGGCCGCTACGTCGCGCTCACCCGCAAGCAGTTCGCCGTGCTCGAAGTCCTCGTCGCCGCCGAAGGCGGGGTGGTGAGCGCCGAGGAGCTGCTGGAGCGGGCCTGGGACGAGAACGCCAACCCGTTCACCAACGCCGTCCGCATCACCGTGTCCGCCCTGCGCAAACGGCTTGGTGAGCCGTGGCTCATCGCCACCGTGCCCGGTGTCGGGTACCGGATCGACACCGGCGAAGACCGTGGATAGGCGTCGCGGGCCGAGCCTGCGGCTGAGGCTCACCCTCAGCTACGCCGGGTTCCTCCTGCTCGCCGGCGCGCTGCTGATGACCTTGCTCTGGTTGCTGCTCGCACGCTCGTTCCCCGACCGGGCGCCCGGCCCGCCCGGGCTGCCCACGCGCCGTCCCGGCCTGCTCGCCGTCGGCGGGCCCGCCGCGGCCACCGCGGTGGCGTTCCTGCTGTTCTTCGGCCTGCTCGGCGGATGGGTCCTCGCCGGGCGGATGCTGGCGCCGCTGACCCGGATCACCGAGTCGGCGCGGCGGGCGTCCGACGGCTCGCTGTCCCACCGCATCCGCATGAACGGCCCGGAGGACGAGTTCCGCGAGCTCGCCGACGTGCTCGACACGATGCTCGAACGGCTCGAATCCCAGGTCGCCGAGCAGCAGCGGTTCGCCGCGAACGCCTCGCACGAGCTGCGCACCCCGCTGGCGATCTCGCAGACGCTGCTCGACGTCGCCCGCAAGGACCCGACGTGGGACCGGGACGAGCTCATCGAACGCCTGCATGTGGTCAACACGCGGGCGATCGACCTGACCGAGGCGCTCCTGCTGCTCAGCCGCAGCGACCGGCGCAGCTTCACCCGCGAGCCCGTCGACCTGTCCCTCGTCGCCGAACAAGCCGCGGAAACGCTGCTGCCCCTCGCCGAACGACGCGGGATCAAGCTCGACGTCGCGGGCGAGGCCGCGCGGGTCACCGGGTCCGCCGAGCTCGTCCTGCGGATGGTGACGAACCTCGTCCAGAACGCGATCGTGCACAACCTCCCCGCCGGCGGCACCGTGACCGTCCACACCGGACCGGACGGCGACGCGAGCGTGGTGCGGGTGGAGAACACCGGCCCGCCGCTGCCGCCGGAACTGGTGCCGACCCTGACCGAACCCTTCCACCGCGGCACGAAACGCACCCGCACCGGCGAGCACGCGGGGGTCGGCCTCGGGCTCGCCATCGTGGCGAGCATCGTCCGCGCCCACGACGGGACGCTCGAACTCGCTGCCCGGCCGGAAGGCGGTCTCGTGGCGGTGGTCCGGTTGCCCGCCCCGCGCGCCCCCTGACCGTTCAGGCGGGATCGCGGGCCAGCGGGCAGGTCATGCAGTGCCCGCCGCCGCGTCCGCGGCCCAGCTCGGCGCCCCGGATGGTGAGGACCTCGATCCCGGCCTCGCGCAGCAGCCGGTTCGTCGTCGTGTTGCGGTCGTAGGTGAACACCACGCCCGGCTCCACCGCGACGGCGTTGTTGCCGCTGTCCCACTGCTGCCGTTCCGACTCGTACACGTCGCCGCCCGTTTCGATCACCCTCAGGTCGGACCCCACCGCCTCGGCGACCACGTCGAGGAACGACCGCTTGCCCTCGTCGGCCACCTCGACGCCGGGCGCCCGGTCGGACGGGCGCAGCGAGAACGGGTGGATCCGGTCCACGATCCGCGGGTAGACGGTGACGACGTCGCGGTCGGCGAAGGTGAACACGGTGTCCAGGTGCATCGCGGCGCGGAGTTTCGGCATGCCCGCGACGATGACGTGCTCGGCGGCCCCTGCGGCGAAGAGCGCGGCGGCGACCTGGGTGATCGCCTGCCGCGAGGTGCGCTCGCTCATTCCGATGAGGACGGTGCCGCCGCCGACGGGCATGACGTCGCCGCCCTCGAAGGTGGACCGGCCCCAGTCCCGCTCCGGATCGCCCCACCACACGGTGGAGGACGCGAAGTCCGGGTGGTGGGTGTAGATCGCTTTCATGATCAGCGTTTCGTCGTGCCGGGCAGGCCAGTACAGCGGGTTCAGCGTGACGCCGCCGTAGATCCAGCACGTGGTGTCGCGCGTGTAGAGGGTGTTGGGCAGCGGCGGCAGCAGGTATTCCCGCGCGTCCGGCGAGTACTCCGCCAGCAGGCGGTACCCGGGCGCGAGCTCCGGCGGCAGCTCCGCCGTGGCCAGGCCGCCGACGAGGTGCTCGGCCAGATCGCCGGGAGACAGCGTCTCCAGGAACTCGCGGGCCGGGCCGACGAGGCCGGGGCCGACGATCTCGGGCACGATCGTGCGGTCCAGGATCCAGTCGCGGGCGCCGGGCGCCGCCATGGTTTCGGCGAGCAGGTCGTGCAGCTCGAGCACCCGGACGTCGCGGCGGCGCAGCTCGTCCACGAACGCGGCGTGGTCCTGCTGTGCCTTCTCGACCCACAGGACGTCGTCGAAGAGGAGGTCGTCGCTGTTGGTCGGGGTGAGTCTGCGGTGCGCCAGGCCGGGCCGGCACACGAGGACCTCGCGTAGCCTGCCCACCTCCGAGAACACACCGCGGCCGGGACGGTCGTCGTCGGTTGTCATGTCGCTCCCTCCGGTCAGATCGTGATGGCTCCGGTCGCCAGCGCGACGACACCGGCGGCGGCGCCGAGCAGCGAAACCGCGAAGATGCCGAGCTCCACGGGCGTGAACACGCGCCGCCCCTGCTCGCGGCGGGCCATCGCGAACAACACCGTCGCGGGCGCGTAGACGATGAACGCGATGAGCAGGAACTTCAGGCCGGCCGCGTAGATGAGGAACGCGGTGTAGACGGTGGCGACGACCGCGACGGCGAGTTCGCGGCCGCGGCCGGTGGGCCGGTCGGCATAGCCCTCCCGCGTGACGCCCAGCTTGACCGCGTAGCCCGCGGCGAGCAGGAACGGCACGAGTGACAGCGCGCTGGTCAGGTCGAGGGCGAACGCGAAGGCGTCCTCGGAGAACACCGTGATCAGCAGGACGACCTGGATGAGCAGCGTGGTCATGAGCAGGGCCGGACCGGGCACGTCCGCGGCGCTGCTGCGGCCGAGGAACCGGGGCATGTCGCGGTCGCGTGCGGCGACGAACAGCACCTCGGCCGCCATCAGCGTCCACGCCAGGTAGGCGCCGAGCACGGACACGATCAGCCCGATGGAGACGAACGTGGCTCCCCACGGCCCCACCGCGGCCTCCAGCACCCCGGCCATCGACGGCTGCCGTAGCTCGGCGATCTCGCTCAACGGCAGGATGCCGTACGACACGATGGTCACCGAGGCGAAGATCGCCAGCACGCTCAGGAAACCCAGGATCGTGGCGCGGCCGACGTCCTGCCGCCGCCGTGCGTGCCGCGAGTAGACGCTCGCGCCCTCGACGCCGAGGAACACGAACACGGTGACGAGCATGGTGCCGCGCACCTGCTCGAACAGCGAACCGACGCCCGGCCCGCCGCGGAAGTTGTCCGCGAACACGCCGGGTTTGAGCAGCACCAGCGCGATCACCACGAACACCAGGATCGGCACCAGCTTGGCCACGGTGACGATCCGGTTGATGGCGGTCGCCTCGCGCACGCCGCGCCGGATCAGCAGGTAGAACGCCCACAGGCAGACGGAGGAGAGCGCGAACGCGATCAACGTGTCGCCCTCGCCGAGCGCGGGCCAGATCTTGCCGACCGTCGACATGATCAGCACCCAGTAGGTCACGTTGCCGACGCACGCGCTGGCCCAGTAGCCGAACGCGGAGAAGAACCCGAGGTACTCGCCGAACCCGGCCTTGGCGTAGGCGTAGACCCCGGCGTCCAGCCCGGGTTTGCGGACCGCCAGGTTCTGGAAGACGAAGGCCAGCGTCAGCATCCCGGCGCCGGCGATCAGCCACGCCACGAGCGCGCCGCTCACGCCGGTCTCGGCGGCGAACCGGCGCGGCAGGGAGAACACGCCCGCGCCGACCATCGAGCCGACGACCATCGCCATCATCGTGGCGATGCCGAACTTCGCGGTCTCGGTCCGTGTCGTTTCGGCCGTGCTCATCTCGTGCTCGCCTCCCGGTCTAGCTGCTGAACGCAGGGCGGTCGGTCAGGGTCAGGGGTGTTCGGACGTCCTGGCCCCCGGCGTGGTGGAACGTGACGGTGACCGTGTCGCCGGGGTCGCGGCGGCGCAGCTGCCCGAGGAACTCCTCCGGCGTGCGGACGGCCGTGCCGTCCAGCGCCGTGACCACGTCGCCGGGCTGGAGACCGGCGGTCGCGGCGGGGCCGCCGTCGGCGATCGCGGCGACGATCACCCCGTCCGCCCTCGGCAGTCGCAGCTGGGCGGCGATCTGCGGGGTGAGCTGGGCGGGTTCGAGCCCGGCGAAGGCGTGCCGCGCCCGGCCGGTGCTCATCAGCTGCTCGGTGACGTCGACGGCGGTCGCGGCGGGGATGGCGAAGCCGAGGGACACGGCGCCGGCCTGGGGCGGGATGTAGGCCTCGCTGATCCCGACGACCTCGCCGGCGGCGTTGAACACGGCGCCGCCGCTGCTGCCCGGGCTGATCGGGGCGTCGGTCTGGATCAGGTCGACGAGCGCCTGCGTTTCGGCGGCGCTGCCCGGGATCTCGCGGTGCAGCCCGGACACCACGCCCGCGGTGACGCTGTTCTCGAAGCCGAGCGGGCTGCCGATGACGACGACCAGCTCACCGACGGCCGGGAGCTGGGGCTGGAACCGCGCGGGCGGCAGGCCGGTGCGGGCGACCTGCACCAGGGCCAGGTCGGTGACGACGTCGACGGCGCGGATCGTCCCGGGCACCCGCTGCCCGTCGGCGAAGGCGACCTGCACCGCCCCCGCGCCGCGCACCACGTGCTCGTTGGTGAGGATGAGACCGTCGGCGCCGTAGACGACGCCGCTGCCGTTGCCGCCCGCGGTCAGGATCTTCACGACGCTGGCCTGGGTGAGCGCCGCGACGGAAGTGACGGCTCCCGTCGCGGGCGGCGCCCCCGTGGTGGGCGGCGCCGCCGGCTGGGCGGCCCCGGTGCACGAGGTCAGGGCGACCACCGCCGCGACGATGATCCACGCCTTGCCCCTGACGGCGGTGATGGTCACGGGGGCGGATGTTAGGGATCTCCGGCAGTTTCGAACCTCACCTGAAACGGATGAGGCTGCGCGGATCCCGGGACGGCCGAACTCGGACACGCGGCGGAGGATCCTGGACGTCGCGGTCGAGGTGATTGGGCACAGTGTCTTGGACGCGCACAACGCCTGGCAGATCCTCGAGTACGGCGAGCGCACAACACCTGGCGACGGGCCGGACGTTCGTCACCGCCCCCGCACTCGCACGGCGGCGTCGCCCAGTCGTGCGCGACCTCGCCCAGACGTGGTCCGGACCGTCGATCACGTTTGTGCTGACCGGAGCTGCCGGTGGGAGCTGGGAGGTTGGTGCGGGTGAACCGGTCGCGGTCGTGCGGACCGAGGCCCCTGATCACCTGTGGCATCTCTCGGGTCGCGCCGATGCTCGACATTGATGGCGACGTGAGGGTCGCCAACGCGGTGCCGGCCGCGCGGGTGGTGCTTTTCCGACCCCGCCGTTGACCGCGAACAAACTTCACGTTATGGTCGATCTCACGTGGTCTAGACCAAAGTCATCCGGGTTCACCGCAAGGAGCCGACATGACCATCAGACGACGCATCGCGACCATCGCCGCCGGGGCGGCTCTCGCTCCCGTCGCCCTCGTGGCCCTCCCGGGCACCGCCAGCGCCCACGGCTACGTCGACTCGCCGCCCAGCAGGCAGGCCCAGTGCGCGCAGGGGATCGTGCCCTGCGGCGACATCAAGTACGAACCGCAGAGCGTGGAAGGCCCGAAGGGGCTGCGCAGCTGCAGCGGCGGCAACACCCGCTTCGCCGAGCTCGACGACGACAGCAAGGGCTGGCGCGCCACCCCGGTCGGCAGCACGGTGACCTTCACCTGGCGGCTCACCGCCCAGCACCGCACCAGCACCTGGGAGTACTACATCGGCGACACCCGCGTCGGGTTCGTCGACGACGGCGGCGCACAGCCCGCGGCGACCGTCTCGCACCCGGTCGACCTCAGCGGCTTCACCGGGCGGCAGAAACTCCTGGCGGTGTGGAACATCGCCGACACCGCCAACGCCTTCTACGCCTGCGTGGACCTGCAGATCGGCTGATCGCCAGGTCTGTCCACCCTGGACGGTTGCCGTGCAGCCGCCCGGGGTGGATCATGGCGCGGGTGAACCGCTGGAACCCCGACACCGTCGCGCCGCCCGCCGGGCGCTACAGCCACCTCGCGTCCGTGCCCGAGGGGCACGAGATCGTCTACCTCGCCGGGCAGCTCGGCGTCCGGCCGGACGGCACCCTCGCGGGGCCGGACGCGCGGGCGCAGGGCGAACAGATCTTCGCCAACCTCGAAGCGCTGCTGTCCGCCGCCGGTGGCGGTCCGGAACACCTCGTGAAGCTGCTGACGCTCGTCGCCGGGGTGGAGCACCTCGACGGCTACCGCGCGGCTCAGGCCGAAGCGTTCAAGCTCTGGTTCCCCGGCGACGACTTCCCGGCGCAGTCGCTGGCCGTGGTCGCGGCACTGGCCGCGCCGCAGTACGTCGTCGAGGTCGAGGCGATCGCCGCGATCCCGCGGACGAGCTGACCCTCAGCCCAGGTCGTGCGCGATCGCCGTCGCCGCCGCCGACAGCGCGCCGACCCACGTGGGCAGCAGGTCGTGGTCGAACCGGGCCGACGGCAGGGCCACCGACAACGCGGCGACGGGCTCGGCCCCGCCGGGCCACGGGATCGCCACCCCGACCGCGGTCAGACCGGTCTCCGTCAGCTGGTCGTTGACCGCGAAGCCGCGCCGCCGCACCAGGCCCAGCTCACGCCGCAGGCGGACCAGGTCCACGTCGGTCCCGGCGTACCGGCGCGTCAGCTCGGCCGGCGGCAGTGCGGCCAGCAACGCCTTGCCTCCGGACACCTGGTGCGCCGGCAGGGCCCGCCCGGCGCGGTCACCCACCCGCAGGATCTGGTCGCACTCCACCGACGCCACGAACCGCGTCTCCGTGCCCGCCAGGACCTGCAGGTTCACCGTTTCCCCCACCCGCGCCACCAGCGCACGCAGGTGGGGCATCGCCGCCTGGCGCAGCAACGCCACCGGCGCGCCGGCCGGATCCGCGGGCCGCAGCACCGGCCCGGCCTGGTAGCGGCGGTCCGGACCCTGCTCGGCGAAGTCCCGGTACACCAGCATCTGCAGCAGCCGGTGCGCCGTCGAGCGGGACACCCCCAGCCGTGCGGCCGCTTCGGACACCCCCATCGGCCCCTCCTGCTGCAGCACCGTGGCCAGGTGGAGCGCGTGGTCGACCGAGTCGATCGCGTACGGCGGCTTGTTCTTCACAGCAGAATTCTAGATCCCTGCTGGCAGAACATCGCCTAGCGTCCTCCTCGACCCGCCGTCCCGAGGAAGGAGTGGCCAGGCGATGACCGCCAACCAGCCCGATCCGTCCCCCGAGCTCGACGAGCTGTACCGGGGGTTCGCGGAGGAACTGCTCGTTCCACTGTGGACCGAGATCGGCGACCTGATGCCGATGAGCCCGTCCCCGGCGATGCGCCCGCACGCCTGGCGCTGGAAGACCCTGCTGCCGTTGGCGGAGAAGGCCGGCGAGCTGGTGCCGGTCGGCCGCGGTGGGGAGCGGCGCGCCATCGCGCTGGCCAACCCGGGCCTCGGCGGCGCGCCGTACGCGACGCCGACGCTGTGGGCCGCGATCCAGTACCTCGGCCCCGGTGAGAACGCGCCCGAGCACCGGCACACGCAGAACGCGTTCCGGTTCGTCGTCGAGGGCGAAGGCGTCTGGACCGTCGTGAACGGCGACCCGGTGGCCATGCGCCGCGGCGACTTCCTGCTCACCCCGGGCTGGCACTTCCACGGCCACCACAACACCTCCAGCGAGCCGATGGCCTGGATCGACGGCCTGGACATCCCGTTCGTGCACTACACCGGCTCGGCGTTCTTCGAGTTCGGCCCCGAGCAGGTGTCCAGCACCGACACCCCGGAGCGCTCCCGCGCCGAGCGGCTGTGGGCCCACCCCGGCCTGCGCCCGGTGTCGCAGACCGCGCCTGCGGTGAACTCGCCGATCGCCGCCTACCGCTGGGAGCACACCGACGCCGCGCTGACCGACCAGCTGGCACTGGAGGACGAGGGCCACCCGGGCGTGGTCGAGCCCGGTCACGCCGCGGTCCGCTTCACCAACCCGACCACCGGCGGCGACGTCATGCCGACCATCCGCGCCGAGTTCCACCGGCTGCGCGCCGGCGCCGAGACCGCGCCGCGGCAGGAGGTCGGCTCGGCCGTGTGGCAGGTCTTCGAGGGCTCCGGCACGGTCCGCGTCGCCGATCAGGAGTGGACCGTCGACCACGGCGACCTGTTCGTCGTGCCGTCCTGGGCCGAGGTGACCCTCGCCGCCGACACGCAGCTGGACCTGTTCCGCTTCAGCGACACCCCGATCTTCGAGCGGCTGCACGCCGACCGCGTGCGGGTGGGAGGGCGGCGGTGAAGCTCGCGACCCTGCGCACGGCCGAAGGCACCCGCGCCATCCGCGTCGAAGGTGAGCGCTACGCCGAGCTCGGCGCGCCCGACGTCGGCGCTTTCCTGGCCCAGGAGGACTGGCGCGCTCAGGCCGGGGCGGTCACGCCGGAGCGCCCGCTCGCCGGCGCCGACCTCGCCCCGGTCGTCCCGCGGCCGGGCAAGATCCTGTGCGTCGGCCTGAACTACCGCAACCACATCCTGGAGATGGGCCGCGAACTGCCGCGGTACCCGACGCTGTTCGCCAAGTACCCGGAGGCGCTCGTCGGCCCGGCCGACCCGATCGCGCTGCCGCCCGAGTCGGACGCGGTCGACTGGGAGGCCGAGCTGGCGCTCGTCGTCGGCGCCACCGTGCGCCGCGCGAGCGAGACGGAGGCGGCCGCGGCGATCGCCGGGTTCAGCGTCCTCAACGACGTCACCACCCGCGACTGGCAGTACCGGTCGCCGATGTGGTTGCAGGGCAAGACGTTCGAGGGCACCACGCCGTTCGGCCCGTACCTGGTGACCCCGGACGAGCTGCCCGGCGGCGCCACACCCGCGCTGGAGCTGAGCTGCGAGGTCGACGGCGAGCAGGTCCAGAAGGCGAACACCGGCGACCTGGTGTTCGACCCGGTCCAGCTGGTCCGCTACGCCTCGACGATCCTGACGCTGCGGCCCGGCGACGTCATCGCCACCGGCACCCCCGGCGGCGTCGGCCACGCGCGGAAACCACCGCGGTACCTGTCCCACGGCGCCCGGCTGGTCACCGAGATCAGCGGTCTGGGCAGGCTGGAGAACGTGGCCCGCGATGAGTGACTGGATGGACGACGGCACCCGGCTCGTCCTCCGGGCGATCGACGAGCTGCCCGACGACGCGTTCGACGCGCCGACGCTGCTGCCCGGCTGGACCCGCCGCCACCTCGTGGCCCACCTGCACTACAACGCCGAAGCGCTGCGGCGACTGCTGAGCTGGGCCCGCACCGGGGTCGAGTCGCGGATGTACGAAAGCGCCGAGCACCGCGCCGCGGAGATCGAGGCGGGCGCGAAGCTGCCCGTGCCCGAACTGCGGCGGCTGGTGCACGACTCGGCCGACGCGCTGGCCGCCGACGTGGCGGCGCTGCCCGCGGACGCCTGGGCCAACGAGGTGGTCACCGCGCAGGGCCGGACCGTGCCCGCCACCGAGATCGTCTGGATGCGCACCCGCGAGGTCGCCGTGCACGCCGTCGACCTCGACTGCGGCGCCGGGTTCGAGGACCTGCCGGCCGACCTGGTCGAGGCGCTGATCACCGACGCGCTGCGGCGGCGGACCGCGCAGGGCCACGGCCCCGCCCTCGCGCGCTGGCTTACCGGACGCGCCGACCAGGCCCCCGAACTCGGCCCCTGGCTGTAGGAGGAAGACATGACCGACACCGATGTGGTGGTGGTCGGCGGCGGGATCGGCGGGCTCGCCAACGCCCTCGCCCTCGCCGCGACCGGGCAGCGGGTCCGCGTGCTGGAGCGGGCCCCCGCGTTCGCCGAGGTGGGCGCGGGACTGCAGCTGGCCCCCAACGCGACCCGGATCCTGCGTGAGTGGGGCCTGCTGGACGAGGTGGTCGCGCGCGGGGTGCTGCCGCGGCGGCTGGTGCTCAAGGACGCGCTCGACGGCGCCGAGCTGACCTCGCTCGACCTCGGGCGGGGGTTCGTCGAGCGCTACGGCGCGCCGTACGTGGTGATCCACCGCAGCGACCTGCTGACGATCCTGCACGACGCCTGCCGGGATGCCGGGGTCGAGTTGCTGGCCGACCACCAGGCCGACGACGTCGAGGTGCGGCCCGACGGCGTGCGGGTGCGGGCGGGGGAACGGGAGTTCGCGGCCGGTGCCGCGCTGGCCGCCGACGGGCTGTGGTCGTCGCTGCGGTCGCGGCTGTCCGACGACCAGCCGGTGTGCTCCGGTTACGTCGCCTACCGCGGCACCCGCCCGGTGTCCGAGGTGACCGGGCTCGACGACGACGTGCTCACCGACGTGGTCGTCCACTTCGGACCGAAGTGCCACCTGGTGCAATACCCGTTGCGGGGTGGGGAGTTGCTCAACACGGTCGCGGTGTTCGCCTCGCCCGCGTACGAGCGCGGCGAGGGCGAGTGGGGCGGCCCGGACGAGCTGGACGCGGCGTTCGACGACACCTGCGACGCGGTGCGGCGCGGTCTGGCGTGGCTGTGGCGCGACCGGCGGTGGCCGATGTACGACCGGCTGCCGGTGCCGCGCTGGGTCGACGGACGGCTGGCGCTGACCGGCGACGCGGCGCACCCGATGCTGCAGTACCTCGCGCAGGGGGCGTGCCAGGCGCTGGAGGACGCGCACAGCCTTGCCGGCGAGGTCGCCAAGCAGCAGGCCGCCGCCGCGCTGGACTGGCCGGCCGCGCTCGCGTCGTACGAGCAGGCCCGCACGGCGCGGACCGCGCGCGTGCAGTCCAGCGCCCGGGTCTGGGGCGAGCTCTGGCACTGCGACGGCCTGGCCCGGCTGCTGCGCAACCAGTACCTGACCGAACGCCGCCTGGACGACTACCGCTGGACCGACTGGCTCTACCAGCCGTGAGGCGGTGACGGGGCACCTCGCCGGGCGGGGTGCCCCGCCGGGGCGGTTGCGCCCGCACGGCCCCTGGGGGACGCTGGTCCCCTGGGAGGAGCGACGATGGGGACGACCTACCTGCACGCGGTGGCTTCGCTGGACGGCTACATCGCCGACGAGAACGACGACGTCGGACCGCTCCACGACTGGTACTTCAACGGCGACCACCCGCTCGTCGGCGAGGACCACCCCGACATCCACGGTTCGCCGTTCCGGGTCTCGGCGGCCTCCGCCGAGTACGTGCGCGGCATGTGGTCGCGCCAGAAGGTCCTGGTCGTCGGGCGGCACCAGTTCGACCTGACCAACGGCTGGGAGGGCCATCCGCCCGCGAGCGAGCACGTCGTGGTCGTGTCGCACCGGCCGCGGCCCGCGGGCTGGCACCCGGAGGCGCCCTATCACTTCGCCGGCTCGGTGGAGGAGGGGATCGCGCGAGCGCAGGAGCTGGCCGGCGACGGCGAAATCGGGGTGGGCGCGGGTGACGTCGGCGGGCAGGCGCTGGCGCTCGGGCTCATCGACCATGTGGCGATCGACGTCGTGCCGGTCGTCTTCGGCCGGGGGAAGCCGTACTTCGGCGCGCTGGCCGACGGCAACCTGATGCTGGGCGACCCCGACGTGGTCATCCAGGGCGACGGCGTGCTGCACCTGCGCCTCCCGGTGCGCCGCCGCGGCTAGCCCGCCGTTGGTCGTCTTCTACAAGGGCGAGTGACCAGGCTCTCACGATCCGCGTGGTCCCGCGTGCGCGCGAGCGGTGGGCATAGTCCCGGGTCAGAGCGGTCCTTTGGAGGGTTCCGACAAAAAACCACCGTCGGCACGGTGCGGGTGCGACGATCACACTACCGGTGGGTACGCGCGATGCTGGACCAGCAGCCAGGGGAGGCCGCGCAGTCCAACCACCACAACTTGTGAGGCTCGATTCGGTGTTCAGTCGTGTCGCGATCGTCAACCGGGGAGAAGCCGCGATGCGGCTCATCCACGCCGTCGGTGAGCTCAACGCGGAGGGCGGGCCGCGCATCGAGACGGTGGCCCTCTACACCGACGTGGACCGCAACGCCACCTTCGTGCGGGAAGCCGACATCGCCTACAACCTGGGCCCCGCGGCGAACCGCCCCTACCTCGACCTCGCCGTGCTGGAACGCGCGCTGACCGAGACGAAGGCCGACGCCGCCTGGGTCGGCTGGGGCTTCGTCGCCGAGGACCCGGCCTTCGCCGAGCTGTGCGAAAAGCTCGGGGTCACCTTCATCGGCCCGAACCCGGAGGCCATGCGCAAACTGGGGGACAAGATCGGCGCCAAGCTGATCGCCGAAGAGGTGGGCGTGCCCGTCGCGCCGTGGAGCCGCGGGCCGGTCGAGGACCTCGACGCCGCGCTGCGCTCCGCCGAGCAGATCGGCTACCCCCTCATGCTCAAGGCCACCGCGGGCGGCGGTGGGCGCGGCATCCGGGTCGTCAACGACGCGGACGAGCTGCGGGACGCCTACGAGCGCACCAGCCAGGAGGCCGCGCGCGCCTTCGGCAGCGGTGTCGTGTTCCTGGAGCGCCTGGTCACCGGCGCCCGGCACGTCGAGGTCCAGGTCATCGCCGACGGCCAGGGCACCGCGTGGGCACTGGGCGTGCGGGACTGCTCCGTGCAGCGCCGCAACCAGAAGATCATCGAGGAGTCCGCCTCGCCGGTGCTCGCGCCGGAGCAGGTGGCCGAGCTGAAGGCCTCCGCCGAGCGGCTCGCCGTCGCGGTCGGCTACCGCGGCGCCGCCACCGTGGAGTTCCTCTACCACCCCGGCGAGAAGCTGTTCGCCTTCCTGGAGGTGAACACCCGCCTGCAGGTCGAGCACCCGATCACGGAGGCCACGACCGGGATGGACCTGGTCAAGGCCCAGCTGCACGTCGCCTCCGGCGGCAAGCTGGAGGGCGCCCCGCCCGCCGAGCTGGGCCACGCCATCGAAGCCCGGCTCAACGCCGAGGACCCCGACCGCGACTTCGCGCCCGCCCCCGGCCGCATCGCGCTGCTCGACCTCCCGGCAGGCCCGGGCATCCGCGTCGACACCGGCGTCAGCGAGGGCGACACGATCCCCGCCGACTTCGACTCGATGATCGCCAAGATCATCGCCTACGGTCGCGACCGCGACGAGGCGCTGTCCCGCCTGCGCCGCGCCATGCGCGAGACCACCGTGCTCATCGAGGGCGGCACCACCAACAAGAGCTTCGTCCTGGACCTGCTGGGCCAGCCCGAGGTGATCGACGCGAGTGCCGACACCGGCTGGATCGACCGGGTCCGCGCGCAGGGCCGCCTGGTCTCGCACGCGCACTCCGGCATCGCGCTGGCCACTGCCGCGATCGAGGCCTACCAGGACGAGAAGCAGGTCGAGCTGCAGCGCCTGCTGTCCACCGCGCACGGTGGGCGCCCGCAGGTGCAGCACGAGGTCGGCCGCCCGATCGACCTGAAGCTGCGCGGCGCGAGCTACCGCCTCACCGTCGCCCAGACCGGGCCGGGCCGCTACCGGATCGGCTTCGTGACTGGCGACGACGTGGAGACCGTCGACGCCGAGCTGGAACGCTACGACTCCCACACCGGCCAGATCCACGTCAACGGCCACCGCTTCCGGCTGGTGACCGGCACGCACGGGCCGATCCACCTGGTCGAGGTCGACGGCGTGACCCACCGGATCAGCCGCGACGAGGGCGGTGTCGTCCGCTCGCCCGCCCCGGCGCTGGTGGTCGCGACGCCGCTCGCCGTCGGCGACGAGGTCGAGGCCGGCGCCCCCGTGCTGGTGCTCGAGTCCATGAAGATGGAGACCGTCCTGCGCGCGCCGTTCCGGGCGCTGCTCAAGGAGTCCCTGGTCTCCGTCGGCAGCCAGGTGGAGACCGGCGCCGCGCTGCTGCGGCTGGAACCGCTCGCCGACGACGACGCCGACGCGGCCCCGGAGACCGCCGGGGTGGACCTGGACCTGCCGTCCGAGCCGGACGGGCTGTCCGCGGCGCACCGCGTCGAGCGCGGCCTGGCCGACCTGCGCAGCATGCTGCTCGGGTTCGACGTCGACCCGCGCGACGGCGGCCGCACCCTGGCAGGGTACCTGGCCGCGCGCGCCGAGCTGCCGCAGCGGCCGCTGGAGGCGGAGACCGCGCTGCTGGAGGTCTTCGCCGACCTGTCGGAGCTGTCCCGCAACAAGCCGGAAGGCGAGGAGACCAAGGCCGAGACGCGGGTGCACAGCCCGCGCGAGCACTTCCACACCTACCTGCAGAGCCTCGACGCGGAGCGAGCGGGGCTGTCCGAGACCTTCCAGGGCCGCCTGACCCGCGTGCTGGGCCACTACGGCGTCGACGGGCTGGACCGCACGCCCGAGCTGGAGGAGGCGGTCTTCCGCATCTTCCTCGCCCAGCAGCGCGCGGCCTCCGACGTCGCCGTGATCACCGCGCTGCTGCAGCAGTGGCTCACCGAGGCCCCGCCGCACAACGGGCTCCGGCAGACCGTCGGCCAGGCGCTGGAGCACCTGATCCGCGCCACCCAGCTGCGGTTCCCGGTGGTCGGCGACCTCGCCCGCAGCCTGGTGTTCCGCTGGTTCGCCCAGCCGCTGCTGCGCCGCACCCGCGCCGAGGTCTACACCAAGGTGCGCCGCCACCTCAGCTACCTCGACGCGAACCCGGAGGCGCCGGACCGCGAGCAGCGCATCGCCGAGATGGTCGCCAGCCCCGAACCGCTGGTGCGGCTGCTCGGCCAGCGCATCGGACGGCCCGGCCTCGACCCCGGCCCGCTGCTGGAGGTGCTCAGCCGCCGCTACTACCGCGAGCACGGCCTGGAGGGCGTGGAGACCGGCACGGCGGGCGGGCACGCGTTCGTCACCGCCGGGTACGACCTGGACGGCCAGCGGCAGCGGCTCATCGCGACCGTCGCCGACTTCGACGGCCTGGCCGACGCGGTGCACAGGGTCGCCGAGGTCGCCGCGAAGACCGAGCCCGGCGCGCTGGTCGCCGACATCTACCTGACCTGGACCGGCCAGCCGGCCGAGGCCGACCTGATGGCCGCCGAGCTGCGCGAGGTGCTGTCCCGCGTCGCGCTGCCGAACAACCTGCGCCGCCTGACCACCACGGTCGCCGGGCGCAGCGGATCGGCGATGCACCACCACTTCACGTTCCGGCCGTCGTCGGCGGGCCTGGCCGAGGAGCGGCTGATCCGCGGCCTGCACCCGCTGATCGGGCAGCGGCTGCAGCTGCGGCGCCTGCAGAACTTCGACCTCACCCGGCTGCCGTCGGCCGACGAGGACGTCTACCTGGTGCGCTGCGTCGCGCCGAAGAACCCGTCCGACGAACGCCTGGTGGCGATGGCGCAGGTCCGCGACCTGACCCCGCTGCGCGACGACGAGGGCCGCATCCTCGCCCTGCCCGCGGTCGAGGGCGCGCTCGGCGCGTGCCTGGACGCGATCCGCAAGGTGCAGGCCCAGCGCCCGGCGAAGAAGCGGCTCGACACCAACCGGATCTTCCTCTACGTGTGGCCGCCCAGTGACCTCACCGCCGACGACCTGAACACGGTCGCGCAGCGGGTGGTGCCGACCACCGCGGGCGCCGGTGTCGAGGAGGTGCTGTTCCTCGGCCGCCAGCGCGACAAGGAGACCGGCGAGCTGCGGCCGATCGCGGTGCGGGTGACCTACGACGTCGCCACCGGTGTCCGGCTGACCATCACCGACCCGCCGACCGAGCTGATCCAGCCGCTGGACGACTACGGCCAGAAGGTGCTGCGCGCGCGGCGCCGCGGCACGGTCTACCCGTATGAGCTGACCGGCATGCTCGCCGGCGAGGGCGGCTCGTTCACCGAGTACGACCTCGACGACGCCGGGGCGCTGGTGCCGGTCGAGCGTGAGCGGGGCCTGAACAAGGCCGGGATCGTCGCGGGGGTGGCGACCACGCCGACCGAGCGGTACCCGGAAGGCGTGACCCGCGTGGTGCTGCTCGGCGACCCGACGAAGGCGCTGGGCGCACTGTCCGAACCGGAGTGTGCACGCGTGATCGCGGCGCTGGACCTCGCGGAGCGGCTGCGAGTCCCGGTCGAGTGGTACGCGTTGTCGGCAGGCGCGCGGATCGCGATGGACTCGGGCACCGAGAACATGGACTGGATCGCCGCGGCCCTGCGCCGCATCGTCCAGTTCACCCAGGACGGCGGCGAGATCAACATCGTGGTCGCCGGCATCAACGTGGGTGCGCAGCCGTACTGGAACGCCGAAGCCACGATGCTCATGCACACCAAGGGCATCCTGGTGATGACGCCGGATTCGGCGATGGTGCTGACGGGCAAGCAGTCGCTGGACTTCTCCGGTGGCGTGTCCGCCGAGGACAACTTCGGCATCGGCGGCTACGACCGCGTGATGGGGCCGAACGGTCAGGCGCAGTACTGGGCGCCGAACCTGGGCGCCGCGCACGGCGTGCTGATGACCCACTACGACCACACGTACGTGCTGCCGGGCGAGACCGGCCCGCGCCGGGCGACGACGACCGACCCGGTCGACCGGGACGTTTGCGACTACCCGCACGCCATCGTCGGGTCCGACTTCACCACGGTGGGCCAGATCTTCTCGCGGGAGACCAACCCGGACCGCAAGAAGCCGTTCGACATCCGCACCGTGATGCGCGCGCTGGCCGACCAGGACCACGCGATCCTGGAACGCTGGGCCGGCATGGCGGACGCGGAGACCGCGGTCGTGCAGGACGTGCACCTCGGCGGGATCCCGGTGTGTCTGCTGGGCATCGAGTCGCGGTCGGTGCCGCGGCGCGGTTTCCCGCCCACCGACGGCCCGGACACCTACACCGCGGGCACGTTGTTCCCGCGCTCGTCGAAGAAGGCGGCGCGCGCGATCAACGCGGCGAGCGGCAATCGGCCCCTGGTGGTGCTGGCGAACCTGTCCGGTTTCGACGGTTCCCCGGAGTCGATGCGCAAGCTCCAGCTGGAGTACGGCGCGGAGATCGGGCGGGCGATCGTGAACTTCCGCGGGCCTATCGTGTTCTGTGTCATCTCGCGCTACCACGGCGGGGCGTTCGTGGTGTTCTCGAAGACGCTGAACCCGAACATGACGGTGCTCGCCGTGGACGGCTCGTACGCGTCCGTGCTGGGCGGCGCCCCCGCGGCGGCCGTGGTGTTCGCGCAGGAGGTCAACTCCCGCACGGCGAACGACCCGCGGGTGTCGGAGCTGGAGGCGCGGATCGCGGCGGCGGACAGCGCTTCGCGGGCCGCGCTGGTGACGCAGCTGGCGGACGTGCGGGCGTCCGTGCGGGCCGAGAAGCTGGGCGAGGTGGCTGCCGAGTTCGACGGGGTGCACTCGATCCAGCGGGCGCAACGGGTCGGCTCGGTGGACGCGATCATCCGCCCGGAGGAGCTGCGGCCGCAGATCATCGCCGCGGTGGAGCGGGGTTTGGCGCGCGCTTGATCCCCTGGGGCGCCCGGCGTTGGCCGGGCGCCCCTTCGGCTTCGGCGTTGGCCGGGCGCCTTGCCGGGCGCCCCTTCGGCTTCGGCGTTGGCCGGGCGCCTTGCCGGGCGCTTCGACGCGCAGTCCCCGGCCGCGATCATGTCCTGGTTGGGAAATTCCGTCGCGGGCGGCTTCCGTGGGGTTGTGCCGCACGAGCGGTATGAGCCGCTGGTGCGGCGTCAGGTTCCCGCGTGGCGGTTGCGGGCCACGGCTCGCAGCACCCGCCTTGCGGCGCGTTCCGGGGAGCCGTTCCCGGCCGCGATCATGTCCTGGTTGGGAAATTCCGTCGCGGGCGGCTTCCGTGGGGTTGTGCCGCACCGGCGGTATGGGCCGCTGGTGCGGCGTCAGGTTCCCGCGTGGCGGTTGCGGGCCATGGCCTGCAGCACCCGCCTTGCGGCGCGTTCCGGGGAGTCGTCCCCGGCCGCGATCATGTCCTGGTTGGGAAATTCCGTCGCGGGCGGCTTCCGTGGGGTTGTGCCGCGCCGGCGGTACGGGCCGCTGGTGCGGCGTCAGGTTCCCGCGTGGCGGTTGCGGGCCACGGCCTGCAGCACCCGCCTTGCCGCGCGTTCCGGGGAGCCGTCCCCGGCCACGATCACGTTCAGGCCGGGGTATTCGCGTCGCAGGCGGGCGGCTTCCGCGGGGTCGTGCAGCACCAGCTGCCCGCCCTCGCCACGGTCGGCCATCCGCGCCGCGAACTCCCGCGCCGTGCCCCGGCTGTCCACCACCACGTCCGGCACGTCCGGCCCGTCGCCGCGCACCTCGGCCCCGGCCCTCGCGAACGCCGCGGCCGCCGCCCGCGCGAACCGGCTCTCCCCGGTGACCACCACCAGGTACCCGTCGAACCGGGCCCCCCGCGCCCGCCGCAGCCCCCGGCTCTCCGGCGCGCCTTCGACGGAATCCACCAGCCCGGCCCCGACGGCCCGCGCCCGCCGCCGCCCCCGCCTTTCCGGCGCCCCCTCGACGGAATCCACCGGCCCGGCCTCGACGGTCCGCGCCTGCCGAAGCGCCACGCTCTCCGACGCCCTCTCCACGGAATCCACGAGCTCGGTCGCGGCCGCCCGCGCCCGCCTTTCCGGCGTGAAATCGACCAGCCCGGCCGCTCGCGCCCGCCTTCCCGTCGTCCCCACCGCGGAATCCACCATCCCTGCCGCCCGCGCCCGCCGCAGTCCCCGGCTCTCCGGCGCACCCTCGGCGAAATCCACCAGCTCGGCCGTGCAGCGGGCGATCACGTCCGGCCGCTCGCGCGGGATCCAGTGCCCGCCCGGCAACCGCCGCACCCACAGCCGCGGCGCCCACCGCGCCACGTCCGTCTGCAGTGCGGGCGTCACGTACGGGTCGTCCAGCGGCGCGAGCACCTGCACCGGCACCTCCGCGGGCCGCGGCCGCGGACGGGACAGCCGGGCGCCGATGTTCGCCCGGTACAGCTCCAGCCCGTGCACGGCGTCCGCCACCGCCGGGCTGCCCGCCGCACTGCCCGACAGCCGCCGCAGCACCCGGCGGCCCACCCCGGACCGCCAGCCCAGCTCGGGAACCAGCGGGATCTGGAAGAACACGATGTAGGTCGAGTGCACCAGCTGCCGCAGCGCCGGCCCCCACCCCGACGGCCGCCGCAACCGGGTGCGGAACCAGTGCCCGGCGTGGTCGAGCGAGGGCCCGGAGATCGAGGTGAACGACGCGATCCGCCCGCGCAGCAGGTCCCCGGTCACCGCGTGCCAGCTCTGGATCGACCCCCAGTCGTGCGCGACGAGGTGCGCCGGCCGGTTCGGGCTGACCTCGTCGAGCACGGCGGCCAGGTCCTCGGCTAGCCGGTCGAGCGCGTAACCGTCGCGCCGCGCGGGCCGATCCGACTCGCCCGCGCCACGGACGTCGTAGGTGACCACGTGGAACCGGTCCGCGAGCCGGGCCGCCACACCGTCCCAAACGGACCGGTCGTCGGGGTAGCCGTGCACGCACACCACGGTCGGCGCGGCCGGATCACCGGCTTCCGCGACCGCGATCCGCGTGCCGTCCCGGGACACCACTCGCCGGACCACGCCGCCTCCTCGCTGAAGCTATTACCCGAAGTAACAGTTACTGCGATGAGCATCGGCGGCGGGGCGATCCTTGTCAAGCGCCGCGGCCTGGTCCAGTCCACACGCGTGAGTGACGCACCAAGGGTGGATGCCCTGCGGGGCAACGGAATTCGCGGCGTCCGCCGTGACGGATCGGTTTCGCGGGGCCGACCAGCGAGAGTTCGCCTGTCGCGTCGCCACGCCGTGATCGCAACGTGTCCTGCGTCACATCTGCGTGCCGGATTTGCCCCAGCCGTCCCGGGCACCCGGTCCGCGGAGCCGCTCAGGTTCCGGCCCGGAATCCGTTGATACGAAGGGAATTCAGAACCATGAACGTTCGTCGCTTCGCGATCGCCAGTCTGCTGGCCATCCCGCTGTCGTTCGGTGCCGCGGGCATCGCGTCGGCTGACAGCTACGGCGACTCCGCCGCGTCCGCCGGCCCGGACGGCGCCGCGATCTCCAGCACCGGCTCGGTCGCGGGCCACGACTACGGCTACGACGACGACGGCTACGGTCACGGCTACGCCGGCTACTACGACGCCAACCTGTCGGCAGGCCCGGAGGGGGCGGGCGGCGACTACACCGTCTCCGGAACCAACGGCCACACCTCCTTCTACGGTGAGGGCTGCCAGTGGGCGGGCCCGGAGGGCGCGCACTCCAGTGACACCTGGTCGGTCGCGGGTCACCACCACCACGACCACGACTGGGACGACGACGGGGACGAGGGCGACGACGACTGACGTCACCCGCTCCGCCTCTCTCCCTGACGGTGACCCCCGGTGACGCCGGGGGTCATCGTTTCCCGTCGTCCGGGGTCAGGTCGTGGCGCACGGCGAGGATCGCCAGGTGCACGCGGCTGGGGCTGCCGGTCTTGTCCATCAGGTTCGCCACGTGCGTCTTGACCGTCGTGACGCCGACGTGCATCCGCGCCGCGATGTCCGCATTGGACAGTCCCATCCCGACCAGTCCGAGCACCTCCCGCTCGCGCGGCGTCAACGGCAGATCCGGCCGCTCCGCCCTGGACCGCACCGCCTGCCCGACCAGCCGCCGCAGGACGTCGTCGCTGAACGGGCTGCCGCCCGCGGCCGCCCGGCGGATCCCGTCGAGCAGCTCGGCGGGCGTGGCGTCCTTGGCCAGGAACCCGCACGCGCCCGCCGCCAGCGCCGGGTACAGGTGCTCGTCGTCGTCGAAGGTCGTCAGCACGACGATCCGCGTCGCGGGCCGCTCGCCGAGGATCGTCTTCGTCGCGGTGATGCCGTCCGTGCCGGGCATCCGCAGGTCCATCAGCACCACGTCGGGCTTGACCCGGCCGGCCAGCCGGATCGCCTCACCGCCGTGCGGCGCCTCGCCGACGACCTCGATGTCCGACGTGGACTCGCACAGCATGCGCAGGCCGGCGCGGACGAGCTGCTGGTCGTCGACGAGCAGGGTGCGGATCACGGGACCTCCGAATCGACCGGGGCGGACGTCTCCGCCGGGATCAGCGCACGCACCCGCCAGCCGTCGCCGTGCGGGCCGGCCTCGAGGGTGCCGCCGACCAGGTCGACGCGTTCCCGCAGGCCCACCAGTCCGTAGCCCGGTTCACCGCCGCCGCCCCGCGCGCCACCCGTGTCGGTGACCTCGACCAGCACCTGCCCGCCGCCGGCGTCCACCCGGACGTGCGCCCGCGCGCCGGGGCCGGCGTGCTTGGCGACGTTCGTCAGGCTCTCCTGCACCAGCCGCAGCACCGCCAGGCCGCGCAGCGAATCGAGCGCCGCGATCGCCGGGTCGACGTGGCAGTCGATCGCCAGCCCGGCCTGCCTGCTGCGCCCGATCACCGACTCCACCGCGGCGGGCAGCGACGCGGTCTCGATGAGCACGCCGTGGTCGCGCACGCTCGCCGGGTCGCGCAGCGCGGACACCAGCTCCCGCAGGTCGGCGAGGGTCCGGGTGGCCGAGGCGTGGACGTCGTCGAGCACCTCGCCGACACGCGGATCCAGGTCCGGCACCACGGCCCGCGCCACGCCGACCCGCAGCGCCATCGACGCGACGTGGTGGGCCACCAGGTCGTGCAGCTCGCGGGCGATCTCGGTGCGCTCGGTCAGGCGGGCGCCACGCGCGGCGAGTTCCCGGCGCGCCTCGGCCTCCTCGGCCCGCGCGCTCGCCTGCGCCACCGCCCGCACCCCGGCCCGCAGGTAGGCGCCGAGCAGCAGCGGGCCGCCCACGACGGTGAGGACCCGGTAGCCGACGGCGAGCACGCCGGTCAGCATGTGGTCGTAGGTGCCGAGCACGAAGTACACCGCGGTGAGCACGGCGGCGCCGAGCAGGGCGGTGCGCATCGGGCGGCGGATGGCCAGCTCGAACACCGCGACGCCGGCCAGCACCTTCACCGCCACCGGGGTGGCGTCGGCCCACTGGTGCGCGGCCAGGATGAGCAGGGACTCCACGCCCGCGACCGCCAGCGGCCACACCCCGCCCGCGAGGAACACCCCGGCCGCGGCGAACACGACCACCCAATCCGCCGGCGTCGGCTCCGGCCGCTGCACCAGCAGCAGATAGCCAGGGCCGATCACGAGCGGCAGCAGACGCGCGGGCCCGAACCGGTCGCCGACCGCCCGCCCAACCCACCCCAGGAGCACAGAACCGACACTAACGGGCGGGCGCGCCGGGCGGTTCCTCCCTGGGAAGGAGGTCCGGCTGGTTCTCGGGGGTTGTTGCGCTGGGGTCGGTGTGCGGTAGTGGATGTCCGGTGGTCGGACCGCGCGGTTCCGCCAGGGAGGGAGGTTCCGCTGGTTCCGGGTGGCTCTTTAGCCGAGGCTGCGTCTCGTCCTCCTCCTCCAGGACGAGCCCCCATCCGCCGCGCGGCCGCCGCGACCGGCGCGCGGGACGAGGCCGCGGCCCGTGCGCGCCCGCAGCCTGGAGAGGTGACCGACGAAACCGTCCTCGTGACCGGCGGCACCGGCTACCTCGCCGGCTGGTGCATCGACCTCCTCCTCGCCCGCGGCTACCACGTGCGGGCCACCGTCCGCGACCGCTCCCGCCGCCCGGTGGTGGCCGCCCAGCTGCCGGCGGGACACCCCACCGCGCGCCTCACCGTCGTCGAGGCCGATCTCGGCTCCGACGCGGGCTGGGCGGAGGCCGCGGCGGGCTGCGACTTCGTCCTGCACGTCGCGTCGCCGTTCCCGGCCGTGCCGCCGCGGGATCCCGCCGCCCTGGTCGGCCCCGCCCGGGACGGCACGCTCCGCGTCCTCGCCGCCGCCCGGGCCGCGGGCGCGCGGCGGATCGTGGTGACCTCGTCGTCGTCCGCGGCCGCCTACCCGGCCGGCCCCCGGCCCGACCCGATCACCGAGGACCACTGGACCGACCCCGGCCACCCGCCGGCCCGCGCCTACGTCCGGTCCAAGACCCTCGCCGAGCGCGCCGCCTGGGCGTACGCCCGCGAGCACGGGATGACGGACCGGCTGACCGTGATCGCGCCCGGCACCCTGCTGGGACCCGTGCGCGGCCGCCCGTCCTACTCGCTGTCGGTGGTCGAGCGGCTCGTGACCGGCCGGATGCCCGGGCTGCCGCGCCTCGGTTTCCCGTTCACCGACGTGCGGGACGTCGCCGCACTGCACGTCGCCGCGATGCTCAGCCCGGAGGCGGCGGGGGAGCGGTTCCTCGCCGCCGGGCCGTTCCACTGGATCGAGGACATCGCGGCCATCCTGCGCGGGCAGCCCGGCGCGCGCGTGCCGTCCCGGCGGCTGCCCGGCCCGCTCGTCCGCGCCGCCGCCCTGTTCGACCCTGCGCTGCGCCAGGTCGTGCCCGAGCTCGGCGAGGAGTTCCGCTTCGCCACCGGCAAGGCGCGCGACGTGCTGGGCTGGAACCCCCGGCCGCTCGCGGACACCGTGCTCGACTGCGCCCGCTCATTCGTCAGGGCCCGCTCGTTCGTCAGGGCCCGCTCGCGAGTCACGGCTTGAGCAGGCCGCGGCGCGGCAGTTTGTGCCACGGCAACCGCGCCCCGGCCAGCGCCGTGCTCAACGACTGCAGCACCACCAGGTACATCAGCTGCCGGTAGACGAACTGCTGCAACGGCAGCGCGAGCAGCGGCCGCAGCGGCTCCCGGTCCAGCCGGAACGCCACCACCGCCGGGATCGCCTGCAGCGCCAGGAACGCCAGCCACGCCCCGAGCACCAGCCACCGCTCGCCGGTGAACAGCCCGAAGACGGCGGCGACGTCGACGAGCGGCGCGACGATCGGCAGCAGCACCTGGAACAGCAACAGGTACGGCAGCCCGCGCCGCCCCAGCCGTCCCGCGCTGCCGCGCTCGGCGACCGCGTGCCGGTGCTTCCACACCGACTGCAGCGTCCCGTAGCACCAGCGGTACCGCTGCTTCCACAGCTCCGCCAGCGTCGCCGGGGCCTCGGTCAGCGCCCGCGCCTCCTCCTCGTACACCACGCGCCAGCCGCCGCGCTCCAGCGCCATCGTCAGGTCCGTGTCCTCGGCGAGCGTGTCCGTGGGCACCCCGCCGACGCGCAGCACCGCCGACCGCCGGAACGCGCCCACCGCGCCCGGCACCGTGGGCATGCACTCGAGCACGTCGTAGAGCCGCCGGTCCAGGTTGAAGCCGCACACGTACTCGATGTGCTGCCACCTCCCGAGCAGCCGGCCGCGGTTGCCGACCTTGGCGTTGCCGGACACCGCCGCCACGGCCGGGTCGGCGAAGTTGCGCACGAGCGCGGGCACCGAACCCGGCTCCAGCACGGTGTCGCCGTCCATCAGCACGACCAGTTCGGTGCGCGCGGCGGCGAGGCCGGTGTTCAGCGCGGCCGCCTTGCCCGCGTTGGCCTGCCGGATCAGGCGCACGCTCGGGCGGCGGCGGGCGATCCGCTCCACCAGTGCGTCGGTGCCGTCGGTGGATCCGTCGTCGACCACGATCACCTGCACGCGCGGGCCCGCGGCGAGCGCCGAGCGGACCGCCCACTCGATGCCTTCGCGCTCGTTGTAGGCGGGGATGATCACGGTCACCGGCTGGTCCGGCGCCTCCCGCGGGCGGCGCCGCCGCACGTGCAGGCTCGTCGTCACGCCGAGCAGAACCGTGCGCAGCAGCGCCAGCACGGTCGCCACCACCGTCAGCACGAACAGCGCCCCGGCCGTGAACTCCGCGGCGCCCACGGCGAACACGAGCAGCCAGCCGCCCACCCGCGCGCGGACCGGCGCCGTCGCCTGGGTTCCGGCCAGCCCGACGGACTCGCTGACCGTGCCGAACGTCCAGCCGCGCGACCGCAGCTCCGGGATCAGCCGGTCGAGGGCCTCGACGGTCTGCGCGCGGTCCCCGCCGCCGTCGTGCATCAGGACCACCGCGCCGGCGTTCCCGGCCGGGGTCGCGTTCGCGACGATCGCGTCCGCGCCCGGGCGGCGCCAGTCCTGGGAGTCCACATCGGACAACACCACCAGCTTGCCGTCCGCGCCCAGCCGCTGCGCCGCGGCCCAGTCCCGGTCGTCCAGGCTGTCCGGAGTGGACGAATAGGGCGGCCGCACCAGCGCCGGGATGACACCCGCGGTGCCGGCGAGGACGAGGTCCGTCGTGCGGATCTCCAGATCGGCCCGGAAGCCGCTCGCCGTGCTCAGGTCGGTGTGGCTCGCCGTGTGGTTGCCGATTTCGTGGCCGCGGGCCAGGATCTCGCGGACCAGGTCCGGGTATTGCGCGGCGCGCGCGCCGGTCACGAAGAACGTCGCCTTCGCGCCGTTGCGGTCCAGCGCGTCGAGGATCCGCGGCGTCCACACCGGATCCGGCCCGTCGTCGAAGGTCAGGGCGATGGCGTGGTCCCGCGCCCGCGCGGTTACCGGGGAAGCCGACCGCGGGTCGATCACCGCGCCGCCCCCGCGCACCTGCGCGGGCACGGTCGTCGCGGGACCCGGCGGCGACGTGTCCTCGCCGCCGTCCGCGCCGGTGACGACGGCGTCGAGTGCGAGCAGGCCTGCGACGACCGCGAGGATCGCCGACAGCAGCAGCCAGTGGGCCTTCGGCGGGCTCGGCCGCCGGTGCCGGGTCACCGGCCGGGTTCCGGCTCGCCGTCCTGCCCGCGCCCGGGTGGATCGGGGCGGGCGCGCGAGTTGCGCGGTTCGCCGGGAGACGACGGTGGTTGTGGTGCGGCCGTGGTGGTCACGGCCGGGGCCTGTGGCACCGGTGCGGTCGTGCCCTGGTCCGTGCCCTCCGTCTGGGTCTGGGCCTGGGACGACGGGTCGGTGCCGCGCGGTGCGGTGGTGTCGTCGGCCACCGACGGGCCGCCCTGCGGCGGCGGTGCCGGGGACGCGGACGGCGCGGCGGGCACCGGCAGGAGCACGGAGGCGGGGATCGGCGCACCCAGCAGCGAAGCCATCAACAGCACGGCGTAACCGCTGACCAGAGCGCACGCCGCAATGCTCACGCGGCGCACGATGCGGCGTCTTCGCCCGGACGGATCGACGAAAACGGGTTTCTCCCGCGGAATTTCGACAGTGTCGTCGCTAATTGTCTTCATCACCAGGGCATCGCGTCGGGGGGACCGGTCGGGGGCCTTCACCCTAAACACATCCGGTGCGCCGACCAAGCGCCGCCCCGTGGTGAATGTTCCGCGATTCCCGGCCGTACCGGGAAAAGATCAACCGCCTGCCATCGCGCCCATCACGAGGAACGGTTCGGCGCCCGCGACCACCGGCGCGGGCAGCGGGGCGTCCGGTTCCTCGTGGGACAGGTCCTCCTCGCAGGCGAAGAACCGGACGAACGCCCGCCGTTTGCCGGTGCCGTGCTCGCGGATCGTGCCGCGCAGCATCGGATAGCGTTCCTCCAGCGCGTCCAGCAGGGCACGCTGGGTGACGGCGCCGTCGAGCTCCAGTTCGACCTCGCCGTCGATGTGGGCGATGGTGCGCAGGTGCGCGGGCAGGTGGACGCGGATCATGGCAGCGTCTGGACCTCCACCGACAGGACCGCGGGCAGGTCGCGCACGATCGGCGCCCAGGTGTCCCCGGAATCGGCCGACGCGTAGACCTGGCCGCCGGTCGTGCCGAAGTAGACGCCGCACGACTCCAGCGAATCCACCGCCATCGCGTCGCGCAGCACGTTGACGTAGCAGTTCTCCTGCGGCAGCCCGGCCGTCAGCGGCTCCCACTCGTGGCCGCCTCCGCGGCTGCGGTACACGCGCAGCCGCCCGTCCGGCGGGAAGTGGTGCTCGTCGCTCTTGATCGGGACCACGTAGACGGTGTCCGGCTCGTGGGCGTGCACGTCGATGACGAACCCGAAGTCGGTCGGCAGGTTCCCGCTGATCTCGTACCAGTTGTCGCCGCCGTCGTCGCTGCGCATCACGTCCCAGTGCTTCTGCATGAACAGCACGTCCGGGCGCTGCGGGTGGCGCGCGATGTGGTGCACGCAGTGGCCCACCTCGGCGTCCGGGTCCGGGATCTGGCCGGACTTCAGGCCGTGGTTGATGGCCTGCCAGGTCTTGCCGCCGTCCTCGGTGCGGAACGCGCCTGCCGCGGAGATGGCGATGATCAGGCGGTTCGCGTCGCGCGGGTCCTGGATGATCGTGTGCAGGCACATCCCGCCCGCGCCGGGCTGCCACTTCGGGCCGGAGCCGTGCCCGCGCAGGCCGGGCAGCTCCTGCCAGGTCGCGCCCGCGTCGTTGGAGCGGAACAGCGCCGCGTCCTCGACCCCGGCGTAGATCAGGTCCGGATCGGTCAACGACGGCTCGAGGTGCCACACGCGGGCGAACTCCCACGGGTGCGGTGTGCCGTCGTACCACTGGTGGGTGCCGGGCACACCCTCGTAGGCGAACTCGTTGCCCACCGGGTGCCACGTCTTCCCGCCGTCGTCCGAACGCTGGATCAGCTGGCCGAACCAGCTGGTCGACTGGGCGGCGAAGATCCGGTCCGGATCGGCGGGGGAGCCCTTGAGGTGGTAGATCTCCCAGCCCGGGAAGTGCGGGCCGGTGAGCTCCCAGTCGGCGCGCCGTTCGTCGGACGTCAGGACGAAGGCCCCCTTGCGTGTGCCGACCAGCACGCGAACCCCGCTCATCGCCGCTCCTTCCTGTGTCAGGTGGTTAAGACCGTAAGGAGCACGGGTGCCGCGCGTCTTCTCCAATCTTGCGCGGTTCGCCCCGCGGGGCCACGGGTACCCGCCCGGGAAACGGAAGGAGGACGTCGTGCCGGAGACGCTGTCGGACACCGAAATCGCCCGGGCGCTGGGCGGGCTGGCGGGGTGGCGCGGGGACGCCGGCCACCTGTCGCGCACCGTGCGCGTGCCGGAGCAGGCGCACGGCGCGCTGATCGGCCGCGTGCAGCGGGACGCGGCGGAACTGAGCGACCACGCGCAGTTCGAACGCCGCCGCGGCGAGCTGACGTTCACCGTCACCACGGGCTTCCCCGGCCGGGTCACCGAGCCGGACCTGTGGCTGGCGTCCCGCATCGAAGCGGTGCTGGCGGAGCTGACCTGACCCCGCGAGTCCCGCTCACGCTCGCGAGTCCCACGTTCGCGGGCGCGAGTTCCGCGTTCGCGGGCGCGAGTCCCGCGTTTCGCCAACTCCCCGTCGTGAGGGGCGAACTCCGCGTCGGGAGCGGCGAACATGGCGCTGGGAGTGGCAAACACCCCGCCGGGGGCGGCCAAACTCGCCGCCCGAGGTAGCCAACTCGCCGCCCGGAGTGGCCAACACGGCGCCCGACGCAGCCAAAACCGGGGCCGCCGTGTGTTTGCCCGTCAGGGCGGCGTGTGTGCCGGATCGGGCGCCGTGGTGGCCGCCGGCCCAGATCCCGCGCCGGTTCAGATCCAGCGCGGGCCCAGATCCAGCGCGGGCCCAGATTCCGCGCGGGTTCAGATCTTGCGCCAGCTGTTGTCACCGAGGCCGGAGGCTCCCTGGGGGCCCATGAGGAGCATCCCGCCGTCCACCACGTACGACGAGCCGGTCACGTAGCCGGCCGCGGGCGTGGTCAGGAACGCCACCACGGCGGCGACCTCCTCCGCGTGCCCGGTCCGGCCCAGCGGCACGCCGGGGCGCTCCTGGTCGCGCGGGTTCACGTCGGTCTGGCCGGTCATCGGCGTGGAGATCTCGCCGGGCGCCACCGAGTTGACCGTGATGCCGTGCTCGGCCAACTCCAGCGCCAGCACCTTGGTGAGCATGCCCATCCCGGCCTTCGCCGCGCAGTAGGGCGCCGCGCCGACCTTCGGCGCGTGCTCGTGCACGCTGGTGATGTTGACGATCCGCCCGCCGCCACCGGCGTCGATCATGTGCCGCGCCGCCCGCTGCGCGCACAGGAACGCGCCGTCCAGGTCGACGCTCAGCACGTGCCGCCAGGTGTCGAAGTCCATGTCCATGACCCGTTGGCCGGTGCCCGTGCCGGCGCAGTTGACCAGCACGTCGACCCCGCCGAGCGCCTCGGCGAGCTCGTCGATCGCGGCCGCCGCCGTGGGCAGGTCGCCCAGGTCGAGCTGCCGCACCTCGGCGCGCGCGCCGGCTTCGCGCACCTGCGCCGCGGTCGCGTTGGCGCCCTCCTCGTCCCGATGCCACGTGATGCCGACGTCCACGCCGCCACCACCGAGCGCGACGGCGATCGCGCGCCCGATGCCGGAGTCGGAACCGGTCACGATCGCGGTCCGCGGCCGTCCGCCCTGCTCCGTGGGCAGGGGAGCTGTGTTCGTCATACCTCCCAGCTACCCCGGCGCCGCGGCGGCTAACCCACCGGCCCCTCGACCAGGGTGGCGGTCGCGCTGCGCTGCTGCCCGGACTGGTCCAGCCAGGTCACCGCGACCTGGTCGCCGGGGTGCAGCGTGTCCATCACCGCGGTCAGGTCGGTGGCCGAGCCGACCGTGCGCCCGTCCAGTGCGACGATGACGTCGCCGGCGACCAGTCCCGCGTCGTCGGCCGGTCCGCCGGGGACCACCTGCTGCACCAGTGCACCCGAGCCGCCCGCGTCACTCACCGACACGCCGACGAACGCCGACGGTCCGATGTGGACAGTGTCGGAGCCCTGGCCCGCCTCGATCTTCCGGGCCAGGTTCAGTGCGTCGTCGATCGGGATGGCGAACCCGCTCACCCCGGCGGCGCGCTCGTTCTGCCCGAACTGGTAACCGGTCGAGGCCGCGGTGTTCATCCCGATCACCCGGCCCTCGGCGTCGGCCAGCGCGCCGCCGGAATCGCCGGACTGGATGTTCGCGTCCACCTGGATGAGCCCGGTCAGCTGCTCGGAACTGCCCGTGGACTCGTCCGTCGCGGTGATGGACTGGTTCAGCGCGGTGACCTTCCCCGGCGAGACGCTGGGTTCGCCGCCGTCGCCGCCCGCGTTGCCGAGCCCCACCACCGGATCGCCCACGGACACCTCCGACGAGTCGCCCGTGGTGACGGTGCCCAGCCCGGAGGCGTTCTGCACCTGCAGCAGCGCCACGTCCCGCGACCGGCTGTACCCGAGGACCTCGGCGCGGTAGGTGCGGCCGGTGTCCACGTCGGTCACCTTGATGCTGGTCGCCCCCGCGACGACGTGGTTGTTCGTCAGGACCTTGCCGTCCTCGGTGAGCACCATGCCGGTGCCCGCGGCCTGCTGCCCGGAGTACCCGAGCGTCGAGTACACGTCGACCAGGCCGGGCTCGACCTTCTCCGCGACCTCGGCCACGTCGAGCGTCGAGTTGCCGGTCTGCTCGTTGCGCAGGCTCCGCTCCAGCGGCGACGAGGTGCTGCCCGGCGACAGCGACCCGCGGCCCAGGTCCCACGCGACGAAACCCAGCACGACCAGCACCACCAGGCCCAGCGCGGCGAGCGCCGTGCCCAGCCCGCGCTTCCGGCGTGGCGGCGGCGGGGGTGGCGGCGCCCAGGGGTCGTACTGCGGTGGGTAATAGCTCATGAGTGCCCCTCCTCCGCCCTCCAGTGAACCCCGCTTCTCTGAGAATCGCCTGCCGCTCGGCCGTGAAACCCCTGAGAACCGGTCGCGTTTGCCAAGTTGACCTAGGGGTACACCAGGCCTGATGCGGAGGAGGACGGCTTTCGCGGGCCTCGCGCTCGCGGTCACGCTCACCGCCTGTTCCGGCAGCTCAGCAGCGAGCTACGAGGACAGTGCGGTCGTCAGCGCGCAGGAGGGCCTCTCCGCCGTCGGCACCCTGCACCAGGTCATCCGCGCCCACACCGAGGGCCGCCTGTTCCCCACGTTCGCCACCGCGGCGACCGACGACGTGCTCGCCACCGCCACCAAGGCGCTCGACGAGCTGGACAGCCGGCCGCCCACCAGCCCGGAGACCCAGCAGCTCTACGACGAGCTGCACCCGCACCTGCAGGACGCGGTCGCGCGCGTCACCGAGGCCCGGGAGGCGCTGGACTCGGGCGACACCGGCCGGATCGCCGCGGCGGACACCCAGCTGGTGCGGGTCGGCGACGAGCTGACCGCGTTCGTGGCGGGCCACCAGTGAAGAAGCTCATCGCCGTCACACTGGGCATCCTCACCGCCATCGGGGGGTTCGTCGACATCGGCGACCTGGTCGCCAACGCCCAGTCCGGCGCCCGCTTCGGCATGCGGCAGGCGTGGGTCGTGGTCGTCGGCGTCGTCGGCATCTGCGTGTTCGCCGAGATGGCGGGCCGCGTCGCCGCGGTCAGCGGCCGCCCGGTGTTCGACCTGGTGCGCGAGCGCCTCGGGCCGCGCATCGCGATGACCAACCTCGTCGGGTCCTACCTGGTCACGTTGCTGACCCTGACCGCGGAGATCGGCGGCATCGCGCTCACCATCCAGCTCGCCAGCGGCCTGCCGCACGTCTTGTGGGTGCCGCTGGCCGGGTTCGCCGTGTGGATCGTGCTGTGGCGCGTGAAGTTCCAGGTGATGGAACAGGTGTTCGGCGTGCTCGGGCTGGCGCTGGTGGTGTTCGTGGTCGCCCTGATCGCGCTCGACCCGCCGTGGGGCACCTTCGCCGAGCAGCTCACGCACGCGGGCCCGCCGCAGGGGGAGAACTGGGGCACCTGGGGCTACCTCGCCGTGTCGCTGTTCGCCTCCGCCCTCACCCCGTACGAGGTGTTCTTCTTCTCCTCCGGCGGGGTCGAGGAGAAGTGGACGACGAAGGACCTGGCGACCGAGCGCAGCAACACCTTCGTCGGCTTCCCCCTCGGCGGGCTGCTCGGACTGGCGATCATGGGCTGCGCCGCGACGGTGTTCTTCCCCGCCGGCATCCAGGTCGACCAGCTCAGCCAGACCGCCCTGCCGGTCGCGCTGGCACTGGGCAAGCTGGGCCTGGTCGTGGTGATGATCGGGTTCTTCGCGGCCACGTTCGGCGCCGCGCTGGAGACCGGGCTGTCCACCGGGTACTCGATCGCGCAGTACTTCGGCTGGCAGTGGGGCAAGCTGGTGAAACCCCGTGAGGCGGCGCGCTTCCACACCGTGGTGCTGGTCAGCGTCCTGCTGGGCACGGCGGCCCTGCTGACGACGATCGACCCGGTGCAGATCACCGAGCTGTCGCTGCTGTTCAGCGCGGTGGTGCTGCCGCTGACCTACCTGCCGATCCTGGTCGTCGCCAACGACCGGGACTACCTCGGCGACCACGCGAACGGGCGGGTGCAGAACTTCCTCGGCGTGACGTTCCTGATCATCGTCGTCGTCGCCGCGGTCGCGGCCGTCCCGCTCATGATCATCACCGGGATGGGGCAGACATGACCCACGGCCGCCCGGACCCGCTGCGGGTCGAATTCCACCTGCTGGACCGCCAGATCGTCGACGTCGACGGGCACCCGGTCGGCAAGGTCGACGACGTCGAACTGGCCCGCGACGCGGACGGCACCTACCACGTCGTCGCGTTGCTGGTCGGGCAGCACGCGCTGGGGCAGCGGATCGGCGGCCTGCTCGGGAAGGTGCTGTGCCGGCTGGCCACGCGACTGGGCGGCGGGCGGCCCGAGCCGCTGCGGATCACCTACGACCACGTGAAGCAGGTGAGCAGCGAGGTGACGCTGTCGCTGCGCGCGGAGGTGCTGGAGGTGCCGTCGCTGGAGAAGTGGTTGCGGGACAAGCTGATCGCGCGGATCCCGGGGAGCGGCCATGCCGGGGGATGAGGTGCGGGCGAGCGACCTGCTGGGACGCCGGGTGTACGACGCGCGCGGCCGTCCGCTGGGGAAGGTGACCGACCTGATCACGCGGCCGGACGAGCTCGGCCGGGAACGGACCGTCGCGGTGCTGGTGACCCCTCGCCGGCGGGGGCGGTTGCTGGGGTACGAGCGGACCAGCCAGCGCGGGCCGATGCTGCTGGCGTGGCTGGCGAAGGTGCTGCACCGGGGGACGCGGGAGGTGCCCTGGGCGGAGGTGCGCTGGGAACGCTAGGCCGGAGGGGCGGTGGTTCCCGCCGGCGGGGCGGAAGGGGAGCGGCCGGGGTGGTGGTTCGCGCATCCAGTGCGGCCGTGGGGCGTCGTCGGTGCCGCCGCCCACGGGCCGCTGGCCCGGCCGGCGGGCGCGCCGGCGCGGTGTCCGTACCGAGACCGAACCCGGACAACCTCCACCCCGCCGGGCACGTCTCTTCAGGCACCAGCGCTGGGAACCCCATCCCCTCCCGGCAGGAGGTCACCGATGACCCTCACCCCACGGCGGCTGTTCGCGGTCTGCGCCGCCGCCTTGCTCGCGCTCTCCGGCGCCGTCGTCGCGGCGGCGCCGGCCGGTGCGCAAGCGGGTGTCGCCACCATGACGAACATCCGCACCGGCCTCAACACCGGCTTCGACCGGATCGTGCTGGACATGACGGGCCCCGCGCCCCAGGCGTCCTACCAGTGGGTCGACGAGCTGATCGCCGACGGCTCCGGCGACGTCGTGTGGCTCACCGGCGAGTACTTCGTCGCCGTCACCACCACACCGGCCCGCGCCCACGACGACAACGGCAACCGCACCTACCCGGGGCCCGACAAGTTCCGCACCCGCAACCTCCGCAACGTCATGGCCGTCGCGGTGACCGGGGACTTCGAAGGCTACGTGTCGATCGGTCTCGGCACCCGGTACAAGTCATGGGTGCGGGTGTTCACGCTCACCGCACCGACCCGCGTCGTCATCGACGTGGGCCACTGAAACGAGCGCCGGGCGGCCGCGGACGGCCGCCCGGTCACACCGAAGCCAGGTACTCCTCCGTCTTGGCGGGGTCCAGCAGCCAGTGCTGGAAGTCCGTGGGGTTGTTGAAGCCGTTCACGAACCGCTTCGCCACGGCCGGGTTCGTCTGCGCCGCGCCGAGGATCTGCTGCACGTGCGGCGGTGGCGGCTGCAGCATCGCGTTGGTGAACATCGTGACCCACTGGGCGTGCTCCCAGTACCGGTCGAACGCCCCCTGCATCCACTCCCGGTCGAACGGCCGGTCCCCGTTCTCCAGGATGCTGCCCAGGTACGACTCGGCGCACTTGGCCGCGTTGTTCGCGCCCTGACCGGTGATCGGGTCGTTCGCCACCACCACGTCCGCCATGCCGAGCACGAACCCGCCGGAGGGCAGCTCGCCCACCGGGCGCCGCACGACCGGCGGGTACCCGCCGACCAGCACCGCCTTGCCGTCGGTCAGCTCGGCGTTCTTCGCCCGCTCGTACTCCCACGGGATGTACTGCCGGAACAGCTCCAGGTGCCGCCGCAACTGCTCCTCCGCCGGCGGCCGGTCGGCGAACGCGTCGAACGGCCCGCCCGGGATGCCGGACACGTAGAAGATGTCGCACGGCCCGGACAACGTGTAGCCCGGGATGTTGATCAGCTCGCCGACGCCCGGGATGATGTTCATCCACACGTCGGTGGTGCCCGGCCGCTCCGGACGCGACTCCTGACCGTGCACATAGGACACCGACAGCCGGCGCTGCGGCTTCGTGTAAGGGGATCGCGACGGGTCGCGGTCGAACAGCTGCACCAGCTCGCCCTTGCCCGCCGCGACGATCACCAGCTCGTAGAGCCGCGCCAGGCCGTTCAGGTCGGCCGTCGTGACCCCGTGGATCACGACGTTGCCGCCGCGCTCCTCGAACAACTCCAGCCACGCCGCCATCTTCACCCGCTGATCGATGGACTGCGCCGGCCCGCCGTCCCACGAGGCGATCCAGTTCAGCGCGCGCTGCCCGTCCGGCCCGGCCATCGAAAACCCTTGCCCCGCGACGCGGGGAGCGACGTCGTCCCACAGGTTCAGCCCGTGCTTGCGCTCGATGGCGAGCGCGTCGGCGAACATGCACTGGGTCGAGGTGACCCACCCGGCGCGGATCTCGTCCGGCGTGCGCGCGGACATCACGGTCACGTCGTAGCCGTGCTCCTGCAGGCTCAGCGCGAGCTGCAGGCCCGACTGGCCCGAACCGACGATCAGGATCTTACGCATGGGCGCGGATCCGGCCCCCCTCCGAGACTTCGGCCAGTGACAGCGTGTAGGACACCAGTTCCTGCAGGGTCTCCAGCACCGACGCCTTGTCCCGGGCGTCGCAGGTGACCAGCGGGACGTCCGGGTTGAGCGCGAGCGCCTCCCGCACCTCGTCGACGTCGTGCGCGAGTTCCCCGTCGAACCGGTTGATCGCCACGATGAACGGCAGGTCCGAGTCGTTCTCGAAGTAGTTGATCGCGGCGAACGACTGGTCCAGGCGGCGCGTGTCGACCAGCACGATCGCGCCGAGTGCGCCACGTGAGAGGTCGTCCCACAGGAACCAGAACCGCGCCTGCCCGGGCGTGCCGAACAGGTACAGCATCAGGTCGTCGTACAGCGAGATCCGGCCGAAGTCCATCGCGACGGTCGTGGTGGTCTTGGCGCCGTCCGGCGGCAGGTCGTCGACACCTTCGCCGGCCTCGGTCATCCACGCCTCGGTGTTCAGCGGCGGCACCTCGGACACGGACCCGACCAGCGTCGTCTTGCCCACCCCGAACCCGCCCGCGATCACGATCTTCGCCGAGATCGTCAGCAGGCCCGGATCAGACGGGGAGCTGCTTGAGTCCATTGAGGATCCTCTCGAGCATGTTCCGGTCGTGGGAGTAGGCGTGGGCGGTCGGGTGGATGAACACCGCCCCCTGCGCGGCCAGGTCGCTGACCAGCACGCGGACCACCCCGAGCGGGATGGTCAGCAGCGAGGACAGCTCGGCGATCGAGACCTGGGAGCGGGCCCGTTCGTAAAGGGCCCGCGACTCCGGCATGAGCTTCTCCGCCAGGGCCGGGTCGTACTGGGGCACCGAGATGAGCGTTTCGACCAGCAGCTGGTGCCGTGCCCTGGTGCGGCCGCCGGTCAGGGTGTACGGCCGGATCCGCTTGCTGCGCGGCTTGACCGCCCGCTCGTCCGGCCCGGTGTCCTGGGACATCGCGAATCACATCCTGTCGGGAGTGCTCAGGCCTGGGGCCGGCGGCCGGTGAGCACGCGGCGCAGGTCCGCGCGCATCTCGGGGGTCAGCGCGTGGCCGGCGCTGGAGACGAACTGCGTCATCTCGTAGGCGACGACCTTCATGTCGCAGTCGGAGGTGGTCAGCACCGCCAGCCCGGCGTGCGCGTCGATGCCCATGAACAGGAAGTACCCGTGGGTGAGCCGGATGATGATCTGCTCGCAGGTGCCCTTGTGGAACAGCGCCGCGCTGTTGCGGGCCAGGCTGAGCAGTCCGCTCGCGATCGCGGCGAGCTGCTCGCGCTCCTCGGTCGACATGTCGTCGGAGGCGGTGAGCGGGAACCCGTCCGAGGACATGATCAGCGCGTGCGACACGCCGTGGACCTTGCGGACGAAGTCGTTGATCAGCCAGGTGAAGTCCTGGCCGGTGTCGGCGGTCACTGCTGCTGCCCCCCGGATTCGTCGGTGCCCTGCTTCTCGCGCGCCGCACGTTCGCCGTCGGTGAAGGCGCCGAGATCGGCGAGCAGTTTCTCGTGCCCGGCGTCGCGGTCCTCGGCGGGGGTCGGCTCCGCCGCGGACTGCGCCGAGGGCGCCTGCCCCTGGGGGTTCTTCAGGCTGTGCGAGACGCGGCGCGGCAGGCCGCTGGCGGTGGTGCCGCCGACCATCGACCCAGGCTGGGGGCGGCGCGCCGGCGCCGGCCTCGGTGGCGCGGGCTCCCGCTTGGGCAGCCCGGCGCGGTGACGGGGCTGCGCGGGCGCCTCGGCCACCGCCGTGCCGCGCGGGGACTGCGGGAACACCACCGTCTGCGTGCCGGACCAGTTGGCCTCCGGAAGATCGGCGACCAGACCCGCGGGCAGCAGCACCGAGGCGGTGGTGCCGTGCGGGACGCGGCGGTCGAGCCGGGTGCGCATGTCGTGCCGGGCGGACAGCCGCCGCACCACCGCCAGGCCCATGTGCCGCACCGAGGAGTCGTCGAGCACCGGCTCGCCGGAGAGCCGGTCGTTGAGTTCCTGCAGCCGGTCCGGCGGCAGGCCGATGCCCTCGTCCTCGATCCGCACCAGCACGCTGCCCGCCTCGGTCAGGTGGGCGCTGACCCGCACCGGGGTGTTCGGCGGCGAGGACTTCGTCGCGTTGTCCAGCAGTTCGGCGATCAGCCGGCTGAGGTCCTCGCTCGCGAAGCCGACCACGCCCAGCGACACGATCCGCCCGATGTTGACGCGGGCGTACTGGTCGATCGACGACATCGCGCCGCGCACCACGTCGACCAGCGAGGTCGTCTCGGTCGCGGTGTCGGTGGCGTCGCGGCCGGCCAGCACGCGCAGGTTCTCCGCGTTGCGGCGCAGCCGGGTCGCGAGGTGGTCCAGCCGGTACAGCTCGCCGAGCCGCTCGGTGTCCTCCTCCCTGGCCTCCATCTCCTCCAGCTGGGAGAGCAGGGAGTCGACCAGGTTGAGGTCGCGCAGCGCCACGTTCGCGCAGAGCGCCGCGAGCGCCTCTTCGTTGGCCCGCTCGCGCTCCGCCTGGGACGGGGACTGCACGATCACCGGCGGCCGCCGCGGTGGCGGCTGCGCGGGTGGGGGGCCGAAGAGCTGCGAGGCCGCTTCCCTCGAGCGGTCCAGCAGCGCGCGTGAGCGGTTGAGCAGTTCTCGAGCCCGCGTCGCCATGTCGTCCTAACTGCCTGGGTTCGTCACGTGCGGCGGCTCAACCGTCGCGGGGACCCCTTCCCCCGCGTGTGGCCGAACCCGCGCCGGTGAACGCTATGCAACCACTCCGACCCCGCCCGTGTCCACCACTCTCCGCGATCTTGACGCACCGTGCCCGGGTGATCGACGGAAGGTGGTTCACCTTGTCCCGTCACGGGAAACGCTCAGGTGAGCCGCACGTCCAGCCGGGTGTCGCCGCCGCCGACGCGGGCCGCTTTCCTTACCGGTGCGTAACTCGTAGCGACGACGGTGTAGGTGCCGGGTTCGAGGTCGTGGAAGGCGTAGTGCCCGTCCTCGCCCGCGTACGTGCGCCGGGCGACGTCGCCCGATTCGTCCAGCAGGCTCACCGTGATCCGCGGCCACGGCCGCGGCAGGTCGCGCACGTTGACCGTGCCGTGGATGACCGCGGCCTCGGCCAGGTCCAGGTCCTGCCGCACGGTCGCGTCGGTCATGTGCACCGCCACCGCGGAGGGTCGATAGCCAGGAGCGTTCACGGCGAGCGTGTACGTCCCGGCGGGCAGGGCGCCGAACGAGTATTCGCCGCACTGGCCGGAGATGTAGGACCCGACGACCTCGCCGCGGGCGTCGGTCAGCGTCACCGTCGCGTTCGCGACCGGCGCCCCGGTGCCCGCGGAGCGGACCACGCCGCCGAGCCCGGTCGCGTTGTCCAGCACGAGGTCCAGGACGGCCGCGGTGTCGCCGACGGTCAGGGTGACCGCTTCCGGCCGGTACGCCGGCGCCGAGGCGATCAGGACGTGGACGCCGCGGCCGGGCGCGGGCAGCCGGTAGCCGCCGTCCGGGCCGGTGGCGCCGCGCGCGATCTGCTGTCCGGCGGAGTCGACGAGCGTGACCGCGGCGCCGGGCACGGGAGCGTCCCGGGTGTCGCGCACCCGTCCGGTCACCTCGGTCATGAGCGGGCCTGCTCGGGACGGCCGGCGTGCAGGTCGACGTCGACGGTGGCCGATTCGCCGCCGCTCAGGTCCACCTGCCGCACCACGGGTTCGAACAGGCTGGTCACCACGGTGTAGTCGCCGGGCGCGAGGTCGTCCACCGCGTAGCCGCCGTGCTCGTCGGTCACCGCGGCCGCGGCGAGTTCGCCCGCGGCGGTGCTGACGGCGACGCGCGCGCCGGGCACCGGGCGGCCGTCCGGCCCGGTGACGGTGCCGCGCAGCGTCCCGGCGGCCTGGACCAGCAGGTCGGCCACGGCCGGTTCGGTGCCGGACACCACGACCGTTGCGGCCTCCGGGCGGTGGCCGTCCAGGTGCGCGGTCACCGTGATCTCCCCGGCGGGCAGTCCGGTGAGCTGGAACGTGCCGTCGTCGAGGGTGCGCGTCTGCCCGACCACCTGGCCGCCACTGTCGGTGGCGACCACCGCGGTGTCGCCGGCTCCGGCGCCGCCGGGGGCGCGGCGCACGATCCCGGTCACGGTCCCGCCGCCGGACACGACGAAGTCGCGCACGGCCCCGGAGCCGTTGAGGGTGACCGCGGCGGCCTCCGGCTGGAACCCGGGCGCGGTGACGATCAGTGTGTAGGTGCCGGGGCGCAGGCCGGAGACCGCGTAGCCGCCGTCCGTGCCGGCCCGGGTGCGGCCGGCCTGCCTGCCGTCCGCGCCGGTCACGGTCACCACGCCGCCGGCGAGCGCGTTGCCGCCCGCGGTGCGCAGGCGGCCGGCGATCCGGCCGGGGCCGGTGGCGACGGTGTCGTGCTCGCTCACGTCGACCAGGTCGCCCACCGCCGCGGCGAGTTCGGAGCCCACGGTCTCGTGCGGCTGCCCCGGCGCGGGCTTGCGGGCGTGGCCGGTGAACCAGGACGCGAGCGCGGCGACCACGGAGGCGATGATCGCGAACCAGAACGCGGCGGTCAGGCCGTCGGCGAACGGTCCGGAGATCAGCTGCGGGAAGAAGCTGCGGCCGGTCAGGTAGGCCGCCTGGTCTGGCGGCAGGGTGTGCAGGACGCCGCCGAGGAGCTGTTCGATCGGGTTGTAGCCGAGGAACGCGGCGAACAGCACGCCGACCGGCGGCAGCGACGCGATCTGGTTCGCGTCGGCGGCGGGCACCCCGTTGGCGGTCAGGCCCTGCGCCATCGCGGACGGCAGGTGGTCGGCGAGGCCGGCGATCATCAGGCTGAAGAAGAAGCCGATGGACAACACCATCGCGGAGTTCTGGAAGGTCGCGGTCATCCCGGCGCCCGCGCCGCGTGCGTTGTTCGGCAGGCTGTTCATCACCTCGGCCCGGTTGGGCGAGGTGAACAGGCCCATGCCGAGCCCGTTGAGGAGCAGGATCGCGGCGAAGGCCCAGTAGTTGAAGTCGACCGGCAGGACTTCCAGCAGGACGAAGCTGACGGCGGTGATCAGCATGCCGCCGGTGGACAGCAGCCGCCCGCCGATGCGGTCGGAGATGATGCCGGACACCGGCGCGGACACGAGGAAGCCGATCGTCAGCGGCAGCATGTAGATCCCCGCCCACAGCGGGGTCTTCTCGAAGCTGTAGCCGTGCTGCGGCAGCCAGATGCCCTGCAGCCAGATGATCAGCACGAACTGCAGGCCGCCGCGGCCCAGCGAGGCGAGCAGGTTCGCCAGGTTGCCGAAGGTGAACGCGCGGATCTTGAACAGCCCGAGGTTGAACAGCGGGTTCGCGACCCTGGTCTCGATGACGCAGAACAGGACCAGGACGACGGCGCCGCCGATGAGGCAGGACAGCACGAACGGGCTGGTCCAGCCCATGGTGTGCCCGCCGTAGGGCTGGATGCCGTAGGTGATGCCGACGAGCACCGCGATGAGGCCGACCGCGAAGGTCAGGTTGCCCCACCAGTCCATCTTCGCCCGGTGGCGTTCGCTGGTGTCCTTCAGCTTGAGGTAGGCCCAGATGGTGCCGAACACGCCGAACGGGACGGAGACGAGGAAGACCAGCCGCCACTCGACCGGGCCGAGCAGCCCGCCGATCACCAGGCCGAGGAAGGAGCCCGCGATCGCGGCGACGCCGTTGATGCCCAGCGCCATGCCGCGCTGGTGCTTGGGGAAGGCGTCGGTGAGGATCGCGCTGGAGTTGGCCATCAGGAACGCGCCGCCGATGCCCTGGACGATGCGCCAGGCGATCATCCAGATCGCCGCCGCGCCGCCGTTCATCCACGTGATCGCCAGGAAGACCGACGACACCGCGAAGACCGCGAAACCCAGGTTGTACATGCGCACGCGGCCGTACATGTCGCCCAGCCGGCCGAAACCGACCACGAGCACCGCGGTGACGACGAGGAAGCCCATCATCATCCACAGCAGGTAGCTGGTGTTCGACGGCTCCAGCGGGTTGATGTCGATGCCGCGGAAGATGTCTGGCAGCGCGATGAGCACGATCGAGGAGTTGATCGTGGCCATGAGCATGCCCAGCGTCGTGTTGGACAGCGCGATCCACTTGTAGCGGGGACCGAGCGCAGGCTGCACTTCCATCACTCCAACCAGCGAAAATTAGTTGACCTATGCTAACTGATTTTCGCCGGATCGGATGACCAAGCTCTCACTGTGTAAGCGGTGATCCGGATCGCATTCTGATGCGCATTTCCGGAGGATCTGCAATGAAGCGGACACTTCCGGCGAGCAGAAGCGGCGTTGACAGCGCCGGATACGTATCAGTACACCTGACAACCATGGATCCCAGCCAGCTCGAGGCGATCGACGTGCACGTCCACGTCGAGACCGACGACCACGGGCACCTGTCCCTGCCCGACGACTTCGTCGAGGCGTCCTCGGCCTACTTCGGCGCCGACGCCCGGCGCCCGACCATCGACGAGATCGCGGCCTACTACCGCGAGCGCCGCATCGGGGCGGTGCTGTTCACCGTCGACATCGAGGCGTTCACCGGGCACCCCGCGCTGTCCAACGAGGAAATCGCGGAGGCGGCGGCCAAGCACCCGGACGTGCTCATCCCGTTCGCCAGCATCGACCCGGCCAAGGGCCGGGCGGGCGCCCGGCAGCTGGAGCGGCTCATCGCCGACCACGGCGTGCGCGGCCTGAAGTTCCACCCGAGCCTGCAGGACTTCGCGCCCAACGACCGCAGCGCGTACCCGCTGCTGGAGATCGCGCAGGAGCACGGCCTGCCCGCGCTGTTCCACACCGGTCAGACCGGCATCGGCGCGAACATGCGCGGCGGTGGGGGAGTGCGGCTCGGCCTGTCCAACCCGATGCTGCTCGACGACGTGGCCATCGACTTCCCGGACCTGACGATCATCATGGCCCACCCGTCGTTCCCGTGGCAGGACGAGGCGCTCGCCGTGGCCACGCACAAGCCGAACGTCTACATCGACCTCTCCGGCTGGTCGCCCAAGTACTTCCCGCCGCAGCTGGTCCGCTACGCCAACAGCCTCCTGCAGGACAAGGTGCTGTTCGGCTCGGACTATCCGCTCATCACGCCGGACCGGTGGATGGCCGACTTCGCGCGGCTCGACATCAAGGACCACGTGCGGCCGAAGATCCTCAAGGACAACGCCGTCCGCGTGCTCGGCCTGGCCCAGGAGCGGGGATGATCCACCGCAGCCCGCTGCCGGACGTCGAGATCCCCGGCGTCACGCTCACCGAGTTCGTGATCGGCGGCGCGGCCCGGTTCGGCGACGCGACCGCGCTCGTCGACGGCCGCACCGGCGAAAGCCTGACCTACGCCGAGCTGCGATCGGCGGTCACGGCCGGGGCGGCCGGCCTCGCGGCGCACGGCGTCGGGCCCGGGGACGTCGTCGCGCTGATGAGCCACAACCAGCCGTCGTTCGTGGTCGCCCTGCACGCCGCGATCGCGGCCGGGGCGGCGGTCACCCCGGTCAACCCGGCGCTGACGCCAGGGGAGATCGCCAAGCAGCTGCGGCTGTCCGGCGCGCGGCTGCTGATCGCCGCGGAACCCGTCGTGGACAAGGCGCTGGAGGTCGCGAGCGAGGTATTCGTGCTGGGCGAGCACCCGCGTGCCCGCTCGTTCACGTCGCTGTTCACCGACGGGCCGGCGCCGCAGCTGGACCTGGACCCGGCCACCACGGTCGCGGTCCTGCCGTTCTCCAGCGGCACCACCGGGATCCCGAAGGGCGTGCGGCTGACGCACCGCAACCTCGTGGCGAACCTGGCGCAGACGCGGGCCGGGTGGCGGATCGGCCCGGACGACGTGCAGGCCGCCGTGCTGCCGTTCTTCCACATCTACGGCTTCACGATCATCCTCAACTCCGGGCTGCTCGGCGGCGCGAAGGTGGTGACGCTGCCGCGGTTCGAGCTGGACGAGTACCTGCGGACGCTGGCCGCGCACCGGGTGACGCGCGCCTACTTCGCCCCGCCCATGGTGCTGGCGCTGGCCACCGCGCCGCACGTCGAGGACCACGACCTGTCCAGCCTGCGGTTCGCGCTGTGCGGGGCCGCGCCGCTGGACGTGGAGGTGACCGAGCGTGCGGAACGGCGGCTGGGCTGCCTGATCCGGCAGGGCTACGGCATGACCGAGGCCAGCCCCGGCACGCACCAGGTGTTCGACGACGACTTCCCGACGACCCCGCCGGGCAGTGTGGGACGGCTGTCACCGAACACCGAGGCGCGGATCGTGGCGCCCGGCACGGATGCGGACGTCGCCCCGGGCGAGACCGGCGAGCTGCTGATCCGCGGCCCGCAGGTGATGGACGGCTACCTGGACGACCCGGCGGCCACCGCCGCGACGATCACCGGCGGCTGGCTGCACACCGGCGACCTGGTGCGCGTCGACGACGACGGCGTGTTCTGGGTCGTCGACCGGCTCAAGGAGCTGATCAAGTACAAGGGCTACCAGGTCGCGCCCGCCGAGCTGGAGGCCGTGCTGCTGACCCACCCGGCCGTGCTGGACGCCGCGGTGGTCGGCGTGCCGCACACGGAGGGCGGCGAGGCGCCGAAGGCGTTCGTGGTTGCCGAGGGCGCCGTCGGCGCGGACGAGCTGATGGCGTTCGTGGCCGAGCGCGTCGCGCCGTACAAGAAGGTGCGCGAGGTCGAGTTCGTGGAGCGGATCCCGAAGTCCCCGACGGGCAAGATCCTCCGGCGGCTGCTCAGGACTTGACGGAGGCCAGCAGGATGTCGCGGGTCAGCTCGAGCTGACCGTGATGCTGGGCCAGCTCCTCGTAGACGTGCACGAGTGCGGCGCCCTGCCGCCGCCCGACCGGCGTGTGCGCGTACTTGTCCGGCACCTCGCCCCGCGGCGGGGCGTCGAAATCGGCGGCCGCGACATCCTCGCGCAGTCGCTCCCGCACCCGCGCGACGCGGTCGAGCAGCGGCGCGATCGGCCCGGCGGCCGCGAACTCGGCCGCGCGGTCGCGGTGCACGCTGCGGCCCGCGACGACCTGCCCGGCCCAGGCGGCGATCACACCGAGGCAGTGGTTCACGATCGCGTAGGGCGTGTTCGCGCCCGGCAGATCCGGCCGGGTGTTGGCCAGCTCGTCACCCAGGCCGGCGAGGATCGCCGTCATCCCGTCGAGCGCGCGATCGGTGAAGAACAGGAAGCTCTCCTCATCCAGCATGATCGGCATTGTCCCCGAAGCGCGCCGCCCAGGGTTCGGGTGGCAGGGCGAGGGCGTTGGCGAGCCCGCTGATCGTCCGGTACCAGCCGGTCAGCACCAGGAACTCCAGCAGCTGGGTGTCGGGCAGGTGCGCGGCCAGCTCGGCCCACCTGGCCTGCGAAACCGTCGCGGTGTCGTGCAGGTCGTCCACCGCGCCCACGAGTGCCCGCTGCCGCGGTGACCAGACCGGGGCGTCGGCGCCGTCGTGCGCCGTCGCGGCCAGCTCGTCCGCCGTGAGCTCGGGAAACACCACCGCGTGCACGCCCCATTCGTACTCGCACCCGGAGCGCGCGCAGGTCCGGGCGATCACCAGCTCGCGGTCCGCGGCGGGAAGTTCTCCGTGGGCGAGCAGGCCGGCGCCGAGCACCCGCATCCGCGACGCGAGCTCCGCGTGCCGGTGCAGCACGCGGAAGAGCACCAGCGGATCGTGCGCGACGTGCGGCGCCATCCAGCGCCGCAGCGCGTCCTCGATGCCGGGCGGATAGGGCGGGGTCAGTGGCGCGATCCGGGTCACGGGACCTCCTGCGGGTAGTGCTTCGATTTTCGAACCACTATGCTGCTTCGAGAATCGAAGCGCAAGGAGTTGAGCCATGGCGGACCAGTCCGTGCCCCGGCCGGGATCCCCCGTTCGCGGTTCGTCCACCGGACGTCCCGTGATGGCGGCGCTGGACCTGCTTGGGCGGCGCTGGACGCTGCGCGTGATCTGGGAGCTCCACCGGGCGCCGGCCGGCTTCCGTGAGCTCCAGCGGCGCTGCGACCGGATGTCCTCGAGCGTCCTGACCACCCGGCTGGCCGAGCTGACCGACGTCGCCCTCGTCGAGGAGGGCGCCGACGGCTACCGGCTCACCCGGCTCGGCCGCGAACTCGTCGAATCGCTCCTGCCGCTGGACACCTGGGCCCGCCGGTGGGAGAAATCGCTCCGCCGGTGAGCTTTCACCTGCTGAAAACACGGCTGGTCCCGGCCCGGTCCCGGCAGCGAAAGTGTGGTCGTCGCATCTACACCGAAGGAGCTGCAGATGACTGCGTTCGTGCGCGACCAGTGGTACGTCGCCGCCTACGGGAGCGAGGTCGGGCGGGAGCTGCTGGCGAGGACGATCCTGGGCGAGCCCATCGTCTTCTACCGCACCGAAGCCGGGGAAGTCGTCGCGCTGGCCGACCGCTGCGTGCACCGCCGCTACCCGCTGTCGGAAAGCCGCCTGGACGGGGACCGCATCGTGTGCGGCTACCACGGCTTCACCTATGAGCCCTCCGGCAGCTGCGTGTTCGTGCCCGGCCAGTCCCGGATCCCGCGCACCGCGCGCGTGCCGTCCTATCCGGTCGTCGAGCAGGATTCGTTCGTGTGGGTGTGGATCGGCGACCCCGCCCGCGCCGACACCACGCTCATCCCGCGCGCGCCGTGGCTCGCCGATCCCGCCTACACCACCGTCTGCGGCATGGAACCGCTGGCCGCGCGCTACGAGCTGCTCGTGGACAACCTGATGGACCTGTCCCACGAGACCTACCTGCACGGCGGCTACATCGGCACGCCGGAGGTCGCCAACACCCCGATCACCACCGAGGTCGACGAGGACCGGCGGATCATCTACGTCAGCCGCCACATGGACGACGCGGCCTGCCCGCCGTTCTACGCGAAGTCGACCGGCATCGAGGGCCGCATCACGCGCTGGCAGGACATCGAGTACCACCCGCCGTGCCTGTACCTGCTGCACAGCCGTATCGCGCCGGTCGGCGTGCTGCCCAACGCCGACGGCACCGACCCGGACGGGTTCCACGTCGAGGTCGTCTACGCGATCACCCCGGAGACCGAGCACTCGACCCACGACTTCTGGGCCGTGGCGCGGGACTTCGCGCTCGACGACCAGGAGGTGTCCGACTTCCTCGCGCAGAGCAACCGCACCGTGGTGCTGCAGGACGTGGAGGCGCTCGACATCCTGGAGCGGGTCATCCAGGCCGAGCCGCAGGGCTACCAGGAGCTGTCGGTCAACATCGACACCGGCGGCCTGGCCGCGCGCCGCATCCTGAAGAAGATGGCGGGCGAACCGGAGAAGGCCGCCACGCGATGACCGAACGGACCGCGATGCTGCACGGCGACACCGTGTACCGCATCCACTGGAAACTGGGCACCGATCTCCTCATCGGCGTCTGCCACTGCGGCGCCGAGCACGAGTCGGAGGACCCGGTCGAGCTGTGGGAGTGGCTGCTGGCCCATCCCGACGGCCACGACGACCCGGCGCCCGCCGGTGACCCGGTGCTCGCCGGAGCGGGGAGTGCGCGATGACGGCGGTGCTGACCGAAGTGGAACTCGACGTTCTCCTGGAGCGCAAGGAAGAACTCGCCGCGGGCGTGGTGCGGCTGACCCTGCGGCACCCCGCCGGCGAGCCGCTGCCGGAGTGGGAGCCGGGGGCGCACCTGGACCTCGTGCTGGGCGAGGGGCTGGTGCGGCAGTACTCGCTGTGCGGCGATCCCGCGGACCGGAGCGTGCTGCAGGTCGCGGTGCTGCGCGAGCCGGACGGGCGCGGCGGATCGGCCTGGGTGCACGACCGTCTGTCCACAGGGGACACCGTGCGGATCTGCGGGCCGCGCAACCACTTCCGGCTCGTGGACTCGCCGCGGTACCTGTTCGTCGCGGGCGGGATCGGGATCACGCCCATCGTGCCGATGATCGCGCGGGCCGAGGCGTCCGGCGCGGATTGGCGGCTGGTGTACGGCGGGCGGTCGCGGGCGTCGATGGCGTTCCGCGAGGAGCTGGTGGCGCGCTACGGCGACCGGGTGGAGATCCGGCCGCAGGACGAGACCGGGCTGCTGGACCTCGACGAGTTGCTGGGCGCACCGCGCGACGGCGTGGCGGTGTACTGCTGCGGGCCGGAGCCGTTGCTGGCGGCGGTCGAGCAACGCTGCGCCGCGTGGCCGCCGGGCTCGCTGCACGTGGAGCGGTTCTCCCCGAAGGCGGGCGCGGACGCGGGGGAGCGGACGACGTTCGAGGTGGAGCTCGCGGCGTCCGGCCGGACCGTGACCGTGCCCCCGGACAAGTCGATCCTGGCCGCGGTCGAGGAAGCCGGGGTGAGCGTGCTGTCGTCGTGCCAGGAGGGCACCTGCGGGACGTGCGAGACGCCGGTGCTCGACGGCGTGCCGGACCACCGGGACTCGCTGCTCACGGACGCCGAGCGCGCGGCGAACGACACGATGATGATCTGCGTGTCGCGCTCGTGCGGGCCGCGGCTCGTGCTGGATCTGTAGGCCGGCGCGGGGCAGGATGATCGGATGGACGGCGAAGTCCGGACGGTGACCGGCAAGGTGCTCGCGCTGCTCGGCGCGTTCACCCCGGAATGCCCCGAGCTGACCCTGTCGGAGCTGGCGCGCCGGGCCGGGCTGTCGCTGGCGACCGCGCACCGGCGGGTCGCGGAACTGGTCGCGTGGGGCGCGCTGGAGCGCGGCGCGGACGGCCGGTACCGCGTCGGGTTGCGGTTGTGGGAGGTCGCTTCGCTGGCGCCGCGCGGGCTGGCCCTGCGTGAGGCGGCGATGCCGTTCCTGGAGGACCTGTACGAGGTCACGCACGAGAACGTGCAGCTCGCCGTGCGGGAGGGCCTGGAACTCGTGTTCGTGGAACGGATTTCCGGCCGCAAGGCGGTTCCGGTGTGGACGCGGGTGGGCGGCCGGTTCGCCCTGCACGCGACGGGTGTCGGGCTGGCACTGCTCGCGCACGCGCCGGTGGAGGTGCAGGAGGAGGTGCTGGCCGCGCCGTTGCAGGCGTACACGCCGAAGACGGTGACGAGCCCGGCCCGGCTGCGCGAGATGCTCGCCGCGGTGCGCCAGACCGGCTACGCCGTCAGCGACGGCCAGGTGACCACGGACGCGGTCTCGGTGGCGGCGCCCGTGCGGGACGGTTCGGGTGCGGTGATCGCGGCCGTGTCGTTGGTGGTGCATGCCGACGGTGCGCAGCCGGCGGCGTTGGCGCCGTTGGTGCAGGCGGCGGCGCGGGGGATTGGCCGGGCGTGTGGTTCCCCTGGTGGGGCGCGGGTGTTTCCGCGGGAGCCGATTGCCCGGTGAGTGCGCGCCGCGCTCGTGTTGCCTGGGTGCTGCCGCGCTTGTGTTGCCTGGCGAGGCGTCACCGCGCGCGTGCGGGGTGGTTCGGGTGCGGTGGTCGCGGCCGTGTCGCTGGTGGTGCACGCCGATGGTGCGCAGCCGGCTGCGTTGGTGCCGTTGGTGCAGGCGGCGGCGCGGGGGATTGGCCGGGCGTGCGGTTCCCCTGGTGGGTGCGGGTGTTCCCCCAGCAGCCGCGTGCCCGGGGAGCCCTCCCCACCCGGCGGACCGAATCTCAGCCTGGAACCGCGATCGTCCCCTGGGCGCCACCATATGTTCCGGCCACCTGGCCGCGAGTGACCTGCTCACGGTCCAATCACCGCGGCAGATGCACCTCAGCTCGTCAGCAGCTTGCGCACCTCCGCGATCTCGTCGTCGTTCACCAGGTGCTCGCGGTCCTCGTACACGCGCAGCGTCACCGCGGCTCCCATCCGCTCCAGCAGCCTCGCCGTGGCCTCCGCTCGCTCCAGCGGCACCCACTCGTCGTAGCGGCTCGTGCCCGCGAACACCGGCGTGCCCGCCAGCGACCCCGACGGCGCGCGCTCGTCCGGCCCCAGGTACCCGCCGGTCAGCAGCGCCGCCCCGGCGTACCGCCGCGGCGAGCGCACCAGCAGTTCCGACAACAGGCACGCCCCCTGCGAGAACCCGACCAGGAACACGTCCTCCGCCCCGATCCCGGCCTCGGCGATGCGCGCCAGGAACGCCGCCATCGCGTCCAGCGCGTGGTCCGCCCACGGCTGGTTCGCCGCGAGCGGCTGCATGAACCCCGCCGGGTACCACGTCTGCCCCGCGGCCCGTGGCAGCACGTACGCGATGTCCGGCACCGCGACCCGGTCGAGGATCGCGAGCATGTAGTCCGGCGTCTGACCTCGCCCGTGCACGACGAGCGCGGCGCGCCGGGCCCGGTCCAGGGGCGCGCCGGCGAAGACCGGGTCCGGTTCCAGGTGCGGGTTGCTCACGGAACGGATCGTATCGGCCACGACCGACAATTCCCGGCGTTAGCGTTCCGGCATGAGCTTCGCCGAGTTGCACCGGACCGGGAAACCCCTGCTGCTGCCCAACGCCTGGGACTACGCGTCCGCGGCCGTCCTCGTCGCCGAAGGCTTCGCGGCCATCGGCACCACCAGCCTGGGCGTCGCCGCCGCGGCCGGCCTGCCCGACGGGACCGGGGCGACCAAGGACGAGACCGTCGCCCTCGCCCGCAGGCTGACCCGGCTGCCCTGCTACGTCACCGTCGACATCGAAGGCGGCTTCTCGGACGACCCCGGCGAGGTCGCCGCCCTGGGCGCGGAACTCGCCGCGCTCGGCGTGGCCGGGGTGAACATCGAGGACGGCCGGGACGGCGGGCGCCTCGCCGAGCCCGCGCACCAGCAGCGACTGATCAGCGCGCTCAAGGACGCCGCGCCCGGCCTGTTCGTCAACGCCCGCACCGACACGCACTGGCTCGGCACCGGCGACGACCCCGTGGCCCGGGTCCGCGCCTACCGCGACGCCGGGGCCGACGGGGTGTTCGTGCCCGGACTGACGGACGAGACGACGATCGCCGCGGTCGTCGCGGCGGTCGACGTCCCGGTGAACGTCCTGGCCGGCCCGCCCCTGCGGCGGCTCGCCGAGCTCGGCGTCCGGCGCGTCAGCTGCGGGTCGCTGCTGTTCCGGGCCGCGCTGGAGGCCGTGGTCCGCACAGTCGACGCGGTCGCGGCGGGCGGCGCCATCCCGCCTGTCCCGTCCTATGCGGACGTGCAGGCGCTCAGCTCGCCCGGAACAGCCGCCGCACCACGGTCGCCAGGATCGCCAGCAGCGCCACGGTGAACCCGGCCAGCGCGATCCGCACGTCCACCGCCTGGGTGGCCACCCCGAGCGCGAGCACCGGCACCGCCAGCCCGGCGTAGGCGGCCAGGAACAGCCCGGACAGCGCCTCGCCACGGCTCTCCGACGGGGCCAGGCCGAGCACGATCCCGACGCTGGCCTTGAACCCGGCGCCCGCTCCGGCGCCCGCGAGCACCGCGCCGAGCAGGAACAACGCGAGGCTCGGCAGCCACACCGCGACCGTCACCAGCACCAGGCCCGCCGTCAGCAGGCCGAGCCCGGTGGCGAGCAACCGACGCAGCGCCGTCCGCGCCAGCACGATCTGCGCCACCGCCGCGGACCCGAACACCGCGAACACGCTCGCCCCAGCCAGCGCGTGCGAGTGCTGGTGCAGGGTGTTCGCCAGGAACCCCGGCGCGAGCGAGGTGAACATGCCGAACACGGCGAACTCGGCGAGCGCGGCCGCCCCCGCGGCCAGGTAGCGGGCGCGGGCGTGCGGCGGCACCGAGACCCGCTGCGGGTGGTAGCGCACGCGCGTGGCGGTCACCGTCTCCGGCGCCAGCGTCACCGCGAGCGCGCCGATCAGCATCAGCACCTGGAACACCAGGTACGGCACGTGCAGCGGGTCGCCGGCGTACTCGGCCAGCAGCCCGGCGACGAGCGGGCCGAGCCCGATGCCGCCGAGGTTCGCCGCGGTTGCTACGACGTCCGCCCGGGTCCGCGAAGCGCCCGGCCGCGCCGCCAGGTGCAGTTCGGTCAGGTGCGCGGTGGCGGTCGCGGTGAGCAGGCCGATGCTGATGCCGGACAGGAACCGTGCGGCGAGCAGCGCGGGCACCGCCGACCAGGCCAGGAACACGATCCCGGCGAGCACGTTGACCAGCACGGCAGGCACCAGCACCCGGCGCCTGCCCACCCAGTCGGACACGTGCCCGGCGACGAACAAGCTGGCGATCACGCCCAGCGCGTACGCGGCGAAGACGAGGGTGACGGTGAACGGGCCGAACCCGTCCTTGGCCTGGTAGAGCACGTAGAGCGGGGCCGGGGCGGCGGAGAACCCCATGGTCACCGCGAAGGTGTAGGCGACGAGCCAGAAGCCCGCGCCGTGACGGCGGGACGTGGTGCGCGGGGGAAGGGCCTCGATGATCACGACCCCAGAGTGCGCCCGTCTGCTCATCTCGTCCAACGAATGTTTTCGCTGGCAGCTATCGCGGTGTTAGATAGGTGGTGTGGAACTGCGTCAGCTGTCGTACTTCGTGGCGGTCGCCGAGGAACTGAGCTTCACGCGCGCGTCGCAGCGGTTGCGGGTCGTGCAGTCGGCGGTGTCGACGGCGATCCGGGCGCTGGAGCGGGAGGTCGGGGCCGAGCTGTTCGACCGGGACAGCCGCCGGGTCGCGCTGACGGCCGCCGGCGCCGCGATGCTGCCCGAGGCGCGAACCGCGCTGGCCGCGGCGCGCGCGGCGGCGCAGGCCGCGGCGGAAGCGAGCGGCGAGGTGCGCGGTGCGGTCACCATGGGCACGCTCCTTTCGACCGGGCGCGTCAACGTGCCCCGGCTGCTGGGCCGGTTCTCGCGACGGTACCCGCACGCGGCCGTGCGGTTGCAGTACTCGCCGTCGGGCTCGGCGGGACACGTGCGGGCGGTGCTCGACGGGCGGATGGACCTGGCGCTGGCGTCCCTGGCGGGCAAGGTGCCGGCGGGGCTGGCGCACGAGATCGTGACGGAGGAGGACCTGAGCCTGCTGGCCGCGCCGGACCACCCGCTGGCGAGCCGCAGCGGGGTGACGCTCGCCGACCTGGCGGAGGAGTCCTTCGTGGACTTCCCGATGGGGTGGGGGAACCGGACGCTGGTGGACCGCGCCTTCGCCGGGGCCGGGCTGAGCAGGCAGGTGCCGCTGGAGGTGTCGGACTACGGCACCGCGCGGGCCCTGATCTGCCAGGGGCTCGGGATCGGTTTCCTGCCCTCCGGCGCGGCGGGGAACATGGCGGGCGTGGTGCCGGTGCCGCTGGCCGAGCCGCTGCGCTGGTCGGTGTCGCTGATCCACGCGACGGCGCGGCCGCTGTCTCCCGCGGCGGCGGCTTTGCTGCGGGAGGTGCACGCGGAGCTGGGGGCCGAGGTGTCGTGACTCCTGGCGGCCGGGTGCTCGGGGGATTCTGCGGCTGCGTGGCCGCCGCGCACGGGCCCGGGGAATCGTCAGGCCGGCGGGTGCGGGGTCTCCAGGCTTTCTGCCGTCCCCGTGGGGGTTTCGACGGTGTCGGTTGCCCTGGCCGAGCGGCTGTCGCTGATCCACGCGACGGCGCGGCCGCTGTCTCCTGCGGGGGAGGCCGAGTTGTCGTGACTGGTGGTGGCCGGGTGCTCGGGAGATTCTGCGGCTGGGTGGCCGTCGCGAACGGGGCCGGCGGAATCTGCACGTCGGCGGGTGCGGGGTCTCGAGGTTTCCTGCTGTCCTCGTGGGGGTTTCGACGGTGTCGGTGCCGCTGGCCGAGCGGCTGTCGCTGATTCACTCGACGGCGCGGCCGTTGTCTCCTGCGGCGAGGGCGGAGTTGTCGTGACTGCTGGTGGCCGGGTGGTCGCGGGTTTCTGCGGCTGGGCGGCCTGCTGTCCCCGTGGGGTTTCGACGGTGTCGGTTGCCCTGGCCGAGCCGCTGTCGCTGATCCACTCGACGTGGCGACTGTCTCCTGCGGCGGCGGCCTGCTGCGGGAGGTGTACCCGGCCTGCATATTCCGCGGGCTCCAGGTTTCGCGCTGCCCGCGCGGTGGTTTCGACCGTGCAGGCCGAGCCGCTGCGCTGGCCGCTGTCGCTGATCCACGCGACATCGCGGCCATTGTCCCCGCTGAGCTGGGGACCTACCGTGCAGCCTCCAGGTTGCCCGCCATCGTCGCCAATGCCCGGACGGCGACGGCGTACTGGTCCTTCGTCAGCCCGGCAACGGACAGTTCGCGGAAGCGCCGCACCCGCTCGGCGATCTCGCCCCTCGCCGCGCGGCCCTCGTCGGTGAGCGCGCCGTCCACGGTGGTCCAGCCGCGGGCCACCAGGTCGGCTCGTGCCTCCGCGGCGCCGTCGAACACCTCGAGCGCGTCCGCACCATGCCGTGAGGTGTTGAGAGCCTGCCAGTGACGGCGCGTCAGGCCGCGGTCGGCGAGCACCCGCGTGAGGCCGTCCTCCAGCAGGTTGTCCACGTGCTTGAGCCAGAAACCGATCGGCTTGTCGAGCGGGTCCACGACAACTCCTATGTAAGATGACATGTAGTTGTCTTCGAGTATGGATGAGGACGGGCATGGACCGCAACGCCGATTCGATCGCCCGCGCGCTGGCCACTCTGCGCCGGGCGCAGTCACGGCGCGCACTGGGCCGCTTGTCGCGTGAACGGGGGAGGACCAGCCCGGTGCCGGACGCCGTGTACGAGCTGCTGGACATCGTCGCGGCGGCCGGGCGCGCGCCGACGGTCACCGAGGCCGCCGCCGCGCTCGGGATCGACCAGCCCCGGGCGAGCCGCTTGACCGCGCAAGCTCTGGAAGCGGGACTGGTGCGCCGGCGCGCCGATCAGGCCGACGGCCGCCGATCACTGCTGGAACCCACGGCCCAGGGCCGTAGGGCGATCGAGGAGATCCAGGCGTTCCGTGCCAGGGTGGTGGCCGAGGTGACGGCCGGGTGGGATCGGGACGACCGGGCGGCGCTCGCGAAGCTGCTGGCCCGGTTCACGGAGGACTTCAGCGCGCTGGTGCGCTGACCGCGATCTTCAGGCGGCGTGCGCCCGCTGCGCGCGCAGCGCGGCGAGCCCGGCCTCGGTGGGCACGACGGGCACATCCTCGACTCCCGAGCCGGACGGCGCGGAGATCAGCTTGCGCCAGCGGAGCCGGTCGAGCGCCTCGCACTCCCACGGCGGGACGCGCCCGGCCGCGGCGCCGTCGGGGCCGGCCCACATGTAGCACGTGGGCGCTCCCCACAAGCCGTTGTGGAACAGGATGAGCCCGGCGGCCGCGTCGGCCAGGGCTTGCATGTCTTGCGCGGTCATACCACAAAGGGTGCCCCTCGGCGAGACGAGCACACATCAGCCGAACCACCGAGTCGGCTACGTATTGTCATCTGTACGTGTGGTCTGGCGCACAAGAGCTTCCAGCACGTCGACCGCGACCGGCAGCGCCGCCTCGTCCACGTCGAAGTACGGGTTGTGGTGCGGCGCGGGGTTGCCGCCACCGATCACCGTGTAGGTGGCGAGACCGCCCGCGCGCTGCACGGCCTCGGCGAAGAGGCTGGCATCGTCGCTGCCGCCCATCTCGTGCGTCCGCAGCGCCCGCTCGCCGTGACCGGTCGCGGCGGCCGCCGCGAGCACCGCGTCCAGCAGCTCGTCGTCGCAGTTCAACGACGTGGAGCCGCCGGTCTCCTCGATCTCCACCGCCACGCCCTGCGCCTGCGCGGCGCCGCACAGGACCTGCTTGATCCGCTCGGTGAGGTCCGCGTTCACCGCGCCGTCCGTCGACCGCGCCTCGCAGGTCAGCTCCGCCGCCGCGGGCACGATGTTGACGTTGCCCCCGGCGTGCAGGGTGCCGACGTTGACCCGCGTGTCGGCGGCGGAAAACCGCGGCAAGCCGTGGATGCCGAGGACGGCCGTCGCGGCGGCGAGCAGCGCGTTGCGGCCGTCCTCGGGCGCCGCCGCCGCGTGCGAGGCGACCCCGGTGAACCGCGCACGCATCTTCGTCGTCGCGAAGATGCCGGTGATCCCAGCCGCGACGGTCGTCGCGGGCAGGTCGAGGCCCAGGTGCACGGCCAGGAAACGGTCGACCCCGGCGACGGCGTCCGCGGCGAGCATCGCGCGGGCGCCCCGGCCGCCCTCCTCGGCGGGCTGGAACAGGAACCGCACCGTGCCGGGGAAGTCGCGGTCGGCCAGCCGCCGCGCCAGCGCCAGTCCGATCGCCACGTGCCCGTCGTGCCCGCAGGCGTGCATGAACCCCTCGTACCGCGAGCGGAACCCGTCGGCCGCGGGGGTGTGCGCGGGGTCGTCGGCCTCGGTGACCGGCAGCGCGTCCATGTCGAACCGCAGCGCCCAGACCGGGCCGGGGCGGCGGCCGGCGAGGTCGGCGATGATCGCCGTGCCCTCGGTGGCGAACCGCCGCACGTCCGCGGCGTCCGCGCCCGTCGCGACCGCCCGGTCGGCGAAGTCCCGGAGCGTGGCCTCGTCCGGGTAGGCGGGCACGCCCTCGCGCCGCATCGCCGCGACGCCGGTGCGCACCTCCACCGGGAGTTCCCGCAGGTGCGCGAGGACCGTCGCCGCCGTCCGCACCTCGCAGAAGGCGGGTTCGGGGTGCGCGTGCACGTCCCGGCGCAGGGCGACCAGATCCATCAGGCTCCTCTCCTCGCCGCGGGTGCACGTGCACCCCCGGCCCGAACGGGACGTCCCCGAAGTAGAACACGGCCGGCAACGCCGCTGACACCGCCCAGAACGGGGACCGGCCCGAGCGGCCCGGAATTGTCGGTGGTGCTCGTTAGCCTCGGCGTGCTGGATGGATCACGACGAGGGGGACCCGATGACCGAGCTGTTCGAGCTCCGGCAGTACACGCTGCACCCGGGACGGCGCGACGAGCTGATCGCGTTGTTCGACAACGAGTTCGTGGAGTCGCAGGCCGAGGCGGGCATGCGGGTGTACGGCCAGTTCCGCGACCTGGACGACCCGGACCGCTTCGTGTGGATCCGGGGATTCCCGGACGCCTCCCGGAGAGCCGAGTCGCTGGCCGCTTTCTACGAGCGACATCCCGCGTGGCTGGCACACCGGGAGGCCGCCAACGCGACGATGATGGATTCGGACGACGTGCTGCTGCTGACCCCGGTGGCCGGCGACCTCGACGCGGCTCGCGCATCGCCGCCGGCTCGCGCGGGTGGGGACGGTGCGGCGGGGTTCGAGATCGTGATCTGCCACCCGGAGGATCCGGATGCGTTCCCGGAGCTTTTCCGCCGCGAGGTGCTGCCCGCGCTCGCCGAAGCGGGTGCGCCACCGCTGGCGTCCTTCCGGACTTCGGCGCACCGCAACGACTATCCGCGCCTGCCGGTCCGCGAGGGCGAACAGGTTTTCGTCTGGCTGAGCAGATCCGCGGCCCCGGCCGGCCTGCTCCCGGCCGGGTCACCGCCACCCCAGCGGCTCCGCCTGGCGCCGACGCCGCGTTCCTGGCTGCGATGAGCCGGCTGTCCACAAGGGAGGTACGGAACCTGGATCCTGACAACTGAAAACGCTCGGAGGCGCACTGGAGTCACGGTTGCGAGCCGCGGCGGAGACCCTGGGTGGCGCGGCACCAAGATGCGAGACGACATCGCGCCCCTCGTGCAGGCCGCGCGGCCGGGCGGCCTGGGGGTGGGCGGTGTGCACCGTCCCGGGAGGGGATCCGCGCGGCCGCTTGATCCCTGGGCGGCCCGCGTGCGGGCCGGGTTCACCGCCGCGGGAGGAAACTTCGCCCGGCGCTTGAGGGTTCGGCGGCTTGCGCGTGGGCTGGGTTCGGCCGTGGGAGGGGAATTCGTTTCGGCGTTTGGTGGTTCGGTGGCCTGCTTGCGGGCCGCGTTCACCGCGGTGCCGGGGAAAATCCGCCCGGCGCCGGCGGCTGTCCGGCCCGCGTGGGCCTGGTTCAGCGTCGTGCGAGGAGGGGGATCCGGCCGCCCTCCAGGACGGCTTCCACCTGCCTCGGGGAGAGCCGGTGCCGCAGCGGGATGTCCACCCCCGCGGTCGTGTCGGTCGCGGTCAGCTCCTCGCCTTCGGTCAACTGCGAGCGCAAATCCCGCAGCGCCAGCACGTGTCCCTGCTCGACGCGGTCGTAGTCGGCCGGATCGGTGAACTCCAGCGCGAGGATCCCGAAGTTGGCGAGGTTCTGCCAGTGGATCCGCGCGAACGACTTCGCGATCACCGCGTGCAGACCGAGGTGCCGCGGCGTGATGGCGGCGTGCTCCCGCGACGAGCCCTGCCCGTAGTTGTCCCCGCCGACGACGAAATGCCCGCCCTCCGCCTCACGTGCCCGTGACGGGTACGTCTCGTCGACGCGGGTGAACGTGAAGTCCGCCAGCTTCGGGATGTTCGAGCGGAACGGCAGGGCCGCCGCGCCAGCCGGGGAGATCTCGTCCGTCGAGATGTTGTCGCCCACCTTCAGCAACACGACGGCCTCGATGTCGTCCGGCAGGGGCGGGAAGTCCGGCAGCGCCGAGATGTTCGGCCCCTTCACCAGTTCCTCGCGCGCGGCCCGCTCCGGCGGCAGCGGCGGCACCAGCATCGCCGTGTTGACCGTCGCCCGCTCGGGCAGCACCACCGACGGGTAACCCATGCTCAGCTCATGCGGATCGGTGATCACCCCGGTCAGTGCGGCCGCCGTCGCGGTCTCCGGCGAGCACAGCCACACCCGGTCCTCTCGCGTCCCGGACCGGCCGGGGAAGTTCCGCGGGAACGTGCGCAGCGAATTGTGCCCGGCCGCCGGCGCCTGCCCCATCCCGATGCACCCCAGGCACCCCGCTTGGTGCAGCCGCGCGCCCGCGGACACCAGGTCGAGCGTCGCACCCATCTTGGTCAGGTCCGCGAGGATCTCCCGCGACGTGGGGTTCACGTCGAAGCTCACCGCGTCGTGCGTCTGCCGCCCGCGCACCATCGCCGCCGCCACCGCGAAGTCCCGCAAACCCGGGTTGGCCGACGAGCCGATCACCACCTGCCGCACCTCGGTACCCGCCACCTCCCGCACCGGCACCACGTTGTCCGGCGACGACGGGCACGCGATCAGCGGCTCCAGCGCGGACAGGTCGATCTCCTCCGCCACGTCGTACACCGCGTCCGGATCGGCGACGAGCTCCTCGAAATCCGAAGCCCGGTCCTGCGCCCGCAAAAACTCGAGCACCGCATCGTCCGCCGGGAAGACCGTCGTCGTCGCGCCGAGTTCCGCGCCCATGTTCGCGATCACGTGCCGGTCCATCGCCGACAACGACGCCAGGCCCGGCCCGTGGTACTCCACGATCCGGTTCAGCCCGCCCTTGACGCCGTGCCGGCGCAGCATCTCCAGGATCACGTCCTTCGCCGACACCCACTCCGGCATCGCGCCGGTCAGCCGCACGCCCCAGAGCTCCGGCATCCGCAGGTACAGCGGTTCCCCGGCGATCGCCATCGCGACCTCCAGCCCGCCGACCCCGATCGCGAGCATGCCGAGCGACCCCGCGGCGCACGTGTGCGAGTCGGACCCGACCATCGTCCGCCCCGGCACGCCGAACCGCGCCATGTGCGTCGGGTGCGAAACCCCGTTGCCCGGCTTGGAAAACCACATCCCGAACCGGCGGCACGCCGACCGCAGGAACGCGTGGTCCTCGGCGTTCTTCTCGTCCGCCTGCAGCAGGTTGTGGTCGACGTACTGGACGCTCACCTCGGTCCGCGCCCGGTCCAGCCCCAGCGCCTCCAGCTCCTGCATCACCAGCGTGCCGGTGGCGTCCTGGGTCAGGGTCTGGTCGACCCGCAGGCCGATCTCGCGACCCGGCACCGGCTCACCCGACACCAGGTGGCTGTCGATCAGCTTGCGGGCGACCGGGAACCCCACAGCTACCTCTGGCTGGCTCGCACGAACTGTTCCCGCGGGTGGTGCTGCTCGCCGGTCGCGACGACCTGGCGCCGGAACGGTAGCGAGATCAGCCAGTCCGCGGCGATCCGCGTCTTGCGGTGCGCGGTCGGCATCGTCATCAGGTGGTACGCGCGGTGCAGCGCCCACGCCGGCCAGCCACGCAGCTTCACGCCGTAGATCTGTGCGACCCCCTGGTACAGGCCAAGGCTCGCGACCGACCCGGCGTAGGAGTGCCGGTAGCCCGCCAGCGGCCCGCCGCGCAGCGTCGCGACGATGTTCTTCGCCAGCACGACCGCCTGCCGCGACGCGTGCTGCGCCGACGGCGCGCACACCGCGCCCGGTTCCTTGCTGGTCACGTCCGGCACCGCGGCGGCGTCGCCGGCCGAGAACACGCCCGGCGCGCCGTCCACCTCCAGCGTCGTCGCGCAGCACACCCGGCCGCGCGGGTTCAGCGGCAGGTCGGTGTCGGCGAGCATCGGGCTCGGCTTGACGCCCGCGGTCCACACGATCGTGTCAGCGTCGAACTCGGTGTCGTCGCCCAGCACGACGTGGCAGTCCTCGCACGACTTGAGCGTCGTGCCCAGGTGTACCTCGAAGCCGCGTTTGGTCAGCACGTCGAGGGTGTAGCTCGCCAGCGACGAGCTGACCTCCGGCATGATCCGGTCGGCCGCCTCGACCAGCACCCACCGCAGCTCGGAGCGGTCGATGCCGTAGTCCTTGAGCGCGTGGCGGGTCATGTCCTCCAGCTCCGCCATCGCCTCGATGCCCGCGTAGCCGCCGCCGACGAACACGAACGTCAGCAGCTTGCGCCGCAGCTCGCGGTCCATCGTGCTGGCCGCCAGGTCGAGCCGGGACAGCACGTGGTTGCGCAGGTAGACGGCCTCCTCCAGGGTCTTGAAGCCGATGCCGTGCTCGGCCAGGCCCGGGATGGGCAGCGTCTTGGACACCGAGCCGGGCGCCACCACGAGGATGTCGTATCCGAGCTGCTCGACGTGCCCGTCGGCGACGCGCAGCGTGACCGACTTGGACGTGGTGTCCACGCCGGTCGCCTCGGCGGCCATCACCTTGCAGCCGGGCAGCACCTCGCGCAGCGGCACGACCACGTGCCGCGGTTCGACGGAACCGGCCGCGGCCTCGGCGAGGAACGGCTGGTAGGTCATGTAGGACCGCGGGTCGATCACGGTCAGCTGGGCTTCCTCGGCGGTGAGCCGCTTGCGCAGCTGCCGGGCCGTGGTGGCGCCGACGTAGCCCCCGCCGATGATCACGATGCGGGCGGGGTCAGCCACGCAGCGCCTCCTCGTCCGTCTCGAACTCCACTTCCTGCTGCTGCTCGGCGACGTCGCCGGGGTCTGCCTCGGGCGGGAGCCCGGGCTCCAGGCCGGTCTGCCGCGGAGCGTGCACGTTCTGCCGTTGCGCCAGCGCGTCGGCCTCCGGCGCCTCGGGGTCGGGCGGTAGCGGCGATTCCCGTTCCAGCGCCTCGCGCACGGACTCCTCGTCGGGCTCGGTCACGCGGGTTCCCTCCTCGTGTCAGTGGGTGTTCTCGAGTTCGGTGATCGCGCGTTCGACACCCGCGACCACGTCCGGGTGGCCCAGCGGCAGTGGCGCGGGGATCCGGTCCTCGGCGCCGCCGGTGCTGTGCGCGACGACCCGCACCGGCACACCGGACTTCGCGAGCGCGTCGATCCGCTCCCGGTGGTCGTCCTCCCAGTGCCGGTCGGCGATCTCGCCGTCACCCGGCGGCACGAACTGGTCCGCGGCCGGGTCGACCAGCAGGAGCGAGCGCAGCGCGCCGCTGTGCTTCTCCGCCAGCCGCAGCGCTCCGTCGGCGAACGGCCCGCTCGCCACCACGTGCACCGCTTCGGCGGGCGGGTCGGACAGAAGGTCGTCCGCCTGGGTCAGCCCGCCGTCGGAGGGCAGGCGGCACCACACGACCTGCCACTGGCTCGTCTTGTCCCGCCAGGTCGCAGGCAGTCCCTCGTGCTTGGCCAGGCCGGTCGGATCGAGCACCAGCACGGTCGGCCCGTCCGGGGTACCTTCGGTAACGGCGGCCGGGCCCTCGGCACGCACCGGGTCCGGGGAGTAGTTCATCAACCGCTCCTTTCTCCGGTCTCTTGGCTACCCGGGGCGCCGCCGCCCTACACGGATCACGTGCGGACAGGGGATGGACATGCGAGAGCACCTGCAGGAGGTCGCCGACTTCAACGTCCCGGTCACGTCGGCCGAGGACACCGAGATGATCGTGGCGCAGCGCCGGCGCGCGGTGCGCGCGGTCGCGTCCGCGGCGGAGAACGCCGAGGACTGCGCGTTGCTGCTGGACGCGCTCGGGTTGAAGCCGGCGGAGGGGATCGCGCCGGTTCCGGCGCAACGGCTCGGCTGATCGGGTGTAACGCTGGTCACGGTCGCCGCCGGATGGGGAACGGCGCGGCCGGGCCGGCGTTGCCACAGGTGGTAGCTGCCGACCACCGCGGAGGATCGTCATGGCCCTGGCTGACATCGAGCTGCGCACGCTCGCCGGTGAGACCGCGACGCTGGGCGGGCTGGGCCGCAAGGCCCTGCTCGTCGTGAACGTCGCGTCGAAGTGCGGCCTGACGCCGCAGTACGCCGCGCTGGAGCGGCTGCAGGAACGCTACGGGGACAAGGGTTTCTCCGTCGTCGGGTTCCCGTGCAACCAGTTCGCGGGCCAGGAGCCGGGCAGCGCCGAGGAGATCGCCACGTTCTGCTCGGCGACCTACGGCGTCACGTTCCCCATGTTCGAAAAGATCGAGGTCAACGGCCCCGGCAGGCACCCGGTCTACGCCGAGCTGGTGGAGACGCCGGACGCCGACGGCGCGAGCGGGGACGTGCAGTGGAACTTCGAGAAGTTCCTCGTCGACCCGGACGGCAAGGTCGTGGCGCGCTTCCGGCCGCGGACCGACCCGGAGGCCCCGGAGGTCGTCGAGGCCATCGAAGCGGTGCTCCCGGCCGCCTGAATCGGTCAAAGCTTTGACAAATCCGGCGGGGTATCTTAGTGACCTGCGCCACGGACGCCAAGGGGCCAGTTCCTAGAACCGCCGCTTGGCGTCCATCGCCGCGGGGCTCGTCGTCAGCTTCTCCAGCAGGCCGATCAGGATCGTCTGCTCCGGCTTGGTCAGCGCGTTGGCCCACGCCTGCTCGCGGGCGTTGTGGGCCTCGTACGCGCTGGTGATCGCCTCGTGGCCGGCCTCGGTGAGGTTCAGCAGCACCGCGCGCCGGTCGTGCTCGGCCTGCTTGCGGGACACGAGCCCGTCCCGCTCCAGCGTGTTGACCAGCGCGGACACCGCCGCGCGGCTCATCCCGGACAGCTGTGCGACCCGCTTCGCCTCCATCGGGCCGGCCAGCCACAGCGCGAACAGGACCCGGAACCCGCCCCAGCTCCACCCGCGCGGCCGGTGCACGGTCGACTCCCAGTCGTACACGAGTGCGCTGGTCAGGCGGTGCAGCGTCAGACCGAGGCGCATCGCGGTGGCGTCGACCGCCGGCAGTTCGGCGGTCGTCCGCGCGATCGCGTAGTCCACGAACGTCAGGTAGTCCAGCTCGTCGGGGGCAGCCGGTTCTGCGGTCATGCGCCCCAGGCTAGGCGCTGCCCGCCCGCTCATCCGAACAGCGTCCTGATTCGGAAGTAGTCTTCCCTTGCGGAGTGGTCCGCGTTACTCTGACGTCCGTCAAATAGTCAAAGCTTTGATCAAAGGAGGTGCGGGGTGGCTCAGAAGTCGTTCGCCTCGTCCGGCGACCTGACGGAGAAGGAGCAGACCCTGGAGGTGCTCGAGGACGGGGTCTACGCGCTCACCGCGGAGGGCGACCCGAACGTCGGCGCCATCGAGGGGGAGGACTTCCTCGTCTGCTTCGAGGCGCTGGCCACCCCGGTCGCGGCCCAGGACTGGCTCGCGAAGCTGCGCGAGCACACCGACAAGCCCGTCCGGTACCTCGTGCTTTCGCACTACCACGCGGTGCGCGTGCTCGGCGCCTCCGCGTTCGACGCCGAGGTGATCGTCGCGCACGAGAACACCCGCGCCCTGGTCGCCGAGCGCGGCAAGGAGGACTGGGAGAGCGAGTTCGGCCGGATGCCGCGGCTGGCCAAGGGCGCCGAGTCGGTGCCCGGCCTGACCTGGCCCACCCTGACCTTCTCCGACCGGCTCACCATCGACCTCGGCGGCGACCGCGGCGACCTCGTGCTGCAGTACTGCGGCCGCGGGCACACCGAGGGCGACATCGTGGCGTGGCTGCCGCGCCAGAAGATCCTGTTCGCGGGCGACCTGGTGGAGGCCGAGGCCGCGCTCTACACCGGCGACGCCTTCCACCGCGACTGGGCCTCGGGCACGCTGGACCGGGTCAAGGCGTTCGGCGCGGAGGCGCTGGTCGGCGGCCGCGGCGCGGTCAGCAGGGGCCGGGACGCCGTCGACGCCGCGATCGAGCAGACCCGCGGCTTCCTGGACGTGATGATCCGCGAGGTCGGCGCCGTGCAGCGCGCGGGCGGCACGCTCAAGGAGGCCTTCGAGCGCACCCACGCCGCGCTGGCCCCGCAGTACGGGCACTGGCCGATCTTCGAGCACTGCCTGCCCTTCGACGTCTCCCGCCTGTGGGACGAGCTGTCCGGCATCGAACGCCCGGTCATCTGGACCGCGCAGCGGGACCGCGAGGTCTGGGACCAGCTGCAGGGCTGAGCGATGACGACGACAGACCCCTCGACCAGACATCACCGTGTGGCGGTGATCGGCAACGGCCCGGTCGGCCAGACGACCGCGCTGCTGCTGGCCAGGTGGGGCGTTCCGGTGCTGCTGCTGGACGGGCGGCCGGAGCGCGACCTGGTCGGCTCCAAGGCGATCTGCCAGCAGCGCGACGTGCTCGACGTGTGGGAGGCCGTGGGCGCCGGACGGCGGATCGCCGCCGAGGGCGTCACCTGGACCACCGCGCGCACCTTCCACCGGGACCGCGAGTTGTTCGCCTACTCGATGGCCGATCCCGGCCGCTCGGCCTTCCCGCCGTTCGTCAACATCTCCCAGGCCCGCACCGAGGAGATCCTGGACGAGCGGATCGCCGCCGAGCCGCTGATCGACGTGCGCTGGGGCCACCGGGTCACCGGCATCGCCCAGGACGACGACGGCGTCACGCTCACCGTCGACGGCCGGGGCGACGTGCGCGCCGACTACGCGGTGGCGTGCGCCGGGGCCCGCGGCGACGACATCCGCCGGATGCTCGGCGTCGGCTTCGGCGGGCACTCCTTCGACGACCGGTTCCTCATCTGCGACATCCGCGCCGACATGCCCGGCTGGGCGCAGGAGCGGCGGTTCTACTTCGATCCGGAGTGGAACCCCGGCCGCCAGGTGCTGATCCACCCGTGCCCCGGCTCGACGTTCCGCATCGACTGGCAGGTCCCCGGCGACTACGACCTCGCCGCCGAGGAGGCCAGCGGCGCGCTGGACGCCCGCATCCGCGCGATCATCGGCGACCAGCCCTACGAAATCGTGTGGAAGTCGGTGTACCGCTTCCACTCGCGGGTGGCCGACCGGATGCGCGTCGGCCGGGTCCTGCTCGCCGGGGACTGCGCGCACCTGGTGTCGCCGTTCGGCGCGCGCGGCCTCAACTCCGGGGTCGGCGACGCCGAGAACGCGGCCTGGAAGCTCGCGTTCGTCCTGCACGGCTGGGCGGACGAGGAGCTGCTGGAGTCCTACCACGACGAGCGGCACGCGGCGGCGCTGGAGAACATCGCCGTCACCACCGCCACGATGGACTTCCTGGTGCCGCAGACCGACGAGCAGCACCACCGGCGCCGCTCGGTGCTGGAGGCGGCGGCGACCGATCCGGCGGTGCGGGCGCAGGTGGACTCGGGGCGGCTGGCCGAGCCGTTCTGGTACGTGGACTCGCCGCTGACCACGCCGGCGGCGACGCGGCCGTTCACCGGGCGCCCGCCGCGCGGCGAGGTGCCGCCTGCCGGTCCGGGGATTCTGGCGCCGGACGTGCCGGTGTCGGTGACCGGTTCCTCGTGCGGCCGGTTCCGCGAACTGGCCCGCGACGGCGTCCTGCTGCTCACCACCGACGGGGTGGACCTGGACCCGTCCGCGGACGCAGTGGACACCGGGGCGCCGGTGCGGATCCTGCGCCTGGCCGAGATCGACGTGACCGGCGTGCTCGCCGAAGCGCTGGACGCGCGGCCCGGCGAGGTGTGGGTGATCCGCCCGGACGCCTACGTGGCGGCCGTCCTCACCGACATGGCGGAGGTGCCCGGGGCGGTGAACCGGGCCCTCGGACAACCCGCCGCCGAACGTATCCTGCCCGGTGCCGGCACATGAGAGGGAGGACCATGGGCAGGATCGCCGTCACCGGGGCCACCGGGCAGCTGGGTTCGCGGGTGGCCGCGCTCCTCGCGGAGCGGGGTGTGCCGCAGCGGTTGTGCGTGCGTGACCCGGCGCGGGCGCCCAAGACCGAGGGCGCCGAGGTCGTCGCGGCGGACTACGCCGACACCGCCGGGTTCCGTGACGCGCTGGCCGGGGTTTCGACGCTGTTCCTGGTGTCCGGCCACGAAGGTCCGGAGCGGATGGAACTGCACCGCAGCGCGGTGCGGGCCGCCGCCGAGGCCGGGGTCGACCGCGTCGTCTACACCTCCTTCCTCGGCGCGGCCCCGCTGGCGACGTTCACCTTCGCCCGCGAGCACGCGGAGACCGAGCGGCTGATCCGGGAGTCCGGGCTGCGGCTGACGGCGCTGCGCAACACGCTCTACGCCGACGTCGCGCCGCACTTCGTCGGGCCTGACGGGGTGCTGCGCGGCCCGTCCGCCGACGGGCGGCTGGCGTGGGTGGCGCGGCAGGACGTGGCGCGGCTGGCCGTGGAATGCCTGCTCGACGACGCGCACGCCAACCAGGTCTACGACGTCACCGGCCCCGAAGCCATCGACCTGCACGAGACCGCGGCCCTGCTGAGCGAGGTCACCGGGCGGAAGATCACCTACCACGCCGAGACACTGGAGGAGGCGCGCGCGTCGCGGGCGGGCGCGCAGGAGTGGGAGATCGACGGCTGGGTCGGCTCGTACGCGGCCATCGCGACGGGCGAGGTGTCGGTCACCAGCCACACCGTCGAGCACGTCACCGGGCGGCGTCCGTGGACCTTCGCCGAGTTCCTCGCCGCCGAGCCGGAGGCGTGGGCGCACCTGAAGTGAGGCGGGCGGCCACCGCCGGGACGTTCAGCGTGCTGACGGTGGCCTTCACGCTCCCTGACCGGGGTGACTATCATCGAGACCCGAGAAGATCACCCCGAGAGGCACCGCGCATGGCGTCGGACAGACCGGCATCCCCCTCGGTCGACCGCACGCTGACCGTGCTGGAGACCCTCGTCGAGGCCGGTGAGGGCCTCACCCTCACCGCGCTCGCGCGGGCGACGGCCATCCCGCTCGCCACGTGCGCCTCGATCGTCTACACACTGGAAAGCCGCGGGTACGCCCGACGCCGGATCGTCGGCCGCAGCCACTTCTGGCGCGCCACCCCCCGCCTCTACGAGGTCGCCGCGCCGCTGGCAGGCGAGGCGACGGCGGCGCGGTCCCGATGATCGTCGCCGTCGAGCTGGCCGTGCTGGTGGCCGTCGTCCTCGTCGTCACCGGCATCGCGCAGCGCCTCAACTGGTCGCCGCCGCTGTGCCTGGTGCTGATCGGCGTCGCGGCGTCCTTCGTCCCCGGCGTGCCGGACTACCACCTCGACCCCGAGGTCGTCCTGATCGGCCTGCTGCCGCCGCTGCTGTACGCCACCGCGATCCGCACGCCGCTGTTCGACTTCCGGGCCAACCGCGTGCCGATCGCGGCCCTGTCCGTCGGCCTGGTCGTGTTCACCACGCTCGTCGTCGGCTGGGTCGTGTGGCTCATCGTGCCCGGCATCCCGCTGGCCGCCGGGTTCGCGCTCGGCGCGGTCGTCGCGCCGCCGGACGCGGTCGCCGCCACCGCGGTCGCCCGCCGGGTCGGCATGCCGCGCCGCATCGTGCGGATCCTGGAGGGCGAAAGCCTGCTCAACGACGCGGCCGCGCTCGTGTCGCTGCGCACGGCCATCGCCGCGATCGCCGGGGCGGTCAGCATCTGGGAGGTCGGCGGCGACTTCCTGCTCGCCGCTGGCGGGGGCGTCGCGGTCGGCGCGCTGATCGGGTGGGCGGCGAGCCTGCTGCGCCGCCGCCTGACCGACCCGGTGATGGACACCGCGTGGTCGCTCGTCATCCCGTTCCTGGCCTACCTGCCCGCCGAAGCCATCCACGGCTCCGGGGTGGTGGCGGTCGTCGTGGCCGGGCTGATCATGGGGCACCAGACGCCGAAGCTGCTGTCCGGGCCGTCCCGCCTGGCCAGCAGGCTGAACTGGCGCACCGTCCAGTTCCTGCTGGAGAACGTCGTCTTCCTGCTGATCGGGCTGCAGGTGCGGCGCATCGTCGAGGAGGTCGGCGACTCCCGGCTCGCGTGGTGGGAGCTGACGCTGATCTGCGCCGGCGTGCTGGCCGCGACCATCCTCGCCCGGATCGTGTGGGTGTTCGGGTACGGGTTCGTGGCGCGGATGCGGCCGGGCGAACGCACCCCGTGGTCGTACTTCGCGGTGATCTCGTGGGCCGGGATGCGTGGCGTGGTCACGCTCGCCGCCGCGTTCGTGCTCCCCGACGACACCCCGCAGCGCGCGGTGCTGGTGCTGGCGGCGTTCGTCGTCGTGGCCGGAACGCTGCTGCTGCACGGCATGACCCTGCCCGGCCTGGTGCGCCGCCTGCGCCTGCCGCCGCCCAACCCGGCGGAGGACGCGCTGCAGGAGGCCGCGCTGCTGCACGACATGACGTCCGCGGGCCTGGCCCGGCTGGAGGAGATCCGCCGCCCGGCCGACCCGCCCGAGGTCATCGACCGGTTGCGGGACAAGCAGTCCTACCGGTCGGACTCGGCGTGGGAGAACCTCGGCAGGCTCAGTTCGCTGGAGGAGACCCCCAGCGACGCGTACCGTCGGCTGCGTGCCGAGATGCTCGCGGCCGAGCGGGACGTCCTGCTCACCGCGCGGGACCGGGGCACCGCCGACGACGAGGTGCTCCGGCGGGTGATGGACGGACTGGACATCGAGGAGTCGCTGCTGGAGCGACCCGAGGAGGAGCCGGGCATGGAACGTGAGCTGGAGACCCCCGAGGCCACGGCGGGCACCTGCGAGCACCTGGAGAAGGCACGCGTGCCGGAGACCGACGCCGAGGGCTGCGTCGACTGCCTGCGCGAGGGCTCGTCGTGGGTGCACCTGCGGCTGTGCCTGGAATGCGGGCACGTCGGCTGCTGCGACTCGTCGCCGCGCAAGCACGCCACGCAGCACTTCCACGACACGCGTCACCCGGTGATCCGCAGCTACGAGCCCGGCGAGAACTGGCGCTGGTGCTTCGTGGACGGGATCGTCGGCTGAGCGGGGGCGCCGCCGGCGCCCCCGCCGCGCGTCAGAACGGGTAGCCGGCGACGTCGCCGCGCATCGTGACCCAGCGGGTCTCGGTGAACGCCTCGATGTTCGCGGCGGGCCCGCCGAAGCGGGAGCCGGTGCCGGAGTCGAACACGCCGCCGAACGGGGCCAGGGCCTCGTCGTTGACCGTCTGGTCGTTGATGTGCGCGATGCCGGTCGGGATCCGGTCGGCCAGCGCGAGTCCCTTCGCCACGTCCGCGGTGATGATGCCCAGCGACAGCCCGTACTCGCTCTCCGACGCGAGCTTCGCGGCCTCGTCCAGGCTGGTGAACTTCGCGACCGGGGCGACCGGGCCGAACACCTCCTGGTCGTAGGCGGGCACCGAGGGGCCGGCGCCGGCGAGCACGGTGGCGCGGTAGAAGAGGTCCTCGTACGTGCCGCCCGCGGCGACCTTCGCCCCGGCGTCCACACTGGACGTCACCAGGCCGTGGATCTTGTCGCGCTGCTTGGCGTCGATGATCGGGCCGAGCGCGACCTGGTCGGTGAACGGGTTGCCCACCGGCAAGTGGTCGGCCTTCTCCGCGAGGCGGTCCACGTACTCGTCGTAGAGCGAGGCGTGCACCAGGTGCCGCCCGGTGGTCATGCAGATCTGGCCCTGGTGGAAGAACGAGCCCCACGCCGCGGCGCTCATCGCCTGCTCCAGATCGGCGTCGTCGAGCACGATCAGCGCCGAGTTGCCGCCCAGCTCCAGGTGGGCGCGCTTGAGGTGGCGGCCGGCGGACTCGCCGACCGCGCGGCCCGCGGCGGTCGAGCCGGTGAACGAGATGACGCGGACGTGCTTGTCCTCGACCAGCGCGGCGCCGACGTCCGGGCCGCCCGGCAGCACGTGCAGCACCCCGGCGGGCAGCCCGGCCTCCTCGAAGACCCGGGCCAGCGCCACGCCACCGCAGACCGCGGTGCGGGGGTCCGGCTTGAGCACGACGCTGTTGCCCAGCGCCAGCGCCGGCGCGACCGAGCGGATCGACAGGATCAGCGGCGCGTTGAACGGCGCGATTACGCCCACCACACCGGCAGGCACGCGGCGGGCCATGCTCAGCCGCGGCGCCTCGCTCGGCAGGACCTCGCCCGTCGGGTGGGAGGGCAGCGCGGCGGCCTCGTAGCACTCCTGCGCGGCGACGTGCAGTTCGAAGTCGGCCTTGCCGGGGATGCTGCCGGACTCGCGGATCAGCCAGTCCTTCAGCTCGGCGGCGTGCTGCTGCCACAGGTCGCCGGCGCGGCGCAGGACCGCGGCGCGTTCTTGGAAGGAGGTCGCCGCCCAGGCGCGCTGCGCCTCGGCCGCCTTGGCCGCCGAGGCCGCCAGGTCCTGGGGCGAGGCGATGCCGACGCGCCCCAGTTCGTCGCCGGTCGCGGGCTCGATGACGGCCGCGTCGCCGCCCGCCGCGCGCTCCCAGCTGCCGGTGAAGACGCGTCCGGTCCACTTCTCGTCGTCGAGAAAGCTCACTGTCACTCCTGATGCGCGAGGTTTTCCGCCATCCTCCTGAGCTGTTCCGGGCACGCCAGTGGGTCTTTCACTGAGTGGAAGCCCGGAAAACTGTCGGTGGTGGCTGGGAAGATCGCGCCCGTGGACGACTCGAAGATCCGGCGGACGCTCGCCTCGCACGGCCCGGTGCGGCGGCGGCCACGGGAGGTGCTCGAACGGATGCTGGCGCGGGCGGGGGAGGACCTGTCGCCCGCGGAGCCCGTGGCGGCTCTGGAGGCGCGGATCGCGTCGCTGCTGGGCAAGCCGGCGGCGTTGTTCTTCCCGAGCGGGACGATGGCGCAGCAGGCGGCGCTGCGGGTGCACGCGGACCGGTCCGGGCGGCGGACCTTCGCCGCGCACCCGCACACGCACCTGGACAACTGGGAGGAGCAGGGTTACGCGGCGGTGCACGGGCTGCGGTTCCGGCCGGTGGGGGACCGCAACGAGCTGATGACGCTCGCGGACCTGGAGGCGGTGGGGGAGCCGCTCGCGGCCATGGTGTGGGAGCTGCCGCAGCGGGACCTCGGCGGGTTGCTGCCGTCGTGGGACGAGCTGGTCGCGCAGGTCGGTCTCGCGCGCTCACGCGGCGCGGCGGCGCACCTCGACGGCGCGCGGCTGTGGGAGTCGCAACCGTTCTACGGCAAGGAGTTCGCCGAGATCGCCGGGCTGTTCGACAGCGTGTACGTGTCGCTCTACAAAGGACTGCAAGGCGTGCGGGGAGCGGTGCTCGCCGGCGACGAGGCGCTGGTGTCGGAGGTGGCGGTCTGGCGCCGCCGACTTGGCGGCGCGATCCCCGACGCGTGGCCGCTGGCGCTCGCGGCCCTGGACGGGCTGGACTCGGTGCTGCCGCGGATGCCGGAGTTCCACGCCCACGCCCGGTCCCTGGCGGCGGCGATCAACCAGGACGGCGTGGCGTACGCGCACCCGGACCCGCCGCAGGCCGGGATGTTCCACGTCCACCTCCCGGCGCCGAAGGCCGCGGTGGAGCGCGCGGCGGAGGAGCTGATCGCCGAGAAGGGCGTGCAGTTGTTCCTGCGGGTGCGCTCGGCCCCGGACCCCCGGCGGTGCTCCTTCGAGGTCAGTGTCGGGGAGACCACAATGGACTTCACGCCGCCGGAGGTGGTCGCCCTGCTGCACGAGCTGCTCGACGGCGCGCGCTGAGCCGCGCCGCGGGCGATCGTCAGGTGCGGGAAGCAGCCGAGAAGTCTCCAATGGCTGCTCGATCGTGCGCACTGAACCGCGCCGCGGGCGGTGTCAGCCGCTCGGGCGCGGGAAGCAGCCGAGGAACCGCTCGGCCACGCCCCGGTCGCCGGTCAGTGCGGCATCGTTCAGGCGGGCGCCGAGGAAGACCAGCGACCGCAACTTGCTCGCGTTGGTCTTCAGCGGCTGGTCGACCGCGCGCCGAGCGGCGCCGGTGACCGTCCCGCGCCCGGGTGCGGGAAGCAGCCGAGGAACCGCTCGGCCGCCACCCGGTCGCCGCGGCGTCGTTCAGGTGCCGCGGAAGAACACCAGTTCCCCCAACGTCTCCAGCGTCGCAAGGCTTCGCGTCCTGGGCCGCGCCGCGGCGATCGTCAGGTGCTCGGGCGCGGGAAGCAGCCGAGGAACCGCTCGACCACGCCCCGGTCGCCGGTCACCGCCGCGTCGTTCAGGCGGGCGCCGAGGAACACCAGCGACCGCAACGTGCTCGCGTCGGTCTCCAGCGTCGCATCGGCCGTGTGCGTTGAGTCGCGCCGCCGGCGGCCGCTCGGTCGCCGGTGACCGCGGTGTCGTTCAGGTGCCGCGGAAGAACACCAGTGCCCCCAACGTCTCCAGCGTCGCATCGGCCCCCGCGTCCTGGGCCGCGCCGCGGCGATCGTCAGCCGCTCGGGCGCGGGAAGCAGCCGAGGAACCGCTCGACCACGCCCCGGTCGCCGGTCACCGCCGCGTCGTTCAGGCGGGCGCCGAGGAACACCAGCGACCGCAACGTGCTCGCGTCGGTCTCCAGCGTCGCATCGGCCGTGTGCGTTGAGTCGCGCCGCCGGCGGCCGCTCGGTCGCCGGTGACTGCGGTGTCGTTCAGGCGGGCGTGGAGGAACACCAGCGACCGCAACGTCTCCGGCGTTGCATCGGCCTCGTGCGCCGAGCGCGTCGCCCGCGACGGTCAGGCGCTCGGGCGTGGGAAGCAGCCGAGGAACCGCTCGACCACGCCCCGGTCGCCGGTCACCGCCGCGTCGTTCAGGCGGGCGCCGAGGAACACCAGCGACCGCAGGGTGCTCGCGTCGGTCTCCAGCGTCGCGTCGGCCTCGCCGGAGCCTCGCTCGATCGAGAACTCGCCGGAATCGACCCTGGCCAGGAACGCGTCGTCCCCCAGCCGCAGCGCCACCCGGGCCGACAGGTCGCCCGCCCGCTCCGCCGAGAAGGTCGTCCGCAGCGCCAGGACCAGTGCGTCCACACTCAGCTCCCCGGCCGGCGGCACCGGGCGGCGGCTGCCCCACCGCGCCAGGGCCAGCACGACCGCCTCCAGCTCGGCGCCGTGCTCGGTGAGCTCGTACACGCTGGTGCTGGCGGGCGGCCCGAGCCGCCGCCGTCGCACCACGCCGGCCGCCTCCAGTTCCCGCAGCCGCTGCGACAGCACGTTCTGGCTCATCCCCGACAACGACCGGCTCAGGTCGCGGAACCGCTTCGGCCCCAGCAGCAGCTCGCGCACCACGAGCAGCGCCCACCGCTCGCCCACCGCGTCCAGCGCCCTGGCCACCCCGCAGGGGTCGTCGTAACTCCGCACGAGAAAAAGAGTAGCTCCTACTTGCGCAGTGACACCAGTCACTCCTAAATTAGGAGCATGACGACAACCCTCCCGCAGGGAGACCTCAGGCTCCTCGACACCGACCTCGCCCAGCGGATGCTCGCCTCGACCGAGCTCGCCCGCCTCGCCTACGTCGCGCCGGACGGCACGCCCCGCGTGCTGCCGATGCTGTTCCACTGGACCGGCGACGAGCTGGTGATGGCGACGTTCGCCGGCACCGCCAAGCTCGCCGCGCTGCGCGCGAATCCCGCGGTCGCGGTCACGATCGACCGGGCAGGCCCGCCGCCGGAGGTACTGCTGCTGCGCGGCAACGCCGTGGTCACCGAGGTCGACGGCGTGCTCCCGGAATACGCCGCCGCCCAGCGCCGGTACTACGGGCCCGAGCACGGCGCCGCCGCCGTCGCCGAGGTGGACCGGCCCGGTCTGCGGATGGCGCGCATCGCCGTCCGGCCGTCGTGGGCGGGCACCTTCGACTTCCAGGAACGGTTCCCCGGCGGCCGGACCGCCGAGGACTTCGCGCGGCGGGGGCGGTGACATGGCGACCTTCGTGCTCGTCCCCGGCGCGGGCGGTGAGGCGTGGTACTGGCACCGGCTCGTGCCGGAGCTGACCCGGCGCGGCCACGAGGCGATCGCCGTCGACCTCCCGGCCGAGGACGACTCCGCCGGACTGGCCGAGTACACCGACCTGGTCGTGCGGGCGATCGGCGACCGCGAGGGCGTCGTGCTGGTCGCCCAGTCGATGGGCGGCTTCACCGCCCCGCTCGCCTGCGCACGCGTGCCGGTGTCGCTCCTGGTGCTGGTCAACGCGATGGTCCCGGCGCCGGGCGAGACCGGCGGCGAGTGGTGGGCCAACACCGGCTACCACGAGGCCCACCCGGAGGGGATGGACACCGAGCGGGACTTCCTGCACGACCTCCCGCCCGACGTGAAGGCCGAAGCCCTCCAGCGCGGCGAGCCGCGGCAGTCGGATACGCCGTTCACCACGCCGTGGCCGCTGGAGAAGTGGCCGGACGTGCCGACCCGGTTCGTCCAGGGCCGCGACGACCGGTTCTTCCCGCTGGAGTTCCAGCGCCGCGTGGTGCGCGAGCGGCTGGGCCTGGAGCTGGACGAGGTCCCCGGCGGGCACCTGAACGCGCTGAGCCGCCCGCGTGAGCTGGCCGACCTCCTGACCTCGTGGTGTTGACAGCGCTTCGAACGCGTGTTCGACTGAGTGGGTGAGGTGGGAGAACCAACGCGCCGGCCGTGACCCGCAGCCGGCTCTGCTCGGCCTGGACGGCCTGGTCCGGACGGTCGCGCCGCCGGAGTTCCAGGGCGTCACGTTCCACGAGGTCCGCGCCCGCTCGGTGCTCAACAAGGTGCCGGGCGAGTCGATGGTCCCGTTCGGCTGGACCGTCAACCCCTACCGCGGCTGCAGCCACGCCTGCACCTACTGCCTCGCCGGGGACACCCCGATCCGGATGGCCGACGGGAGCGCGAAGCCGATGGCCGATCTCCGTGTCGGCGACCGGATCCTGGGCACGGCGGTCCGCGGCACGGCCCGGCGCCTCGTGCCCACCACGGTGCTCGCGCACTGGACCACCGTGAAGCCGGCCCACCGGCTGACGCTGCGGAACGGGACGATCCTGGTCGCCAGCGGCGACCACCGCTTCCTCACCGAGAAGGGCTGGCAGCACGTCACCGGCGACGACCGGCCGCACCTCTCGCCCGGGGACACCCTGCTGGGCCCCGCGGGCGACCGCGTCGAACCGGACGCGGCGCTGGACGTCGTCGCCATCGAACCGCTCGGCCGCGACGAGACCCTGTTCGACATCACCACGGGCACCGGCGACTTCGTCGCGGCCGGGGTCGTCAGCCACAACTGCTTCGCCCGCAACACGCACACCTACCTCGACTTCGACGCGGGCCGCGACTTCGACACCCAGGTCGTGGTGAAGGTGAACGCCCCCGAGGTCCTCGCCGCCCAGCTGCGCCGCCCGAGCTGGCAGCGCGAGCACGTCGCCATGGGCACCAACACCGACCCCTACCAGCGGGCCGAGGGCCGCTACCGGCTGATGCCCGGCATCATTCGCGCGCTCACCGGGTCCGGCACGCCGTTCTCGATCCTCACCAAGGGCACCGTCCTCACCCGGGACCTGCCCCTGCTCACCGCCGCGTCACGGGAGGTCGACGTGGGCATGGCGGTGTCGATCGCGCTGCTCGACCGCGACCTGCAACGCAGCCTCGAACCCGGCACCCCCAGCCCGCGCGCCCGGCTGGACCTGGTCCGCCGCATCACCGACGCCGGCCTGCCCTGCCAGGTGCTGGTCGCCCCGGTGCTGCCCGGCCTCACCGACAGCGAGGAGGCTCTGGACCCGCTGTTCGCCGAGATCGCGGCCGCCGGCGCCACCCGCGCCACCGTCCTCGCGCTGCACGTGCGGCCCGGCGCGCGGGAGTGGTTCGCCCGCTGGCTCGGCGCCCACCGGCCGGACCTGATCGAGCGCTACCGCGAGATCTACGGCCGCGGCAGCTACGCCATGCCCGCGTACCGGCGGGCGCTGTCCGCGCGGGTCGCGCCGTTGCTGCGGCGCCACGGCCTGAACCGCCGCGCCGAGTCGCACCGCCTGCCCGCGCAGCGCGAGCCGGAGCGCCCGGAGCGGGGCGAACAGCTGAGCCTGCTGTAAGGAAAGCCTGGTGGACTCCTCCGCCGGGGCGTTCGTTAGCCTCATACGGGCAGCAAAACCCCTGCTGACGCACGAGCCGAACGCCTCGCAAGGAGAACAACCGCAGTGCTTCGCACCCACGACGCCGGCACCCTGCGTGCCGAGCACGCCGGCCAGATCGTCACGCTCACCGGGTGGGTCGCCCGGCGGCGCGATCACGGCGGGGTGATCTTCATCGATCTGCGGGACGCCAGCGGGGTCGCCCAGGTGGTGTTCCGCGAGGGCGAGATGGCCGAGCGCGCCCACCAGCTGCGCTCCGAGTTCTGCGTCAAGGTCACCGGCGAGGTCTCGCAGCGTCCGGCGGGCAACGAAAACCCGGAGATCCCGACCGGCGCCATCGAGGTGCTGGCCACGGAGCTGGAGGTGTTGTCCGAGGCCGCCGTGCTGCCGTTCCCGATCGACGACCGCGTCGACGTCGGCGAGGAGGTGCGGCTCAAGTACCGCTACCTCGACCTGCGCCGCAACGGCCCGGCCCGCGCCATCCGCCTGCGCAGCGAGGTCAGCCGCGCCGCGCGCGAGGTGCTGCACAACCAGGGCTTCGTCGAGGTCGAGACCCCGACGATGACCCGCTCCACCCCGGAGGGCGCCCGCGACTTCCTGGTGCCCGCCCGCCTGCGCCCCGGCTCCTGGTACGCGCTGCCGCAGTCGCCGCAGCTGTTCAAGCAGCTGCTCATGGTCGGCGGCCTGGAGCGGTACTACCAGATCGCCCGCTGCTACCGGGACGAGGACTTCCGCGCCGACCGGCAGCCGGAGTTCACCCAGCTCGACATCGAGATGAGCTTCGTCGACCAGGACGACGTGATCGCGGTCGGCGAGGCCGTCGTGTCGGCGCTGTGGAAGCTGATCGGCCACGAGATCCCGCGCCCGATCGCCCGGATGACCTACGCCGACGCCATGGCGAAGTACGGCACCGACAAGCCGGACCTGCGCTTCGGGCTCGAGCTGACCGACCTGACCGAGTACTTCGCCGACACCCCGTTCCGCGTCTTCCAGGCGCCCTACGTCGGCGCGGTCGTCATGCCCGGCGGCGGCGACCAGCCCCGCCGCCAGCTCGACGCGTGGCAGGAGTGGGCCAAGCAGCGCGGCGCGAAGGGCCTGGCCTACGTGCTCATCGGCGAGGACGGCACGCTGTCCGGCCCGGTCGCGAAGAACATCTCCGAAAAGGAGCGCGAGGGTCTGGCCGAGGCCGTCGGCGCCAAGCCCGGCGACTGCGTCTTCTTCGCCGCGAACAAGCCCCGCGAGGCCCGCGCCCTGCTCGGCGCGGCTCGTGTGGAGATCGGGCACCGGCTCGGCCTGATCGACGAGGACGAGTGGTCCTTCGTGTGGGTGGTCGACGCCCCGCTGTTCGAGGCGGCCGACGAGACCGACGACGTGGCCGTCGGCTCGGGCAAGTGGACCGCGGTGCACCACGCCTTCACCTCGCCGACCCCGGAGTGGATCGACAAGTTCGAGTCCGACCCGGGCAACGCCCTGGCCTACGCCTACGACCTGGTCTGCAACGGCAACGAGATCGGCGGCGGCTCGATCCGTATCCACCGCGCCGACGTGCAGAAGCGCGTCTTCGAGGTGATGGGCCTGTCCGAGGCCGAGGCGCAGGAGAAGTTCGGCTTCCTGCTCGACGCGTTCTCCTTCGGCGCCCCGCCGCACGGCGGCATCGCGTTCGGCTGGGACCGCATCGTGATGCTGCTGGCCAAGGCCGAGTCGCTGCGCGACGTCATCGCGTTCCCGAAGACCGGCGGCGGCTACGACCCGCTGACCGGCGCCCCGGCCCCGATCACGGCCCAGCAGCGCCGCGAGGCGGGCGTGGACGCGAAGCCCCCGGCGCCCAAGGGCTGACCGCGGTGCTGCACCTGCGGGTCGTCAGTCCGCCGGAGGACACTGAGCGGGCGCTGGCGGTGCTGCGGGACCAGCCCGGCACGGCGCACCTGATCGTGCACACGGGTGCCGCCGTGTCCCCGGCGGGCGACCTCATCGAGGCCGACGTCGCCCGCGAGGCCGCCGACGAGGTGCTCGAAGCGCTGTGCGAACTGGGGCTGGACCACAGCGGCGCGATCACGCTGGAATCCCTTGACACCGCGCTGTCCGATTCGGCCGACCGCGCCGAGGAAAGCGCGCCGGGCGAGGGTGCGGACGCGGTCGTCTGGCAGGAGCTGCTGAACCGCACCGGCGAGGAGTCGCGGCTCAACTTCACGTTCCTGACGTTCCTGACGATCGCGTGCCTGCTGGCGTCGGTCGGCATCGTGACCGATTCCCCGGTGACCATCGTCGGCGCGATGGTGGTGGGTCCGGAGTTCGGTCCGCTCGCCGCGATCGCGGTCGGGCTGGTGCTGCGGCGCTGGGACCTGGTCCGCCGCGCGGCGATTGCGCTGGCGCTCGGGTTCCCGGTCGCGATGCTGGTGACCGCCGGGGTCACGGTGCTGACCTGGTTCGTGGGGCTGCTCGACGTCAGCGCGTTCCGCGAGTCCCACGAGGTGGACTTCGTGTACGAGGTCGGGTGGTACTCGCTGATCGTCGCTCTGCTCGCCGGTGCGGCCGGGATGCTGTCGATGACGTCGGCGAAATCGGCCGCGCTGGTCGGGGTGTTCATCTCGGTGACGACCGTTCCCGCCGCCGGATACGCGGTGGTCGCGGCGGTCGTGGGGGAGTGGTCGAAGGCGGCGCAGTCGTTCGGCCAGCTGGCCGTGAACCTCGTCGGGATCGTGGCGGCGGCGGCCGTCGTTTTGTTGCTGCGGCGGCGCCGGGGCGCTTCCGTCACCGTGCGGCCGTTGCCGGAAGTGGAAAAATCGTTGTGGTGAGCGACGTTCGCCCGCTAGTAGGGTCGAAGGCGATGACGGTGGACACTTCCCCAGGCACGGAGGACGACCAGGACCCGGCAGTCGCGGCCGTTCCGGCGAGCGGAACGCAGGCCGTGGACGCCGCCGTCCAGGCGGCCGAAACCGTGCTGACCCGGCGCTTCGGCAGCGCCATCGGGCTCGTGGAGCCGGAAGCCCTGCCCGGCAGCGGACCGGCGACGGTGGTTCGCGCCCGCATCGCCGCGTCCCCGTTCGGGCTGCCCCGCACGCTCGTGATCAAGCACTACCCGGACGCGCCGCCACGCGGCGTCGCCGATCCCTTCGCGCAGGAGGCGGTCAGCTACCAGCTGTTCACCGCGTTGCCCGCGGAGGACCGGATGTGCCCGGAGCTGCTCGCCCACGACGGCCCGCTGCGCGTCATCGTGATCGACGACCTCGGCCGCGCGCCCACCCTGTGGGACAAGCTGCGCGGGCAGGACGCGCGGCTGGCTGAGCGCGCGTTGCTGTCCTGGGCGCGTTCGCTGGGCCGCCTGCACGCGACCACCGCCGGACGCGAAGCCGACTTCGAGGCGCTGCTGCGCCGGCTGGGCGGGTTCGTGCCCGACGAAGACACCACGCCCGCGGTGGCGTGCGCGCGCCTGCCGACGCTGCTGGCGGAAGCGGTCGGCGTCACGACGCCCGACGAGGTGCGGGCCTACGCCGAGAACGTGTGTGAGGCGTCGGCGTCGTCGCCGTACCGGGCGTTCAGCCCGGTGGACCTGAGCCCGGACAACAACCTGGTGACCAGCGGCGGCGTGCACTTCCTGGATTTCGAGCGCGGCCTGGTCCGCAACGCGCTGGTGGACGCCGCGCACCTCCGCGTCCCGTTCGCCACCTGTGAGGACGCGCGGGCCCTGCCGAGCGGCATGAGCGAGGCGATGATCGCCGCCTGGAAGGCCGAGGTCTCCGGGGTGTGGCCGGCCCTCGGCGACAACGAAGTGCTCTCGGCGCACCTGCTGGACCACCAGATGCTGCTGGTGTGGGTCACCACGTGGGCCGACCTGGGCGGCGCGGGCGCCGAAGTACGCCCGAACCGCGTCGCGGCGCTGGTGAGCTGGTGGAAGGACCTGGGAACCTACGCCGAGCGCGGGGACAGGCCCGAGGTCGCCGCGCACGCGCGCGAGGTCGCGAAGGCGCTCGATGCCCGCTTCGGGCCCGGGCTGGAACTGCCGCTGTACCCGGCTTTCCGCTGAGCTTTCCGGGCTTCCGGGCAACTGCTGGGCGGTTGGGGTCCGGGGCGGCTGTCGGGCGTTCGGGGTCCCGGGCGGCTGCTGCTGGGCGGTGGAGGGGCTTTGTGGCCGGCCGCCGCGTGTGTCGCGCGCGAGTGGCGCCTTCGTGCGGGCGTGACTGGCACTGTCGTGCGGTCGTGCGCCGCGACTGGTCCTCTCCTGAGGCGTGATTGGCGTCTTCGTGCGGTCGCGACTGGTCCTCTCGTGCGGCCGCGACTGGCGTTTTCGTGCGGTCGCGACTGGTCCTCTCATGCGCACGCAACTGGCTCGCGCGCCACGACTGGTCCTCTCTTGCGGTCGCGGCTGGGTCTCTCGTGCGGTGGCGGCTGGCGCTGTCGTGCGCCGCGACTGGTCCCCTCATGCGGTGTGATTGGCGTTTTCGTGCGGTCGCGGCTGGTCCTCTCTTGCGGTCGCGGCTGGCTCTCTCGTGCGGTGGCGGCTGGCGCTGTCGTGCGCCGCGACTGGTCCTCTCGTGCGCCGTGATTGCCGATTCCGTGTGGCCGCTGCTGGTCCACTCGTGTGGTCGCGGTTGGTCCTCTCGTGCGGGCGTGACTGGCCGTTCCGGCTGGGCGCGAGTGGCCTTCTGGTACGACCGCGACTGGCCCTTTCGTGCGGGCGCGAGTTGCCATCCGGTGCGGTGGTGAGTGGTGTGCCAGCGCGAGTGGCCTTCTGGTGCGGCGGCGACTGGTCCTTTCGTGGTGGTGGGGCGGGACTGGTCCTCGCTTGCGGGGGTGATTGGTCCTTTCGCGCGGGGGCGACTGGCCGTTTCGTGTGGTCGCGGCTGGTCCTCTCGTGTCGCCGCGGCTGGTGCTCTCGTGCCAGCGCGGCTGGTCCTCTCGTGCGGTGGCGGCTGGCGCTCTCGTGCCAGCACGACTCGACCTCTCGTGCCAGCACGACTGGCCCTCTCGCGCCACCGCGGCTGGCCCTTTCGTGCCGGCACGAAACGCCCGCAGCGCCCGAGCGACCGGCCCACCCGCGCCCGCGCGAGCCCCCCACGAACCCCTCTCAACCCGCCCGCAACCCACCCCAGCACCCACCCCACCCCGGAAAACCCAGACGTTCGCTGAGCCGTCCGGACCGTGTTACCCGGCGCTCACGTGGTGGGCGGGTCCGTGCCTGATGGTCTTCAGACGTGACTGCGGTGCGTGAAGGATTCACCCAGACCCCCGATCCGCTTCCCCGCCGTGCCGTCCGCCTGGCCGTGCTCGGCGACTCGACCGCCGTTGGGCTCGGCGACCCCGTTCCCGGCGGCTCCTGGCGCGGCGTCGGCCCGTTCGTCGCCGAGGCGCTGGGCGTTCCGCCCGCCGGGTACCTGAACACCGCGTTCACCGGAGCCCGGATGCGCTGCGTGCGCACCGACCAGCTGCCGGCGGCGCTGCGTCACCGGCCGGACGTCGCGGTCGTGATCGTCGGCATGAACGACACCCTCCGCTCGGACTTCGACTCCCTCGGCATGGCCCGCGACCTCGAACACGTCGTCACCGCACTCCAAGCCGTCGGCGCCACGGTCGTCACCATGCGCTTCCACGACCACAGCCGCGTCTTCCGGCTGCCCGGCCCGCTCCGCCGCGCCCTCACCGCGCGCATTGCCGAGCTGAACGACGTCATCGAAACCATCGCCCGCCGGCACGGGGTCGCCTGCCTCGACCTCGGCTCGCTGCCCGGCGCCTACGACCTGGCCGCCTGGAGCGTGGACCGCCTGCACCCCTCCGAGCTGGGCCACCGCCTCCTCGCCCGCGGCGTGACCGAACTGGTCGCCGACGCCGGGATCGCCGTCCCCGCACCGGTGAGCCTCGTCTGCTCCGGCGGCGTCACACCACGCACCGTCGACCACGTCGGCTGGCTCGTCGTGAAGGGCATCCCCTGGCTGTGGCGCCGCGGCCGGGACCTGCTGCCCTACGCGGCCGCCATCGTCGCCCGGTCGGCGCTCGAATCGTGGCGCGCCCGCCGCGCCGAGCCGCTGGAGCCGGAGCTGGCGCCGCGGCCCGTGGAGCGCTGACAGTTCTGTCGGAGCCCCGCATTACGGTGGAGGCGTGCAGGACGAACTCTTCACGGTGAACCCGGACCTGGAGCCGCCGCCGGAGCGCGTGACGCAGCCCCAGACGGCCCCGGTGCCGCCGGGTTCGCCCCTCGCGGTCCGGATGCGGCCGCGCTCGCTCGACGAGGTGGTCGGCCAGCAGCACCTGCTCGGCGAGGGCGCCCCGCTGCGCCGCCTCGTCGAGGGCGCCGCCCCGGCCTCGGTGCTCCTCTACGGCCCACCCGGCACCGGCAAGACCACGCTCGCCAACCTCGTCTCCACCGCCACCGGCCGCCGCTTCGTCGCCCTGTCCGCGCTCTCCGCCGGCGTCAAGGAGGTCCGCGGCGTCATCGAGGAAGCCCGTCGCCGCCGCCAGTACAACGCGGAGAACACGGTCCTGTTCATCGACGAGGTCCACCGCTTCTCCAAAACCCAGCAGGACGCGCTGCTCGGCGCGGTCGAGGACCGCACCGTCCTCCTCGTCGCCGCCACCACCGAGAACCCGTCCTTCTCCGTCGTCTCCCCGCTGCTGTCCCGCTCGCTCGTGCTGCAGCTCAAGCCCCTCACCGACGACGACGTGCGGCTGCTCATCCGCCGCGCGCTGGCCGACGAGCGCGGCCTGGGCGGCGAACTGGAACTCACGCCCGAAGCCGAGGACCACTTGGTCCGCCTGGCCTCCGGCGACGCCCGCCGCGCGCTCACCGCGCTCGAAGCCGCCGCGGACGCCGCGTCGGCCACCGAGCACAAGACCATCGACCTGCCGATCGTCGAGTCCACGGTGGACAAGGCGGCGGTGCGCTACGACCGCGACGGCGACCAGCACTACGACGTCATCAGCGCGTTCATCAAGTCCATCCGCGGCTCCGACGTGGACGCCGCGCTGCACTACCTGGCCCGCATGATCGAGGCGGGGGAGGACCCGCGGTTCCTCGCCCGCCGCCTGGTCGTGCACGCCAGCGAGGACATCGGCATGGCCGACCCGACGGCGCTGCAGACCGCCGTCGCCGCCGCGCACGCCGTCCAGTTCATCGGCATGCCCGAGGGCAGGCTCGCCCTGGCCCAGGCCACCATCCACCTCGCCACCGCGCCCAAGTCCAACGCGGTCGTCACGGGCATCGACGCGGCGCTGGCCGACGTCCGCGCCGGTCGCCTGGGCACCGTGCCGCCGCACCTGCGCGACGGCCACTACGCGGGCGCGGCCAAGCTCGGCAACGCCCAGGGCTACCGCTACCCGCACGACGTGCCCGAAGGCGTGGTCGCGCAGCAGTACCCGCCGGACGAGGTGGTGGGCGTGGACTACTACCACCCGACCCAGCGCGGCGCCGAGCGCACGCTGTCCGAGCGCGTCCCCCGGCTGCGGCGGTCGGTGCGCGGCGGCTGACCGCCCGCGGTGCCATGATCGGTGCCATGCCCGAAACGACTGTCGCCGTGCTCGGCACCGGGATCATGGGCCTGCCGATGGCCGCCAACCTCGCCGCCGCGGGCTTCGGCGTCCGCGCCTGGAACCGCACCCGCGCCAAGGCCGCGCCGCTGGCCGACCGCGGCTGCACCGTCACGGACACGCCCCAGGAGGCAGTGGACGGCGCGGACTTCGTCGTCACCATGCTCAGCGACGGCGCCACCGTGCACGAGGTCGTCGAGGCCGCCGACCCGGGCGGCGCGGTGTGGCTGCAGATGAGCACCGTCGGCCTCGACTGGACCGAGCGGCTCGCCGCGCTCGCGCACGAGAAGGACGTCCCGTTCGTCGACGCGCCCGTGCTCGGCACCCGCAAACCCGCCGAAGACGGCAAACTCGTCGTGCTCGCCTCCGGCCCCGGCGAACTCCGCGACCGGTGCGCGCCGGTGTTCGACGCCGTCGGCGGCCGCACCCTGTGGGTCGGCGAGACCGGCGCGGGCAGCAGGCTCAAGCTCGCCGCGAACGCGTGGGTGCTGGCGCTGACCAACGGCACCGCCGAGAGCATCCGGCTCGCCCAGGCCCTCGGCGTCGACCCGCGGCTGTTCCTGGAGGCCATCACCGGCGGCGCGCTGGACGTCCCCTACGCCCACCTCAAGGGCGGCGCGATGATCGACGGCGAGTACCCGCTGGCGTTCGCCGCCCGGCACGCGGCCAAGGACGCGCGCCTGGTCCTGGAGGCCGCGGGCGGCGAAGTCGATCTCGCCGGAACCCGCGCCGCGCTGGCGCATCTGGACGCCGCGATCGAGGCCGGGCACGGCGACGAGGACATGGCGACGCTCTATTTCGGCCTGGAGGGGCCGTCCGGCCACTGACGGCGACGCACGGTAACCTGACCGGCAATTCACGCCGCTAGAACCCGAGGAGGGCCCGTGTCGGCAGGGCAGATCGCCGCGTTGATCGCCGCAGGAGCGTTCGTCCTGCTGGTGCTGCTGCTGGCGATCCCGTTGATCAAGCTCGGTCGCACGCTCGACGAGGCGACGATCGCCATCCGCAAGGCGCACGAGAACTCGGACCCGATCCTGCTCGGCGCCAACGAGACGATCACGCACGTCAACACCCAGCTCGAGCGCGTCGACGGGATCACCGCGAACGCCCAGGCCGTGAGCGGCAACGTGTCCGCGCTGTCGTCGGTGTTCACCGCGACCCTCGGCGGCCCGCTGGTGAAGACCGCCGCGCTGTCCTACGGCCTGAGCAAGGCGATCCGGTCCCGGCGCAAGGGCAAGGAGCTCGCCGAGGGCAGGCACAGCCGGAAGCGGGGCCGCAAGTGAAGCGCCTGTTCTGGCTCGGCGTCGGTGTGGTGACCGGCGTCGCACTGACCCGCAAGGCAGGTCAAACCGCTCGTCAAGCGTCGCCGGCGGGGTTAGCCTCGAACCTGGGTGACGCCGTGTCCGAGCTGGCCGGCGCCATCGGATCGTTCGGCGCGGACGTGCGCGCCGGGATGAGCGAGCGGGAACAGGAGCTGCGTCACATGGTGGAGGACCGGTCCGGGGTGAGCACCCCGCGCGCCTCCGAAGGACGGCACGCGGCCCGGCGCCCGGCGCGAGCTCGCCGGGCGGAGAGCTGACGCGGCCCTGCCGCGCGCCCTCCGCCGACGCCGCAGCCCCCGACACCCGCGGCGCCCGCCGCTTTCCCACGAGGACTGACCAGTGGAAACACACGAGATCAACAAGCGGTTCCTTGCGCACTTCCAGGCCAAGGACCACACCCCGGTGCCGAGCGCGTCGCTGATCCTGGACGACCCGACGCTGCTGTTCGTCAACGCGGGCATGGTCCAGTTCAAGCCGTACTTCCTGGGCGAGGTGCCGCCGCCGTACCCGCGCGCGACCAGCATCCAGAAGTGCGTGCGCACCGGCGACATCGACGAGGTCGGCAAGACCACGCGGCACAACACGTTCTTCCAGATGGCCGGGAACTTCTCCTTCGGCGACTACTTCAAGGAAGGCGCCATCGCCAACGCCTGGGAGCTGATCACCAAGTCCCAGGACGACGGCGGCTTCGGCTTCGACCCGGACCGCATCTGGGTCACCGTCTACGAGAACGACTCGGAGGCGGCCGGCCTGTGGCAGAAGGTCGCCGGCATCCCGTCCGACCGCATCCAGGCGCGCGACGGCCGCGACAACTACTGGGACATGGGCGTGCCCGGCCCCGGCGGCCCGTGCTCGGAGATCTACTACGACCGCGGCCCGGAGTTCGGCCGCGACGGCGGCCCCGTCGTCGACGAGGACCGGTACCTGGAGATCTGGAACCTCGTGTTCATGCAGGACATCCGGGGTGAGCAGAGCCCGAAGTACGGCCACCCGCCGATCGGCGAGCTGCCGAAGAAGAACATCGACACCGGCATGGGCGTCGAGCGCGTCGCCTACCTGCTGCAGGGCGTGGAGAACGTCTACGAGACCGACCTCGTGCGCCCGGTGATCGCGCGCGCCGAGGAGTTCTCCGGCCGCCGCTACGGCGCCGACCATGCCGACGACGTCCGCTTCCGCGTCATCGCCGACCACGCCCGCTCCGGCGTGATGCTGATCGGCGACGGCGTGACCCCGGGCAACGAGGCGCGCGGCTACGTGCTGCGCCGCCTGCTGCGCCGCATCGTGCGCTCGGTGCGCCTGCTCGGCGTGCACGAGCCGGTGCTGCCCGAGTTCGCCGCGGTGGTGCGCGACGCGATGGCGCCGTCCTACCCGGAGATCGCGCGCGACTTCGACCGGATCAGCGAGGTCATGCGGGTCGAGGAGGAGGCGTTCCTGCAGACCCTCACCAGCGGGTCGCGGATCTTCGACCTCGCCGCTGAGGAGACGAAGAAGGCCGGCGGCAACGTGCTGGCCGGCGACCGTGCCTTCCAGCTGCACGACACCTACGGCTTCCCGATCGACCTCACCCTCGAAATGGCCTCCGAGCAGGGGCTGTCGGTGGACGAGGACGGCTTCCGGACGCTGATGGAGGAGCAGCGCCAGCGCGCGAAGGCCGACGCGGCGGCCCGCAAGAAGGGCCACGGCGACCTGTCGGTCTACCGCGAGCTGCTGGAGCGGCACGGCGAGACCGACTTCCTCGGCTACACCGACCTGCAGGCCACGGCCAAGGTCATCGGCCTGCTCAAGGACGGCCAGGGCGTGCCGGTCGTGCGCGAGGGCGACAAGGCCGAGCTGATCCTCGACCGCACCCCGTTCTACGCCGAGAGCGGTGGCCAGGTCGCCGACACGGGCGTCCTGCTGGGCTCCGGCGGCGAGGCCAAGGTCGTCGACGTGCAGAAGATCGTGCCCGGCCTGTGGGTGCACCGCGTCGAGGTGATCGCGGGCGAGATCGGCCTGGACACCGAGGTGACCGGTTCGGTCGACCAGACGCGCCGCGGCTCGATCGCGCGCTCGCACTCGGCCACCCACCTGGTGCACGCGGCGGTCCGCGGCGCCTACGGCCGCCGCGCCGCGCAGGCCGGTTCGCTGAACTCGCCCGGCCGGATGCGCTTCGACTTCACCACCCCCGGCCCGGTCTCCACCGACGTGCTGACCGAGGTCGAGGAGGAGGTCAACGACTACCTCCAGAACGACGTCGAGGTGCAGGCCTACACCACGACCAAGGACAAGGCGCTGGAGCTGGGCGCGGTCGCGTTGTTCGGCGAGAAGTACGGCGACAACGTCCGCGTCGTGGACATGGGCGAGTACTCGCGTGAGCTGTGCGGTGGCACGCACGTCGGCCGCATCGGCGAGCTGGGCCTGGTCAAGCTGGTCTCGGACTCCTCCATCGGGTCCGGCGTGCACCGCGTCGAGGCGCTGGTCGGCACCGACGCGCTCAAGCACGTGCGCAAGGAGCAGCTGCTGGTCTCGCAGCTGGCGAACACCTTCAAGGTGCCCAGCGAGCAGCTGCCCTCCCGCATCGAGGACGTGCTGTCCCGCCTGCGCAACGCGGAGAAGGAGATCGCCCAGCTGCGCACCCAGCAGGTGCTCGGCTCGGCAGGCTCGCTCGCGGACAAGGCCACCGACGTCCAGGGCGTGTCCGTCGTCGCGGAGAAGGTCGACGGCGACATCGACGCGGGCGCGCTGCGTTCGCTGGCCCAGGAGGTCCGCAACCGGCTCGGCTCGCGGCCCGGCGTGGTCGCGTTGTTCGCGCCGCAGGGCGAGAAGCTCAGCTTCGTGGTCGCGACCACGGCCGCGGCCCGCGACAAGGGCTTCGCGGCGGGCAAGCTGGTGCCCTCGTTCGCCGAGGCCGTCGGCGGCCGCGGTGGCGGCAAGCCGGACCTCGCGCAGGGCGGCGGCAGCAACCCGGCGGGCATCGAGCAGGCCATCACGGCGCTGCGTGGCGCGGTCGCGGCAGGGTGACGGCGCGGAAACCGGACCGCCCCGGGGAGCACGATCCCGGGGCAGGCCGGCGTCTGGCGGTCGATGTCGGATCGGTCCGGGTCGGTGTGGCGCTGAGCGATCCGGCCCCCATCCTCGCCAGCCCTCTGGTTACCCTGTCGCGTGATGCGAACAGCGACAGCGATCTCGAACAGCTTGCCGCGCTGGTGGCCGAACACGAGGTGGTGGAGGTGATCGTGGGTTTGCCGCGCACGCTCGCCGACCGGCACGGACCGGCCGCGGAGATCGCCGCCGGCTACGCCGACGCCCTCGCCGGCCGGATCGCGCCGGTCCCGGTGCGGCTCGCCGACGAGCGCCTCACCACGGTCACCGCGTCCCGCATGCTGTCCCAGCGCGGCGTGAAGGGCCGCAAGCAGCGGGCGGTGGTCGACCAGGCCGCCGCCGTGGAGATCCTGCAGGCCTGGCTCGACGCCAGGGCCGCCCACCGCGCGCGGGCAGGTGAGGCATGACCAGCGAGCAGCCACCGCGCCCCGGCCCGCCGCACCCCGGCTCGCCGCGCCGCCGTCCGCCCGTGCCCCCGCCGCCGCAGGTCCCGCCGCGCGGCGCCGACCGGCCGATGCCGGCCCGCCGTCCCGGCGTGCCGCGTCACGCCCGGCCCGAGCCGCAGGCGCCTGCCACTCCGCCGACGCCTGCCGCGCCCCCGGCGCAGCCGCCGATGCCGCCGCGTCGTCCCCCGGCGCGCCGCCCGGCGCCGCCCGACCACGGCCTCGACCTGTTCGACGAGCGGCCCCCGCCGCCGCGTCCCCGCCGGCCGCGGCAGCCGCCGCCGGACGAGTCGCCCACCGAGATCATCCACCTCGAGGACGACTACGAGTACGACGACTACGACGACTACCCGGAGAACGCCGACGAGGAGCGCGCCGAGCCCGAATACATCGAGCCGCCCGACGACGGCGAACCGGTCGAGACGCGGCGCAAGCGCAAGCCGCTGCGCTGGCTGGTCGCGCTCGTCGTGCTCGCCCTGATCGGCGGCGGCGCCTGGTACGGCATCGACGCCGTCTTCGGCTACGACGACTTCGAGGGCAGCGGCGAGTCCGACGTCCTGATCGAGATCAGCGCGGGCGACTCGACCGGCGCCATCGGCCAGGAACTGGCCGGGGCCGGAGTGGTGGCCAGCGCGAAGGCGTTCGTCAAGGCCAGCGAGGACAACTCGAAGGTGCTGAGCCTGCAGCCGGGCTACTACGTCGTGAAGACGAAGATGTCCGGCGCCGCGGCGGTGGCGAAGCTGACCCAGGACGGGTCGCGCGTTGGCGTGCTGCAGGTGCGGGCGGGCACCCAGCTGGACGACATCACTCAGCCCGACGGCACGGTCACGCCCGGCGTGTTCACGCTGCTGTCGAAAGCCTCGTGCGCCCAGCTGAACGGGCAGAGCACCTGCATCCCGGTGGAGCAGCTGCGCGACACCGCGGCCAAGGCCGACCTGGCGGCGCTCGGCGCGCCGGACTGGGCGGTGCCGGTGGTCTCCGGGTCGACCGACGCCCGCCGCATCGAGGGCCTGGTCGCGCCCGGCGTCTACGACGTCAAGCCCGGCTGGTCCGCCGAAGAGCTGCTCGGCTACGTGCTGAAGACGTCGGCCACCCGGATCCAGACCGCCGGGCTGACCGCGACGTCGAAGTTCCAGGGCCGCACGCCGTACGAGACGCTGATCGTCGCCTCGCTCATCGAGCGCGAGGGCGTGAAGCAGGACTTCGAGAACATCGGGCAGGTCATCTACAACCGGCTCGCGCAGAACATGCGGCTGCAGCTGGACTCGACGGTGAACTACCTGCTGGACAAGCCGGTCGTGACCACCACCGACGACGACCGGAACCGGCCTGGCCCCTACAACACGTACAAGATCCCGGGGCTGCCGCCGACGCCGATCTCCTCACCGAGCCCGGAGGCGATCCAGGCGGCCGAGGAACCGACGCAGGGCACGTACGTGTACTTCGTGAAGTGCGAGAAGAACGGCCTGTCCTGCTTCGCGTCGGACCTGCCGGAGCACGAGCAGAACAAGACGCTGGCGAGGCAGCGCGGTGCCTACTGAGCGCAGGGCGGCGGTGCTGGGCAAGCCGGTGGGGCACTCGCTGTCGCCGGTGCTGCACACCGCCGCGTACACCGCGCTCGGCCTGGACGGCTGGACCTACGAGCGCGTCGAGATGGACGCCGAGGGGCTGCCCGGGTTCGTGCGCGGGCTCGGCCCGGAGTGGGCCGGCCTGTCGGTGACCATGCCGGGCAAGCGGGCCGCGCTGGACTTCGCGAGCGCGGCCACGCCGCGGGCGGTGGCGGCGGGCGCGGCCAACACGCTGGTGCCGACCGCGGACGGGTGGCTGGCCGACTGCACGGACGTCGACGGCGTCGCCGGGGCGCTGCGGTGCGCCGGCGGGTTCACCGGCGGGGAGACCGGCCTGGTCCTCGGCGCGGGCGGCACGGCGGCCGCGACGGTCGTGGCGTTCGCGGAGCTGGGCATCCGGCGCGCGGTGCTGGTGGTCCGCGACCCGGCCAGGGCGCGGGAGACCGTCGAGGCGGCCGGCCGGGCCGGCGTCGAGGCGGACGTGCGCGTGTGGGCCTCGGCGGACTTCGGCAAGCTCGCCGCCGACTGCGCGGTGCTGGTGAGCACGGTGCCGCCCGCGGCGGTCGCGGAGCACGCGGCCGAGCTGGCCGCCGCCCCGTGCGTGCTGGACGTGATCTACCACCCGTGGCCGACGCCGCTGGCCGAGGCGGCCGCCGGACGGGTCGCCACCGGCTTGGACATGCTGCTGCACCAGGCGTTCGGCCAGGTCGAGCACTTCACCGGCAGGCCCGCGCCGCGCGAGGCGATGCGCGACGCCCTGCGGGAGGCGACGGGCGGCATCCTGCCGCTGCCCCTGGACTAGCGTGAGCACCATGAAGATCGTGGTGCTGGACGACTATCAGGACGTCGCGCGGAGCCTCGCGGACTGGGACTCGCTGGGAGCCGAGGTCGAGGTGATCACCTCGTACGTGGGCGACCACGACGAGCTGGTCCGGCGGCTGGCAGGCGCGGAGGTCGTCGTCGCGATGCGGGAGCGCACCCGGTTCACCGCCGAGGTGCTGGAGCGGCTGCCCGACCTGAAGCTCCTGGTGAGCACCGGGCGCCGGAACGCGGCCATCGACCTCAAGGCCACCGAGCGGCTGGGCATCACGGTCTGCGGCACCGGCTACCTGCCCCACCCGACGGCCGAGCACACCTGGGCGCTCGTCCTCGCCGCGCAGCGGCACCTGGAGACCGAGCTGGCCGCCATGCGGGACGGCGCGTGGCAGTCCACCGTGGGTATCGGGCTGCACGGCAAGACGCTCGGCCTGCTCGGGCTCGGCAACCTCGGCCAACAGGTGGCGCGCATCGGTCAGGCGTTCGGCATGGAAACCATTGCCTGGAGCCAGAACCTGACCGCCGAGCGGGCCGCCGGGCACGGCGTCACCGCGGTGTCCAAAGAGGACCTGTTCGCCCGCGCGGACGTCCTGTCGGTGCACCTGGTGCTGTCCAAGCGCACCCGCGGTCTGGTCGGCGCGGCCGAGCTGGCCGCGATGAAGCCGGGCGCGCTGCTGGTGAACACCTCGCGCGGGCCGATCATCGACGAGCAGGCGCTGCTCGACGCGCTGCGGGAGCGCCGCATCCGCGCCGCGCTGGACGTCTACGACATCGAGCCGCTGCCTGCCGACCACCCGCTGCGCGCGATGCCCAACGCCACGCTGACCCCGCACCTCGGCTACGTCACGCGCGAGGTGTACGAGATCTTCTACCGCGACGCGGTCGAGGACATCGCCGCGTGGCGGGACGGGAACCCGGTCCGGGTCATGACGCTGTGACCGGGGGCGCCTCCCCGGCCGGGAGGCGCCCCCGGCGGCTCAGCGGACGATCGTGCCGCTGGAGCTGATCCGGTTGCTGATGTTGGCGGAGAAGGACTGCACCTCGGCGTAGACGCCGGGGTAGTCCGGCCGGGCGCAGCCTTCGCCCCAGCTGACGATGCCGACCTCGACCCACTCGCCTGCGGCGTTCTGCTTGACCATGGGGCCGCCCGAGTCGCCCTGGCAGGTGTCGGTGCCGCCCTCCGGGTAGCCGGCGCACAGTTCGTAGGCAGGTTGGAGGTCGCTGCCGTAGGACCGCTGGCAGGTGGAGTCGCTGACGTAGGGCACGGTCGCGTACTTGAGGTAACGGGACTGGCCGCCGCCCTCGACGGTGGCGCCCCAGCCCATGATCGTGAACGTGCCGCTGTTGAGCGAGGTGTCGCCCGGCGCGGCGAACTTCAGCGTCGGCGCCGAGGCCGCGGACGCCAGTTCGATCAGCGCCCAGTCCTGCGCGCCGGTGCTGGCGTACTGCGGGCTGCGGTAGACGTAGGTCGACTTGATCGACTGGCCCCCGCTCGCCTGCAGGTCCACCTTGCCGAGGGTGGCGGTGATGCTGGAGTTGGTGCCGGTCCGGCTGACGCAGTGCGCCGCGGTCAGGACGACGCGCGGTGCGACGAGCGCGCCGCCGCAGCCCATGGACAGCCGCACCATCCACGGGAACTGGCCCTGGGTGGCGTTGGTGCCGCCGACGACGAACGGGGTGACGGTGTCACCGGACGGCTGCGCGGCCTGCGCCGGGGTCAGCGCGGCGGTGAGCGCGGTGGCGAACGCGGCAGTCGCGAGAATGGCGCGCCGGAGCGTTTTCCCGATTGATTTCCGCAATTTCAGACTCCCGCCGTCTGACTGATCCAGGACCGGTTCGCGGCGACGCTGCCGTAGATCTGCGAAGAACTGCCGTCCGCCATGGACGCCACACCCACCTGAACGCCGTTGGCCATTTGGGGGCCGCCGGAATCGCCCTTCCAGGCCACGCCGCTCACGCCGGTGGAGCAGATCGCGCGGCCGCCGTAGGCGTCGGTGCAGCTGCCGCCGATGCGGGTGTTGCGCACCGTCGCGGTCTTCAGCTGCTCGGATGCCGAGCCGTTGTAGCTGGTGCGGCCCCAGCCGTAGATGGAGTTGGTGCTGCTGACCGTCGGGTCCGCGCTGGCCAGCCTGGCGTAGGTGGTGCTGACCGAGGTGCCGAGCTGGAGCAGGGCGAAGTCGGTGCTGGGGTTGGCGACCTGCCTGGTGACGGTCGCGGTGACGCCGCCGGAGGAGCGGTACACGCTGCCCACGCGCACGGTCATGCTCGAGCCGAGGCAATGCTTCGCGGTGAGCACCCACCGCGACGCGATGATGGTGCCCGAGCAGTTGAACTGACCGTTCACGAACACGGCCGCCGCCCACGGCGCGCTCGAGACGGTGCTGCCGCCGATGATGAACGGTTCGACGGCCGGTCCCGCGGCGACCGCGGGAGCGGCGCCGCCAACGGCTATCCCGGCCGCGGCGGTGATTGCGGATATCCACCGGAAAATGCGCATGACGAATAAACCTCCGCAGGGGTGAGGTATTCGCGCCCGACGATGTGCGCGACAGGCAGAAGTTAGCGCGCGGAGAACCCGACGAAAGTCGCCAATCCGGTGGCATCGGCGGAAAAACACCCCAGATGGCCTACGACGATCAGCCGCCCGCCCACGGCGGCAAACATCAACCGCAGCGCCAAACACGCCACCCGCAGCGGCAAAGTCGCCGCCCGCGGCGGCGAACTCGCCGTCCGCAGGGGCGAACTCGCGCCCCCAGCGGCCAACACATCACCCGCGTCGGCAACTCGCGCCCGGCAGCAGATACGCCGCGCCTGGCGGCAAACACGCCGCCCCGCCGCCAAACACACCACCCGCGGGGGCAAACACACCGCCTCCGGCGGGCAAACTCGCCGTCCCCAGCGGCCCACACATCACCCGCGGCAGCCAACTTGCCGCCCGCGGCGGCCAACACGCCGCCCGCAGCGGCGAACTCGCCGCCCGCAGCGGCAAACTCGCCGCCCGCAGGGGCGAACTCGCCGCCCCACCGGTGTGTTGGCCCTTCCGGGCAAGGTGTTTGCCCTTCCGGGCACCGAATCCGCTGTGGGCCGTGCGGGAGCGGGGTCAGGCGCGCAGTTCAGCCAGCACGGCGTCGGTGAACGGGGGCCACGCCTCGATCGCCCACGGGCCGAAGTCCAGGTCCGTCAGCACGACACACGCGGCGCCCGCGTCCGGGTCCACCCACAGGAACGTGCCGGACTGCCCGAAGTGCCCGAAGGTCCGCGGCGAGCTGTCCGCTCCCGTCCAGTGTGGACTCTTCGAGTCGCGGATTTCGAAGCCCAGCCCCCAGTCGTTGGGCTTCTGGTGCCCGAGCCCGGGCAGCACGCCGTTCAGCCCGGGGAACGCGACCGACGTGGCCGCGCGCAGGGTCGCCGGGTCGAGCAGCTTCGGCGCCTGCACCTCGGCCGCGAAGCGCACCAGGTCGTCGACCGACGACACCCCGCCGGCGCCGGGGGAGCCCTCCAGCCGGGTCGACGTCATGCCCAGCGGGGCCAGCACCGCCTCGGACAGGTACCCGGCGAACGGGATGCCCGAGTGCTCGGCCAGCGCGTCGCCGAGGACCTGGAAACCGGCGTTGGAGTACATGCGCCGCGTGCCCGGCTGGGCCATCACCCGGTCGGAGTCGAAGCCTAGGCCCGCGGTGTGCGCGAGCAGGTGCCGGATCGTCGAACCCTCCGGCCCGGCCGGCGTGTCCAGCTCGACCACGCCCTCCTCGACCGCGATCAGCGCCGCGTACGCGGTGAGCAGCTTGGTCACCGAGGCCAGCCGGAACGTGCGCCCGGTGTCGCCGTGGCTGCCCGCCACCGTTCCGTCCGCCCGCACCACGGCCGCCGCCGCGTGCGGGGCCGGCCACTGATCGATCCGCTCCAGGCTCCGCATACCGCAAAGCCTAAACGGCGGCTGTCCCGCGCCGGGGACAGCCGCCGTCGGATCAGGCGTCGAGGTCGCTGGCGACCAGTTCGGCGACCGCGTCGACCGCGGCCTCCGCGCCGTCGCCCTCGGCGGCGATGACCACCTCGTCACCGTGGCCGGCCGCCAGGGTCATCAGGCTGAGCAGGCTCCCGGCGGGCACCGGGTCGCCGCCGTCCTTGGCGATCGTCACCGGCACCGCCTGCGCGGCCGCGGTCTTCGCGACCAGTGCGGCGGGCCGGGCGTGCAGGCCCACCTTGCTGGCGACCGTCACACGTCGTTGCGGCATGTTCGACCTTCCCTCACTTGCTGGGCGTGGCGGCGTCGGCGGCCGGCTGCTCGGCGTCGTCCTCCCGGCCCGGCGTGCGCAGGTTCCACTTCGCGATCACCCACCGGAACAGGAAGTAGTAGATCACCGCGTACACCAGGCCGATCGGGATCAGCAGCCACGCCCGGTTCGCCGCGGGCGCCGACGAGTTGAGCGCGAAGTCGATGAACCCGGCCGAGAACGAGAACCCGAGGTGGATGTCCAGCGCGTTGCAGATGGCCAGGGACAGGCCGGTCAGCACCGCGTGGATCAGGTACAGCGGCCACGCGACGAACATGAACGCGAATTCGATCGGCTCGGTCACGCCGGTCAGGAACGAGGTGACCGCACCGGCGATCATGATGCCGCCGACGACCTTGCGCTGACCCGGCCGCGCCGTCTGCCAGATCGCCAGCGCGGCGGCGGGCAGCGCGAACATGAAGATCGGGAAGAAGCCGGTGGTGAACGCGCCGGCGTTGGGGTCGCCGTTGAAGAAGTTGGTGATGTCGCCGCCGTCGAAGATGAACCACACCGGCACGTTGATCAGCTGGTGCAGGCCGATCGGCAGCAGCAGGCGGTTGAGCAGGCCGTAGATCCCGCCGCCGGCGACGTCGTTGCCGGTCACCGCGTCACCGAGCCACTGCATCGCGTTGTCCACGGCCGGGAAGATCAGGCCGAACACGACACCGATCAGCAGCAGCACCACGGAGTTGATGATCGGCACGAACCGGCGGCCACCGAAGAACGCCAGGTACGGCGGCAGCTTCACGCGGTGGAAACGCTGCCACAGCACGGCGGTGACCAGGCCGACCACGATGCCGCCCAGCACGCTGTAGGGCCACTTGATGGGCTGCAGGTACCAGCCCTCCTTGAAGCCCTCCAGGTCGCTGATCGGCGCGAACACCTGCACGACCTTGTTGAACACCACGAACCCGACGGCGGCGGCGACACCGGTGGAGCCGTCGCCCTTGCGCGCGAAGCCGACGGCGATGCCGACCGCGAACAGCAGCGGCAGCCAGTCGAACAGGCCACCGCCCGCCGCGGCGAGCACGGCGGCGACCTTGTCCCAGCCGAGGCCGTCCTTGCCGAGCAGGTCGTCCTGCCCGAGACGGCTCAGCAGGCCTGCGGCGGGCAGGGTGGCGATGGGGAGCATGAGGCTGCGGCCGAAGCGCTGCAGCCCCGCCATCCCCCTCCCTTTGCCCTTGGTTCCATCTGCGACGGTGGCGCTCACGGGTTACCTCCGTGTTCGGCGGGGACTGTGCGATCGAGTTGCATGGACACCTCGTACCGGTCGCCCCGGTACCACGAGGTCATGTCCTCCACGGGGACTCCGGACGCGCTGGAGACCCGGCGGAAGACCAGGAGCGGGTCGCCGGCGCGGATGCCGAGCAGCCGCGCCGTCTCCCGGTCCGCCGCTTCCGACCACACCGTCTGGCGGGCGTGGTCCAAGCGGAGGTCGTAGCGCTGCGCGAGTTGCTCGTACAGCGAGGAGGTCAGGTCCAGATCCGGCAGCCCGGGCACGCGGCCGGGGTGGTACCAGCCGCGCTCGACGGCCAGCGGGGTGCCGTCCGCGCGGCGGCGGCGCACCAGACGGTACGCCTGCTCGCGCATGCCCAGCCCGAGCGCGCCCGCGGTCTCCGCGGGCGGGGTCTCCAGCGCGCAGTGCAGCAGCTCGGTGGCCGGCGTCAGGCCGCGGCGCCGCATGTCGTCGGTGAACGACATCAGGTACAGCTGCAGCTCCATGCGCCGGGTCGCGGTGAAGGTGCCCTTCCCGCGGGCCCTGGTGAGCAGGCCTTCCTCGACGAGCTTGCCGATCGCGGAGCGGACCGTCAGCCGGGACACCCGGTAGCGCTCGGCCAGCTCGCGCTCCGACGGGATCGGCGACCCCGGCGGCAGCTCGCGCTCGATCGAGCGCCGCAGGATCTCGCGCAGCTGCGCGTGTTTCGGCGTCGGCCCGTCCACCACGCGGTCGGCGGTGGTCGCGGTCTGCGCCATGCCACCTCCAGGTTTCGGGTTGGTTTCCGGGGTCGCACCGGCGGCCTGGAATTGGTACGTTCCGGTCTAGACCATTTCTTGATGGGGCAGAATGCTCCGCTACCCGGGCAGGTGTCAACCACCGTTACGGGTTCGTGTTCGGCAAGCAGAGAAGGAGGCCGCCGTGGCGGACGACAGGCCGGAAAAGATCCTCGCGGCACTGGGCGGCGCGGACAACGTCGTCGAGATCGAAGGCTGCATCACGCGGCTGCGGTGCGAGCTCGAGGACGGGTCGCTGGTGGACGAGGCCGCGCTGAAGGCGGCAGGCGCGCACGGCGTGATGAAGATGGGGTCGGTGGTGCAGGTCGTCGTCGGCCCGGAGGCGGACACGATCGCGAGCGACATCCAGGACCTGATGTGAGCGTGACCGTGCTGAGCCCGGTGCCGGGCCGGGTCACGCCCATGTCCGAGGTGCCGGACCCGGTGTTCGCGCAGTCGATGGTCGGCCCCGGGGTCGCGGTGCTGCCCGCGGGCGGGCGGCAGAACGCGCTCAGCCCGGTCGACGGGACGGTGGTGACGCTGCACCCGCACGCGTTCGTCGTCGCCACCGCTGGTGGTCAGGGCGTGCTGGTGCACCTGGGCATCGACACGGTGCAGCAGAAGGGCGAGGGCTTCACGCTGCACGTCGTCAAGGGCGAATCGGTGCGCGCCGGGCAGCCGCTGATCAGCTGGGACCCGGACGCGGTCGCCGCGGCGGGGTACTCACCGGTGGTGCCGGTGGTGGCGCTCGACGCGGACGCCGAGGCACTGTCCGGAGTGCTCACCGGCGGCCCCATCGACGCCGGCGAGCAGCTCTTCACCTGGGATTAGCGCCGCTCGCGCGCGGTCGGCGCTCTGCCGCCCGCGGGGTGGGCGGCGGCTGCCCCTCAGGCGGTCACGACGTTCTGGCCCTCGACCTTGACCGGGATGGGGGTGAGGCCGGTGTCCGCGGGGCCCTTCTCCAGCGCGCCGGTGAGGGTGTCGAACTGCGAGCCGTGCAGCGGGCACTTGATGGCGTCGCCCTCGGGAGCCACCGTCGCGCCCTGGTGCGGGCACACGGCGCTGAAGCAGGCGGCGGTGGTCTCGGTGGGCCGGGCCAGGATCGCGGGCTTGCCGTCGACCGTGACGGACTTCGCCTGGCCGACCGGGACGTCGTTCAGCGCCGCGACGGTGGTGCCGGACGGGGCGGCCGTGGCCGAGCCGGTGTTCTGGCTGCTTCCGGACGTGCCGCTGTCGCTGCCGCAGGCGGCCAGGACCACGGTGCCCGCGGCGGCGCCTGCCACGGCGACCCCGGTCGTCAGGACGGTGCGGCGGGTGGGTGAGTGAGCAGTCATGCCCCGTGACACGGTCGCGGCCCCCGCTCGGTTCAATCCGGCGGCCGATTGAACCCGATGGCGTTCCGCCCCGTGGTGAACGGGTGCAAGGATCGCCGGTGGAGGAGGTCGGGTCATGGTCGCGTGGCTGTTGCGGATCCTGGTGGTCCTCGGACTGCTCGGGTCGGCGTGGGTGCACTGGGACCTGTGGGCCAACGAGGGCTTCGACGAGATCGAGACGATCGGGCCGTTGTTCCTGGTCAACGTGGTCGCCGGGGTGGTCATCGCGGTGGCCGTGCTGTTCTGGCGCCACTGGCTGCCGGTGCTGGCCGCGATCGGGTTCGGCGCGGTCACCCTGGGCGCGTACCTGATTTCGCTGACACCCGGCGGGTTGTTCGGGGTGCGGGAGCAGTTCGCCACGTCCGCCGAGACGTGGGGGGTCGTCACGGAGGCCGGGTGCGTCGTGTTCGGGGTGGCGTTGCTGTTCGCGCAGCGGGTGCGGCGGAAGCAGGGCGTGCTCGCGTGACCGACGGCGCGGAAGACCAGTTGATGCGGGCGCTGCACGACGACCACGCGGCCGCGCTCTGGTCCCACGCGCTGCGGCTGACCGGCGGTGACCGGGCCCGCGCCGAGGACGTGGTGCAGGAGACGCTGCTGCGGGCGTGGAAGCACCCGCGGGTGCTGGACCAGACACAGGGCTCGGCACGGGCGTGGCTGTTCACGGTGGCGCGGCGGATCGCGATCGACGACTGGCGCTCGGCCGCGCACCGCTCCGAGGTGACCACCGATTCGCCGCCCGAGCTGGTCACGCCGGACGACACCGACCGGGCGTTGCAGGGCTGGCTGGTGGCGGAGGCGTTGAAGGAGTTGTCCGCGGCGCACCGCGAGGTGCTGCTGCTGTGTTACTTCCAGGGTTTCTCGGTCGCCGACGCGGCCGCGCGGCTGGGGATTTCCGCCGGGACCGTGAAGTCCCGGACGCACTACGCGCTGCGGGCGTTGAAGCTCGCGCTGGAGGAGAAGGGGGTGACCCGGTGACCGAGCCCGACGAGTTCGTGACCTACGACGCGGCGTACGTGCTGGGCGCCCTGTCCCCGGAGGACCGTGCGGCATACGAGGAGCACCTGCGCGGCTGTGCGCAGTGTTCCGCGGCGGTGGCCGAACTGGCCGGCCTGCCCGGGCTGTTGTCGCAGGTGACGCCGGACATGGTCGAGGGGGAGCCGCCACCGGACCGGTTGTTGCCGGCGTTGCTGCGCGGAGTGCGCCGCGCCCGGCGGCGGCGGGTGCTGACGACGTTCGGGGTGGCGGTGGCCGCGGCGGCGGCGGTGCTGGCGGCGATGTTCGTGCCCCAGTCCGACGGCGGTGGCGGGACCGCCATGACCCCGCTGGGCGCGTACCCGGTCCAGGCGACGGCCGCGGTGGCGTCGGTGTCCGGCGGTGGCAGCCGGGTCGACATGTCGTGCAGCTACCGGGGCGCCTACGAGGGCGCGGGGTACCTGCTGGTGGCCATCCGGGCGGACGGAACGGAGGCCCCACTGGCGACGTGGAACGCCACCCCCGACCGGGACGCCCGCATCTCGGTCGGCACGGACCTGCCGCCGGAGGAGATCAAGGCGCTGGAGATCCGGACGACGAGCGGGGTGCCGCTGCTGCGGTGGCACCCGTGAGGGGAGTCAGGCGGTGCGCCACGCTCGCGGATCTCCGTGCCTGTGCCTGAATCTCCCGTTGCGCGTCGATTCCTACCGTGTCTCGTAGCTCTCTGCCGCGCTTGAGGGTTCCGCCCCCTGAAGGTTCCGTCGCGCTTGAATTCCACCCTGCCCCATTTTTTTCCGCACCTCAGTTTACCGACACTCCTTGAATGTCCTGCTGCGCCTCCTTTCTTGCCGCGGCTCGGCTTCCTGTCGCACTTCAATCTCCCACGTCACGTTCCCAAATTCCAGCCGCAGCCTCAAATCCCTCACGTCAGGACATGTCGCCCCTGGGCGAGTGGGAACCTCGCGCGACGATGACTTGCCTTCTCACGCGGGCAAACATCGGCACGAGAGGGCCACTCGTGTCAGCGCGCCTTATCCGGCCAGGCGAGTGGGATTCTCGTGCGTTCGCGAGCGGGACGTCTCGTGTGCCACGAAATTCCCACTCGCACAAAGGAAGCCGTGCGAGTGGGAATTTCGTGCGCGCCGTGATTTGGCATTTCGCCGCTTGCGGCGCAGTCTGGGTTCGTGAACTGGGGAATCGTGGCGGTCAGCGCCGCCGGAACGACAGTGGGCGCCGGGACGGCGGGCCTGCTACGGAGCGCGGATGCTCCGGTGCCGGCCGTCGTGGTGGCGCTCGGCACCGGCGCGGCCTGGGCGGGGCTCGCCGTCCTGGCGCCCGCGTGGACGGCGTTCGTGCTGGCCGCGCTCGCCGTGCCGTTGATCGCGGCGGATCTGCGCCACCGGCGGCTGCCGGACGTGCTCACGCTGCCCGCGTACCCGCTCCTCGTCGCGGTGGCGCCGGATCCGGCGAAGGCCCTCGGAGCTGCCGCGGTCTTCGGGGGCGCGCACCTGGTGATCCACCTCGTGGCGCCGCACGCCATGGGCGCCGGTGACGTCAAGCTGGCAGGCGCCCTCGGCGCGGCGCTCGGCTCCGTGGGCTGGGCCGCGTTGCCGGTGGCAACCGTGCTGGCCGCGTTCGTCACAGCCGTCCTGGCCGCGACCCGCCGCTGGCGGAACGGGGTGCCGCACGGACCCGGCCTGCTGGCGGCGGCCACCGCGCTGGTCCTGATCCGCCCGGGATGAGCACGGGGAGGCCGGTGCCACCGGCAGCGGGCATGTCGTGCTCCTCGGAGAAGGTGCGGGAGTCAGGCGCGCCTGCCGCTCACGCGGGCAGCCGCCGGGTGGAGCGGGGCGAGCGCGAGGGCCGGCAGCTGCTGGCTGGCGCGTTAGCTTGGGCGCGCCGGCGTGACCGGCGGGTGGGCCCTGTCAGCCCCGCCCCCTGCGGGCGCCGTTCGTGGGTCGGCCGCTGGGTGGAGCGGGGCGAGCGCGAGGGCGGGCGGCTGCCGGCTGGCGCGCTAGCTTGGGCACGCTGGCGTGACCGGCGGGTGGGCCATGTCAGCCCCGCCTCTGCGGGCGCCGTTCGCGGACCAGCCGCCGGGTGGAGCGGGGCGAGCGCGAGGGCGGGCGGCTGCCGGTCGGCGCGCCTGCTTGGGCACGCTGGCGTGACCGGCGGGTGGCCGGTAGCTGCCGGTCGGCGCGCTAGCTTGGGCGCGCCGGCGTGACCGGCGGGTGGGCCATGTCAGCCCCGCCCCCCTGCGGGCGCCGTTCGTGGGTCAGCCGCCGGGTGGGGCGGGGCGCGCGAAGGCCGACAGCTGCCAGCCGGCGCGCCATGCCGGACACACGCCGCGCCACCCTGGGCCCACCGCCGCGCCACCCTGGACACACCGTCGTGACCAGCGGGCGGACCACATCAACCCCGCCCCCGCGGGCGCCGCTCGCGGGTGAGTCCCCGTCCGCCGGAGCCGCCTGAACCGGGCGACGACCGCCATGACAGGATCGTCTGGTGGTACTGCGCTGGATAACCGCTGGTGAATCGCACGGTCCGGCCCTCGCGGCCGTGCTCGAAGGGATGGTGGCCGGGGTCGAGGTCACCACCGCCGACGTGAGCGAGCAGCTCGCCCGCAGGCGGCTCGGGTTCGGCCGCAGCCCCCGCATGGGCTTCGAGACCGACCACATCGAGTTCCTCGGCGGCGTCCGGCACGGCGTCACCCAGGGCGGACCGGTCGCGGTGCACATCGAGAACGCCGAGTGGCCCAAGTGGGAGAAGGTCATGTCGGCCGACCCGGTGGACCCGGCCGAGCTCGAGGGCCTCGCCCGCAACGAGCCGCTCACCCGCCCCCGCCCGGGCCACGCCGACCTGCCCGGCATGCAGAAGTACGGCTTCGACGAGGCCCGCCCGGTGCTGGAGCGCGCCAGCGCCCGCGAGACGGCCTCCCGCACGGCACTGGGCACCGTCGCCCGGAACTTCCTCCGCCAGCTGCTCGGCGCGGAAATCGTGAGCCACGTCGTCTCCATCGGCGGGGCCGTCGCGCCCGACGGGCCGCTGCCCGGGCCCGCCGACCTCGCCGCGGTCGACGAGTCCCCGGTCCGCGCGTTCGGCCAGGAAGCCACCGACGCGATGATCGCCGAGGTCGACGCCGTCCGCCAGGCCGGTGACACCGTCGGCGGCGTCATCGAGGTCATCGCCTATGGGCTGCCGCCGGGGCTCGGCTCCCACGTCCACTGGGACCGCCGCCTCGACGCGCGCCTCGCCGGCGCGCTCATGGGCGTCCAGGCCATGAAGGGCGTCGAGGTCGGCGACGGCTTCACCACCGCCCGCCGCTGGGGCAGCAAGGCCCACGACGAGATCGACCGCGGCACCGGCCCGGTCGGCGTCACCCGCCGGTCCAACCGTGCCGGCGGCCTCGAGGGCGGCATCACCAACGGCGAACCGGTCCGCGTGCGCGTCGCGATGAAGCCGATCTCCACCGTCCCGCGCGCGCTGTCCACTGTGGACGTCGTCACCGGAGAGCCCGCCGTCGCGATCCACCAGCGCTCCGACGTGTGCGCGGTGCCGCGCGCCGGGGTCGTCCTGGAGTCCGTCGTGGCGCTCGTGCTCGCCGACGCGGCACTGGAGAAGTTCGGCGGCGACTCGCTGGCCGAGACCAAGCGCAACGCCGAGTCCTACCTCGCGGCACTGGAGGAACGGTGGGCCAACCTCCCTGCATCGTGATCGCGGGCCCGCCCGGGTCCGGCAAGAGCACCGTCGGGCCGCTGCTCGCGCAGCGCCTCGGCGTGCCGTTCCGCGACAGCGACGACGACATCGTCGCCCGCGCCGGCCGTCCCATCGCGGAGATCTTCGCCGACGACGGCGAGCCGGCCTTCCGCGCGCTCGAAGAGGAAGTGATCGCCGAAGCGCTCGCCGAGCACGACGGGGTGCTCTCCGTCGGCGGCGGCGCGGTCCTCGCCGAGGGCACCCAGAAGCGCCTGGTGGGCCACCCGGTGGTCTTCCTCAACGTCGGCTTCGCCGCGGGCGTGCAGCGCGTCGGCCTGTCCACCGCCCGCCCGCTGCTCGCCGGGGTCAACCCACGCGCCACCTACCGCTCGCTGCTCGAAGCGCGGCTGCCGGTCTACCGCGCGGTCGCCACCATCGAGGTGGCCACCGACGACCGCACCCCGGCCGAGATCGTCGACGCCATCGCCCGCGAACTAGCCCTGGAGGAGACGCAGTGACCGACCCGGTCCGGATCGAGGTCCGCACCGCCCGGCCGTACCCGGTCGTCGTCGGCCGCGGCCTGCTCGGCGAACTCACCGAAGCCGTCAAGGGCGCCTCCAGCGTGGCGATCATCCACCAGCCCACGCTCACCACCACGGCCGAAGCCGTGCGCGACGAACTCAACGCCGCCGGGCTGGACGCGCACCGCGTCGAGATCCCCGACGCCGAGGACGGCAAGGCGCTGTCCGTCGCCGGGTTCTGCTGGGAGGTCCTCGGCCGCATCGGCCTGGACCGCCAGGGCGTCGTCATCGGCCTCGGCGGGGGAGCGGTCACCGACCTCGCCGGGTTCGTCGCGGGCACCTGGATGCGCGGCGTCCGGCTGGTCAACGTGCCCAGCACGCTGCTCGGCATGGTCGACGCCGCCGTCGGCGGCAAGACCGGCATCAACACCGACGCGGGCAAGAACCTCGTCGGCGTCTTCCACGAGCCCAGCGCCGTCCTGGTCGACCTCGCCACCCTGGAAACCCTGCCGCGCAACGAACTGATCGCCGGCATGGCCGAGGTCGTCAAGGCCGGCTTCATCGCCGACCCGCGCATCCTCGAGCTCATTGAAGCCGACCCCGAGGCGGCGACGGACCCTGCCGGCGACATCCTCGGCGAGCTGGTGCGCCGCTCGATCCAGGTCAAGGCCGACGTCGTGGCCGCCGACCTGCGCGAGTCCGACCTGCGCGAAATCCTCAACTACGGGCACACCCTCGGCCACGCCATCGAGCGCCGCGAGCGCTACCGCTGGCGCCACGGCGCGGCGGTCAGCGTCGGCCTGGTGTTCGCCGCCGAGCTGGCCCGACTGGCGGGACGCCTCGACGACGAGACCGCCGAACGGCACGCCCGCATCCTCGAACTGCTCGGCCTGCCGACCAAGTACGACCCGGACGCCCTGCCGCAGCTGATCGACTCCATGCGCAAGGACAAGAAAACCCGGTCCGGCGTCCTTCGCTTCGTCGTCCTTGACGGCCTGGCCAAACCGGGGCGCCTCGAAGGCCCCGATCCGGCCTTGCTGGCCGCGGCGTACTCGGCGGTCGCCGGCCCGCGCCAGTCCGACGGTGGGAGCGTGCTGCTGTGAAGGTCTTCGTGCTCAACGGCCCCAACCTCGGCCGCCTCGGGAAGCGGGAGCCCGCCGTCTACGGCTCGACCACCCACGCCGACCTCGCGGAGCTGTGCGTCAAGACCGGCGGCGAACTGGGCATCGACGTCGAGGTCCGGCAGACCGACCACGAGGGCGAGATGGTCGGCTGGCTGCACGAAGCCGCCGACGGTGGCAACCCCGTGGTGCTCAACGCGGGCGCCTGGACGCACTACTCGATCGCCGTGCGGGACGCGGCCGCGCAGCTCGCCGCGCCGCTGATCGAGCTGCACATCTCCAACGTGCACAAGCGCGAGGCGTTCCGCCACCACAGCGTGCTCTCCGACATCGCCACGGCCGTCATCGCCGGGCTCGGTGTCGACGGCTACCCGCTCGCGCTGCGCTGGCTCGCCGCCAACGCCGGATGACCGTCCCCGACCTCAGAACCGCCCGGCTGCGCCTGCGAGGCCTCGAACCCACCGACACCGAAGCGATCGTCCGGGTCTTCGCCGACCCGGACACGAGCCGCTTCCTCGCCGCCGACCTCAGCGACCCGGACCAGTGCCGGGCCTCGGTCGAGCGGCGCCTCGCCTACACCGGGCCGGACGGCACGGGCCACTGGGTCGTCGAGCGCGACGGCGTCGTCATCGGGCTGGCGCACCTGCGGCCCTCGGCCGAGCTGTCCGGCGACCTCGTGGAGATCGGGTACTTCCTCGACCCCGCCCACGGCGGCCAGGGACTGGCGACCGAGGCGGCGGCCGCGCTGCTGCGCCACGCCTTCACCGCGCTCGGGCTGCCCGCCGTGTGGGCGCTCGTCCACGAGTCCAATGTGGCCAGCCGGAAACTGGTGCGCCGCCTGGGTTTCACCGACGTCGGCGGTGGCGAGCACTACGGCGGGCCGCACCGCGTGCTCGTCGCGCTGCCCACCGCCCTCGGGCAGTGGCACCACGTCGAACTGTGGGTGCCCGACCTCGCGCGCGCCGAGGAGAGCTTCGGCTGGCTGCTCACCGAACTCGGCTGGCAGGAACACCAGCGCCGGCGCGACGGCGTCAGCTGGAAACTCGGCGCGGGGTACCTCGTCGTCCAGCAGTCCCCGGCACTGACCGGCGCGACGCACGACCGGCGCGCGCCGGGCCTGAACCACCTGGCGCTGCACGCCGGCCCGCCCGAGCGCGTGGACCAGCTCGCGGAAGCCGCGCTCGCGCACGGCTGGCGCCCGCTGTTCGCCGACCGCTACCCGCACGCCGGCGGCCCTGTTCATCACGCGGCGTATCTGGAGAACGCCGACGGCTTCGAAATCGAGCTCGTCGCCGAATCCCCGCGTGTCACTCGACCGGGTTAATCAGTCTCTACACTGAGCTTGCTGGCGGAAACGGAAGGACGACGGGTGGGCAGACGCAGGGTGCTCGGCGGGATGCTGGCCGCGGTGCTGGCCGTCTCCGCACTGGCCGGGTGCACCGGCAGTGTGCCGCCACAGGCCGAGGGCGCCGGGAAGGGCGTCATCGGCGGCGCCCAGCCGGAGACCACCACCGCCACGCCCGCCGAGGTCCAGCTCAAGACCGACTCGCCGCGCGAAAGCGCCGGCGTCGTCGCGGCCGGCGGCCCCGGCGCGCCCTACAACTACGGCCCCACGCTGATGGCCGACGGCCCCACCAACCGGATGTGGTGGTGCAGCCAGTACCCCGGTTCGCCGCCGCCCGGCGACGACATCCTCTACGCCGAGTCCGCCTCGCTGGACGGGCCGTTCACCGGCCCCGGCGGATCCGTGCCGCCCGCCGTGCTGTCCGGCAACCCCGGCCAGTTCGACGGCGTGCACGCCTGCGACCCGTCGGTGATCCGCGTCGACGGGACCTACTACCAGTACTACACCGGCGCGGCAGGCGACCACGCGCTCGGCAACTCCATCGGCCTCGCGACCAGCACCGACGGGATCACGTGGCAGCGCGCGAACGGTGGCAGACCCATCGTCGACCCCGCCCACGACACCCATCGCGAAAATCTCTACGGCGCGGGCCAGCCCGCCGCGGTGTACCTCGACGGCTGGTTCTACCTGATGTTCACCGACACCACCGGCCTCGCCGCCGGCTGGAACGGCGCGGGCCAGTTCGTGCTGCGGTCGAAGGACCCGGCGTTCGGCAGCGGCGTGGAAGCGCTGGGGGAGGCCGGGTTCGCCGCGGTCGCCGGCACGAACGCGCCGCGCACCAAGTCGCTGGTCGACGCGTTCAGCGCGGACCTGATGTGGATCGACGCGCTGAACGCGTGGGCGATCGCGCACGAGACCGCCGACGGCACCACCATCACGTTCTGGGACCGCGACTTCCTGCGCGCCCCGTTCCAGCCGCTGCTGATCCCCGGCGTGTGGCGGGAGGGGCCGGGCCTGGTCCGGCGGCCGGACGGGCACGCGCCGGTGTCGGCGAAGGACCCGTGCGGACGGGTGCCGCTGGACGTCGTGCGCGCGACCGTGACCGGCGAGGCGGGCGCGCCCACCGACCTGCGGCGCTTCGGGCTGGACATCGTCGGCGTCAACGCGTGCGCCGACCCGCAGCGCGCGCTGACGGTGCTGGACGGCTTCGCCATGCCCTCGCCGGTGCGGACCATGGACCTCGTCGTGTCGGGCCAGGTCGTGCGGATCGACCGCCGCTCGGTGGCGCAGGAACTGGCCGGGCACGTGCTCGACACGCGGCTGGACGTGCTGAACCAGTTCCCGGTCGCGGCGCGGCTGGAGTCCGGCACCCGCGCGCTGCAGGCCACCGGGCTGGGGGTGGGCTTCCTGCTCGACGACGGCCGCCTCTACCCGGTGCGCCGCGCGGAAGCGGTGATCGCCAACGGGTCGTCGACCGAGGACGTGACCCCGGCGCAGTGGCGCGGCTACCCGGCCGGCCCCGCGCTCGGCTAGATCAGTCCCCGGCGGGCCGGGGACGCGGGCTGGGACGCGGGCGCTTGGACGGCTCGGCCTCCGCCGGGCGCTTGAGCCGCCCGCCGACGAACAGGCCCAGCCCGGCCGGCACCAGGACCAGCAGCGCGGTGAACGCGGCCCCACCGGAGATCGCGGGCCACAGTTCCTCGGCGCCGGTCCGGTCGACGAAGATCCCGCGGCCGATCACGTACAGCACCCCGGACACCGGCCCGGCCACCAGCGACGCGATGAACCAGGTGCGCCCGGCGTCCTCCCGGCGCAGCCACGCGTCCAGCGCGCTCCACAGCGCCGCGGCGCCCACCAGCAGCGCGATCACGGCGATCCGGGCCGTGGTCAGGCCCGTCGGGTCGTACACCGTCGCCTTGGCGAGCGCGACTTCGGCGATCGCGTGCAGCACCGCCATGCCGAGACCCCGTACCAGCCAGGACCGCATACCCATCCACCCATCGTCGCACCGCACTAAGCTGCCACTGTGCCTGACCTCCACGCCTCGCGGCGCGACGCCCTGCGCACCGTGCTCAACGAGTCCGGCGTCGACGCGTTGCTCGTCACCGACCTGCTCAACGTCCGCTACCTGACCGGCTTCACCGGCTCCAACGCCGCCCTGCTGGTCCACGGCGACGGCGAGAGCCGCACGTTGTTCTGCACCGACGGGCGCTACACCACCCAGGCCGCGGCCGAGGTGCCCGACCTGGAGCGGGTCATCGAGCGGGAGAGCGCCGCCGCCCTGCTCGCGCGCGCCGCCGGGGACGCGGCCGCCCACCGGCGCACCGGCTTCGAGAGTCAGCACGTCAGCGTCGAGGCCCACCACGAGCTCACCCGCATCGCGGACGGTATCGAGCTGACCCGCGCGCCCGGTCTGGTCGAACAGCTGCGGCTGATCAAGGACGAGACCGAGATCGAGGCGCTGCGCATGGCGTGCGCGGCCGCCGACCGGGCGCTGGCGAGCCTGCTGGAACACGGCGGCATCCGGCCCGGCCGCACCGAGCTGGAGGTCGCCCGCGACCTGGAGAACCGCATGCTCGACCACGGCTCGTCCGGGCCGTCGTTCGAGTCGATCGTCGCCGCCGGGCCGAACTCCGCGATCCCGCACCACCGGCCCACCAGCCGCCCGCTGCACACCGGCGACTTCGTGAAACTGGATTTCGGCGCGACCGTGGACGGGTACCACTCGGACATGACGCGCACCGTCGTGCTCGGCCGCCCCGCGGACTGGCAGGCCGACCTCTACGAGCTGGTCCGCCGGGCGCAGCAGACCGGGCTGGAGGCGTCGCTGGCCGGGCAGGAGGTCGCCGACGTCGACCTGGCCGCCCGCCGCGTCATCGAGCAGGGCGGGCACGGCGAGGAGTTCTCGCACGGGCTCGGCCACGGCGTCGGCCTGGAGGTGCACGAGGCACCGAGGCTCGCGATGAACGTCGCCGGTACACTGTCCGTCGGCATGACGGTCACCGTGGAGCCAGGCGTCTACCTCGCCGGCCGCGGTGGCGTGCGCATCGAGGACACGCTGGTCGTGCGGGACGCCGATCCCGAACTCCTCACCCTGAGCAGCAAGGAACTCGTGGTCGTGTAGCGCGGCCCGATCGGAAACAGGAGAACTGGACAACCCGTGGCCACCACCAACGACCTGAAGAACGGCCTGGTGCTGAACCTCGACGGACAGCTGTGGTCCGTCGTGAACTTCCAGCACGTGAAACCGGGCAAGGGCGGCGCCTTCGTGCGCACCACGCTCAAGCACGTCCTGTCCGGCAAGGTGGTGGACAAGACCTTCAACGCGGGCACCAAGGTCGACACCGCGACCGTCGACCGGCGCAACATGACCTACCTGTACAACGACGGGTCGGACTTCGTCTTCATGGACGGCGAGACCTACGACCAGATCACCGTGCCGCGGGAGACCGTCGGCGACGGCGCGAACTACCTGCTGGAGAACACCGAGGTCCAGGTCGCGATGCACGAGGGCGTCGCGCTCTACGTCGAGCTGCCCACCTCGGTCGAGCTGGTCATCCAGCACACCGACCCCGGCCTGCAGGGCGACCGCTCCACCGGCGGCACCAAGCCGGCCACGCTGGAGACCGGCGCCGAGATCCAGGTGCCGCTGTTCCTGAGCACCGGCGAGAAGGTCAAGGTCGACACCCGCGACGGCCGTTACCTGGGCAGGGCCTAGGTTGTCCGACTCCGCATCGGCGCCCCGGCGCGGTGGCCGGCCCGGCCGCCGCGCTCTCCGCAGGCGCGCCGTCGAGATCCTGTACGAAGCCGCCCAGCGTTCACTCGATCCGGTGACGCTGCTGGCGGACCGGGTGGGCTCCACTGACGCCGACCCGATCGGCGACTACACGATCTCGCTCGTCGAGGGCGTCACTTCGAACCGCGAGCGCATCGACGAGCTGCTCGCCGAGCACGCGCACGGCTGGAGCCTGGAGCGGATGCCGCCGGTCGACCTGGCCGTGCTGCGGGTGGGTGTCTACGAGCTGCTGTGGGCCGCCGACGTGCCGGACCCGGTGGCGATCGACGAGGCGGTGGGCCTGGCCAGGGAGCTGTCCACGGACGACTCGCCACGGTTTGTCAACGGCGTGCTGGGCCGGATCGGCACGATCGCCGACCGCATCCGCGCGGTGCTCTGACAACACGCAGCAGAAAGGCCCGGCGCGCGGAGATCGCGCCGGGCTTTTCGCTGGTCAGGCGATTTTCCCCCGGCGGGAGGGCAGTCAGCTCGCGCCGCCGCGGGTTCTGGGTCAGGCCGGTCGCACGAAGCACGTCCACCCGGGGTGGCCGGGCCGGCGCGAGTTCGCGGTTCTGCCACCCGCACCGCCACGCGGGCGGCGGGAGGGCCGTTCGCCTAGTCCTCCTTGGCGGGCCGCGCCTCCGGCGGGAGGACGCCCCAGTCGATGAGCTGCTCGGTCAGCTCGCCGGGGGTCATGTCGTAGATGATCGCCAGCGACCGCAGGTCCTCGGTGCGGATGGAGAGCACCTTGCCGTTGTAGTCGCCGCGCTGGCTCTGGATCGTCGCGGCGTAGCGGGCCAGCGGGCCGACCTTCTCGGCAGGCAGCTGCTGCAGCCGCTCCAGGTTGATGACGATCTTGGTGGCGGGTTCGGCCCCGGACGGCACCCGGCCCTCGGGCAGCAGCTCGACCACCGGTACGCCGTAGAAGTCGGCCAGCTCGGCCAGCTTCTGCACGGTCACCGCCCGGTCGCCGCGCTCGTAGGAACCGACCACGACAGCCTTCCACCGTCCGCCGGACTTCTGCTCGACCCCGTGCAGGGACAGCCCCTGCTGCTGGCGGATCCCGCGGAGCTTCGCCCCGAGCGCCTTGGCGTAATCGCCCATCTGGTGGTTCTCCGTTTCCTCGCCCAGTCGGTCTCATGGGCCGCCGGGGGACTGCCGAGTTGAACACTCAGAGTAATGGTTACGCATTGTCGTCACCAGGTCAAGAACATGATGCCTCCGGCACCACCCGGACGGCTGAACGGTGCCGCCTGTTAACATCGGGTGGATTTCCTCGGCAAGCAGGAGATCGACGTCCTTTAAGGACCCGTCCGGTGAGGCGGGGAAGGAGTCCGCTGTGGCGTCACGCCCTCGTGACGCGGCAGCACCAGGTGGCGAGCGCGAGCTGCTCTCCGCCGGTGATGTCGCGCGCACCATCGCCCGGATGGCCCACCAGGTCATCGAGAAGACCGCCCTCGACGGCGGCACGGGCGCACCTCCCGTTCTCCTGGGCATCCCGACCCGGGGCACCTCGCTCGCGGCCCGGCTGGCCGAGCGGATCGCCGAGTTCTCCGGCGTGGCGGTCCCCACGGGTGCCCTGGACATCACCCTCTACCGCGACGACCTGCGCCGCCGCCCGACGCGGCCGCTCGCGGACACCACCCTGCCCGACACCGGCATCGACGACCGCGTGGTGATCCTGGTCGACGACGTGCTGTTCTCCGGCCGGACCGTGCGCGCGGCGCTGGACGCCCTGCGCGACCACGGCCGCCCCCGGGCCGTGCAGCTGGCCGTCCTGGTCGACCGCGGGCACCGCGAGTTCCCGATCCGGGCCGACTACGTGGGCAAGAACATCCCGACCGCACGCGCCGAAGACGTGGCCGTCCTGCTGTCCGAAGTGGATGGGCGCGACGCGGTGCTGCTGCGCGAGGGGGAAGCGAAGGCATGAAGCACCTGCTGGCCACCGAAGGCCTGGACCCCGACCTGGCGACCGCGGTGCTGGACACCGCCGACGGCCTCAAGCGCACCCTGCTCGGCCGCGAGGTCCGCAAGCTGCCGACGCTGCGGGGCCGCACGGTCATCACGATGTTCTACGAGAACTCCACCCGGACCAGGGTCTCGTTCGAGATCGCGGGCAAGTGGATGAGCGCGGACGTGGTGAACGTCTCGGCGGGCGGCAGCTCGGTCGGCAAGGGCGAGTCGCTGCGGGACACCGCGCTGACCCTGTCCGCCGCCGGCGCCGACTGCGTCATCGTCCGCCACCCGGCCTCCGGCGCCGCGCAGCGCCTGGCCGGCTGGCTGGAGGGCACCGGCACCTCGGTCGTCAACGCCGGGGACGGCATGCACGAGCATCCCACCCAGGCGCTGCTCGACGCCGCCACGCTGCGGGAACGGCTCGGCGGCATCAAGGACCGGCGGATCGGCATCGTCGGCGACGTCCTGCACAGCCGGGTCGCGCGCTCCAACATCCACCTGCTGTCCGCGCTGGGCGCCGAGGTCGTCCTGGTCGCCCCGCCGACGCTGCTGCCGGCCGGGGTCGGGGCGCTGCCGGTCACCGTGTCGCACGACCTGGACGCCGAGCTGCCCGCGCTGGACGCGGTGATGATGCTGCGCGTGCAGGCCGAGCGGATGCACGGCGGGTTCTTCCCGTCGGCGCGGGAGTACTCGATCGCCTACGGCCTGAACGAGGCGCGGCTGCGGCTGCTGCCCGAGCACGCGGTCGTGCTGCACCCCGGCCCGATGCTGCGCGGGATGGAAATCGCCTCCGCGGTCGCGGACGCGCCGTCCGCGGCGATCACCGAACAGGTCCGCAACGGGGTGCACGTGCGGATGGCCGTGCTGTACCACCTGCTCGCCGGAGAGGAAGACGCGAAGTGAACCAGGTACTGATCAAGGGCGCCCGGCTCTACGGCGAGGGCGACCCGGTGGACGTCCTGGTCACCGGCGGCACGATCGCCGAGATCGGGTCCGTCAGCGCGCCCGACGACGCCGAGGTCATCGAGGCGAACGGTCAGGTCCTGCTGCCCGGCTTCGTCGACCTGCACACCCACCTGCGTGAACCCGGCCGCGAGGACACCGAGACCATCGAGACCGGCTCGGCCGCGGCCGCGCTCGGCGGCTACACCGCGGTCTTCGCGATGGCCAACACCGACCCGGTCGCCGACAACTCGGTGATCGTCGAGCACGTGTGGCGCCGCGGCCGCGAGGTCGGCCTGGTCGACGTGCACCCGGTCGGCGCCGTGACCGTCGGCCTGAAGGGGGAGCGGCTGGCCGAGCTGGGCACCATGGCGAAGTCGGCCGCCGGGGTGCGGGTGTTCTCCGACGACGGCCACTGCGTGCACGACCCGCTCATCATGCGGCGCGCCCTGGAGTACTCGACCGCGCTGGACGTGGTGATCGCCCAGCACGCGGAGGAGCCGCGGCTGACCGTCGGCGCGCAGGCCCACGAGGGCGAGCAGGCTTCGCGCCTGGGCTACGCGGGCTGGCCCGCCTCGGCCGAGGAGTCGATCGTCGCGCGGGACTGCCTGCTCGCCGAGCACGCCGGCGCCCGCCTGCACGTCTGCCACGTGTCCACGAGCGGCACCGCCGACGTGCTGCGCTGGGCGAAGGAGCGCGGGACCAGGGTGTCCGCCGAGGTCACCCCGCACCACCTGCTGCTGACCGACGAGCGCCTGGCCACCTACGACCCGGTGAACAAGGTCAACCCGCCGCTGCGGACGAACGCCGACGTGGAGAAGCTGCGCGCCGCCCTCGCCGAGGGCGTCATCGACTGCGTCGCCACCGACCACGCTCCGCACGCGCCGCAGGACAAGGACTGCGAGTGGTCGGCCGCCCGCCCCGGCATGCTCGGCCTGCAGACCGCACTGTCCGTGGTCGCCGCCACCATGGTCGAGACCGGCCTGCTGGACTGGCGCGGCGTGGCGAAGGTCATGAGCGAGCGCCCCGCGGAGATCGCCGGCCTGCCCGACCAGGGACGACCGCTCGCCGTCGGGGAACCGGCCAACCTCGCGCTGGTCGACCCGGGCGCACAATGGACCGTGCGGGGGGCGGAGCTGGCCAGCCTCGCCGCCAACACCCCGTACGAGGGAATGCGGTTGCCCGCCGTGGTGACCGCGACGCTGCTGCGCGGGCGCGTGACGGCCCGCGAAGGGAAGATCTGCTGATGGAACGGTTGCTGCTCACCCTGCTGGTGTTCGCCTGCTTCCTGCTCGGGCTCTGGGCCATGCGACGAAGCTGGCGGCGCCGCGCGCGCTCGCAGAGCGCGCAGCTGCCGCCGTTCCCGCAGACCCCCGCCGAGCCGGGGGAGGAGCTGCTGCCGGCGAACAAGGGGCTCTACGTGAGCACCACCACGGCCGGCGACTGGCAGGACCGGATCGTCACGCGCGGCGTCGGCCTGCGCGGGCGCGCGGTGCTGCGGCTCTACCGCGAGGGCGTGGAGATCGACCGGGCCGGCGCGCCCGGGTTCTTCATCCCCCGCGAGTCCATTGTGGAGGTCAAGCGCGCGAGCGGGATCGCCGGGAAGGTGATGGGCACCAACAGCCTCATCGTCATCACCTGGCGGCTCGGCGACAAGGAGCTGGACACCGGCTTCCGCGGCGACGACCTCGACGTCTATCCACAGTGGATCGAAAGCTTGTCGGAACGAGAGATCAAGGGAGGGGCCCAGTGACCGTGGGCACCAGGACACCGGCCGCATTGGTGCTGGAGGACGGGCGGGTGTTCCGCGGATCGGCCTACGGCGCCCAGGGCCGCACGCTGGGCGAGGCCGTGTTCTGCACCGGGATGACCGGCTACCAGGAGACGCTGACCGATCCGTCCTACCACCGCCAGATCGTGGTGCAGACCGCGCCGCAGATCGGCAACACCGGCTGGAACGACGAGGACGACGAGTCCGCCCGCATCTGGGTGTCCGGCTACGTCGTGCGCGACCCGGCGCGGGTGCCGTCGAACTGGCGGTCCCGCCGGACCCTCGACGAGGAGCTGGCGCGCCAGGGCGTGGTCGGCATCAGCGGCGTCGACACCCGCACCCTGACCCGCCACCTGCGCGAGCAGGGCGCGATGCGGGCCGGCGTGTTCTCCGGCGACGCGCTGGACACCGAGGAGGCGATGACGGCGCAGGTGCTGGCGAGCCCGCCGATGAAGGGCGCCGACCTGGCCGGCGAGGTCACCACCAAGCAGCCGTACGTGGTCGCCCCCGAGGGCGAGCGGCGCTTCCGCGTCGCCGCGCTGGACCTGGGCATCAAGTCCAACACCCCGCGCCAGATGAGCCGCCGCGGCATCGAGCTGCACGTGCTGCCCTCGACCAGCTCGCTGGACGAGCTGCTGGCCGTCGAGCCGGACGGCGTGTTCCTGTCCAACGGCCCGGGCGACCCGGCCACCCAGGACCACGCGGTCGCGCTGACCGAGGAGGTCCTGCGCCGCGAGATCCCGCTGTTCGGCATCTGCTTCGGCAACCAGATCCTCGGCCGCGCGCTGGGCCTTGGCACCTACAAGATGCGCTACGGCCACCGGGGCATCAACATCCCGGTGATCGACGTGGAGACCGGCCGGGTGGCGATCACCGCGCAGAACCACGGCTTCGCCCTGGAAGGCGAGCCGGGTCAGCGGTTCGAGTCGCCCTTCGGCGCCGCGCGCGTGAGCCACTACTGCCCCAACGACGACACGGTCGAGGGCGTGCGCTGCGCCGACGTGCCCGCCTTCTCGGTGCAGTACCACCCCGAGGCGGCCGCCGGCCCGCACGACGCCGCGCCGCTGTTCGACGAGTTCGTGACCCTGATGGAGAAGAAGAGCCGCTGATGCCGAAACGTACAGACATCGAGCACGTGCTCGTCATCGGATCCGGCCCGATCGTCATCGGCCAGGCCGCCGAGTTCGACTACTCGGGCACGCAGGCCTGCCGGGTGCTGCGCGAGGAGGGCCTGCGGGTCTCGCTGGTCAACTCCAACCCGGCCACGATCATGACCGACCCGGAGTTCGCCGACTCGACCTACATCGAGCCGGTCACGCCGGACTTCGTGGAGAAGGTCATCGCGGCCGAGCGCCCGGACGCCCTGCTGGCCACCCTGGGCGGGCAGACCGCGCTGAACACCGCCGTCGCCCTGCACGAGCGCGGCGTGCTGGAGAAGTACGGCGTCGAGCTGATCGGCGCCGACATCGACGCGATCCAGCGTGGCGAGGACCGGCAGAAGTTCAAGGACATCGTGCGCACCATCGGCGGCGACGTGCCGCGCAGCCGCGTGTGCCACTCGATGGACGAGGTCCGCGAGACCGTCGCCGAGCTGGGCCTGCCGGTCGTCATCCGGCCCTCGTTCACCATGGGCGGACTCGGGTCGGGCATGGCGCACACCGAGGAGGAGCTGGAGCGGCTGGCCTCGATCGGCCTCGCCGAGTCGCCGGTCACCGAGGTGCTCATCGAGGAGAGCGTGCTCGGCTGGAAGGAGTACGAGCTCGAGCTGATGCGCGACCGCCACGACAACGTCGTGGTGATCTGCTCGATCGAGAACATCGACGCGATGGGCGTGCACACCGGCGACTCGGTGACCGTCGCACCGGCGATGACCCTGACCGACCGCGAGTACCAGCACATGCGCGACGTGGGCATCGCCGTGCTGCGCGAGGTCGGCGTCGACACCGGCGGCTGCAACATCCAGTTCGCGATCAACCCGCGCGACGGCCGCATGGTCGTCATCGAGATGAACCCGCGCGTGTCCCGCTCCAGCGCGCTGGCCTCGAAGGCCACCGGCTTCCCGATCGCCAAGATCGCCGCGAAGCTGGCCATCGGCTACTCGCTGGACGAGATCCGCAACGACATCACCGGCGAGACCCCGGCCTCCTTCGAGCCGACCCTGGACTACGTCGTGGTCAAGGTGCCGCGGTTCGCGTTCGAGAAGTTCCCCGGCGCCGACCCGATGCTGACCACCACGATGAAGAGCGTCGGCGAGGCGATGGCCCTGGGCCGCAGCTTCCCGGAGGCGCTGGGCAAGGCGCTGCGCTCGATCGACACCAAGGCGGCCGGGTTCTGGACCACCCCGGACCCCGAGGGCGCCACGCTGGAGAACACCCTGGAGGCGCTGCGCACCCCGCACGACGGCCGCCTCTACGCGGTCGAGCGGGCCCTGCGCCTTGGCGCGACCGTCCAGCAGGTGCACGAGGCCAGTGGCATCGACCCGTGGTTCATCGACCAGATCGCGCTGATCGGCGAGGTCGGCGCCGAGGTGCGCGACGCGCCGGTGCTGGACGCGCCGCTGCTGCGCGAGGCCAAGCGCGTCGGCCTGTCCGACCAGCAGATCGCCGCGCTGCGGCCGGAGCTGGCCGGTGAGGACGGCGTGCGCGCGCTGCGCCACCGCCTCGGCGTGCGGCCGGTGTACAAGACGGTGGACACCTGCGCCGCCGAGTTCGCCGCCAAGACGCCGTACCACTACTCGGCCTACGAGTCCGACCCCGCGGCCGAATCCGAGGTCACCCCGCAGCCGGACAAGCCGAAGGTGCTGATCCTGGGCTCCGGGCCGAACCGCATCGGCCAGGGCATCGAGTTCGACTACTCGTGCGTGCACGCCGCGCTGGCACTGCGCGAGGCCGGGTTCGAGGCCGTCATGGTCAACTGCAACCCGGAGACGGTGTCCACCGACTACGACACCTCCGACCGCCTCTACTTCGAGCCGCTGACCTTCGAGGACGTGCTCGAGGTCGTCTACGCCGAGCAGCGCTCGGGCACCGTGGCCGGCGTGATCGTCCAGCTCGGCGGGCAGACGCCGCTGAAGCTGGCGCAGCGCCTGGCCGACGCGGGCGTGCCGATCGTGGGCACCTCGCCCGAGGCGATCAACCTGGCCGAGGACCGCGGCGCGTTCGGCGACGTGCTGATGGGCGCGGGCCTGCCCGCCCCGAAGTACGGCACCGCGACCTCGTTCGAGGGCGCCAAGCGGATCGCCGACGAGATCGGCTACCCGGTGCTGGTGCGGCCCTCCTACGTGCTCGGCGGCCGCGGCATGGAGATCGTCTACGACGAGCCCTCCCTGGCCGGTTACATCCAGCGCGCCACCGAGGTCACGCCCGAGCACCCGGTGCTGGTCGACCGGTTCCTCGACGACGCCATCGAGATCGACGTGGACGCCCTGTTCGACGGCGAGGAGCTGTACCTGGGCGGCGTCATGGAGCACATCGAGGAGGCCGGCATCCACTCCGGCGACTCCTCGTGCGCGCTGCCGCCGATCACGCTCGGCCGCCAGGACGTCGACGCGGTGCGCGCCTCCACCGAGGCGATCGCCCGCGGCGTCGGCGTGCGCGGCCTGCTCAACGTGCAGTACGCGCTGAAGGACGACGTGCTCTACGTCCTGGAGGCCAACCCGCGTGCCAGCCGCACCGTGCCGTTCGTGTCCAAGGCGACCGGGGTGCAGCTGGCCAAGGCGGCGTCGCTGATCATGACCGGCTCCTCCATCAAGGACTTGCGCGCCCGCGGCATCCTGCCCGCCGAGGGCGACGGCGGGCACCTGCCGGTCGACGCGCCGGTCGCGGTCAAGGAGGCGGTCCTGCCCTTCCACCGCTTCCGCACGCCGGAGGGCAAGGGCGTGGACTCGCTGCTCGGGCCGGAGATGAAGTCCACCGGCGAGGTCATGGGCGTGGACACCTCCTTCGGCGAGGCGTTCGCGAAGTCCCAGGCCGGGGCCTACGGGTCGCTGCCCACCTCGGGCAAGGTGTTCGTCTCGGTCGCCAACCGCGACAAGCGGGCGCTGGTGTTCCCGGTCAAGCGGCTGGCCGACCTCGGGTTCGAGATCCTCGCGACCTCCGGCACCGCCGAGGTGCTGCGGCGCAACGGCGTGCCCAGCACGGTCGTGCGCAAGTACTCCGAGGGCTCCGCGCCGGACGAGCCGAACGTGGTCGAGGTGATCGCCTCCGGCGGCGTGGACATGGTGATCAACACCCCGTACGGCAACAGCGGCCCGCGGATCGACGGCTACGAGATCCGCACCGCGGCGGTGTCGCGGGACATCCCGTGCATCACCACGGTGCAGGGCGCGGCGGCGGCCGTGCACGGCATCGAGGCGCTCATCCGGGGCGACATCGGGGTCCGGTCGCTGCAGGACCTGCAGGCCGCGCTGAGGTCGAAGTCGTGAGGGGAGCTGCGGCGTGACCGGCTTCGGCGCCCGGCTGGTGGAGGCGGTCGCCGCGCGCGGGAACCTGTGCGCGGGGATCGACCCCCACCCGGGCCTGCTCGACGCGTGGGGCCTGGACCGCGACCCGGGCGGGCTGGAGAAGTTCGCCCTGACGGCGGTTGACGTCCTCGCCGAGGAGGTTTCCGTGGTCAAGCCCCAGTCGGCCTTCTTCGAGGCCTACGGGCCGCCCGGGGTGGCCGTCCTGGCCCGCGTGGTCGAGCACGCCCGGGACCGCGGCGCGCTCGTCCTGCTGGACGTCAAGCGGGGCGACATCGGGTCAACGATGGCCGCCTACACGGCGGCCTACCTCGGCGACGCGGCCCCGGTCCGGGCCGACGCGATCACCGTCTCGCCCTACCTCGGGTTCGGCTCGCTGGCGCCCGCCCTCGGCGCGGGCGAGGGCCTGTTCGTGCTCGCCCGCACCTCCAACCCCGAGGCGGGCGGGCTGCAGAACGCCTTGCTGGCCAACGGCAAGACCGTCGCGCAGTCGATTGTGGACGAGGCGGCCCGGTGCAACGCCGGCGCCGCCTCCCTCGGCGACGTCGGCGTCGTCGTGGGGGCCACGATCGAGCCCGGCGAGCTCGACCTGACCGGGTTGAACGGGCCGGTCCTGGCGCCCGGTTTCGGGGCCCAGGGAGCCACCGTGGACGATCTTCACCGCCTCTTCGGTGCGGACCTGCCCGGGGTGCTGCCCGCGTCGTCCAGGGACGTTCTCAGGCACGGTCCGGACCCCGTCGCGCTGCGCGACGCGGTGCGCCGCACGCAGGCGAGTCTGACCGGATAGCGCCAATATCAGGTCCCTGTCCAGGAACCGAGCGACCACCCCCCGCATTGTGGCCGGTGGCGCGGGGTGGGTACCGTCGCGTCACCCACCCAGAATTTTGAGTACTACGGAGGAAAACGTGGCACTTCCCCAGCTGACCGAGGAACAGCGCAAGGCGGCGCTGGAGAAGGCCGCTGCCGCTCGTCGTGCCCGCGCTGAGCTGAAGGAGCGCCTCAAGCGAGGCGGCACCACGCTCACCGACGTGCTGAAGCAGGCCGACGAGGACGAGGTTCTCGGCAAGATGAAGGTCTCCGCCCTGCTCGAAGCCCTCCCCGGCGTCGGCAAGGTGCGCGCTCAGCAGACCATGGAGCGCCTGGAGATCGCACCGAGCCGGCGGCTGCGCGGCCTTGGTGACCGGCAGCGCAAGGCGCTGCTGGCCGAGTTCAGCGGCGAGTGAGCGACACCGGCAGCGACCGCGTCACCGGGGCCGGCGGGCATGCCGGCCCGGCGACGCACCGTGAGCCGGTTCCGGGCCAGGCGCGTCAGGGGTCCCGGAGCCGGCTCACGGTCGTCTCCGGCCCGTCCGGGGTCGGGAAGTCCAGCGTGGTCGGCGCGCTGCGCCGGCTGGACCCGGACATCTACTTCAGCGTCTCGGTCACCACGCGGCCGCCCCGCCCCGGCGAGATCGACGGGGTCCACTACCACTTCATCGACCGGGCGATGTTCGACAAGATGGTCGCCGCGGGCGAACTCCTCGAACACGCCGAGTTCACCGGCAACTGCTACGGCACGCCCCGGGAACCGGTCGAGCGGGCACTGGCCGAGGGCAGGCCGGCCGTGCTGGAGATCGAGTTGCAGGGGGCGCGCCAGGTGCGCGCCGCCATGCCCGACGCCCGGCTGGTCATGCTCATGCCGCCGTCCTGGGACGAGCTGGTCGGCAGGCTCAAGGGCCGGGGCACCGAGGAGGAGGCCGCCGTCAACGCCCGGCTGGCCGAAGCGGAGCGCGAGCTCGCGGCGGCGGGTGAATTCGACGTGCGGCTGGTGAACGCCGACGTCGGGGAAGCCGCGCGGCAGTTGTTAGACTTGCTGCGGGGAGACCACCGACTTCACGAAGAGAACTCAGGAGCATAGGCGCGTGACCGCATCGCTCGGCATTTACGGCGAGGAACTCGAAGGCATCACCAACCCGCCGATCGACGACCTCCTGGCCAAGGTCAGCTCGAAGTACGCGCTGGTGATCTACGCCGCGAAGCGCGCTCGGCAGATCAACGACTACTACGCCCAGCTCGGCGAGGGGCTGCTCGAGTACGTCGGCCCGCTCGTGGAGCCGGGCCCACGCGAGAAGCCGCTGTCGATCGCGCTGCGCGAGATCCACGCCGGCCTGCTCGAGCACACCGAGGGTGAGTAAACCTCGCGTCGTGCTCGGTGTGGGCGGCGGGATCGCCGCCTACAAGGCGTGTGAGGTGCTGCGCGGACTGACCGAGTCCGGTCACGACGTCCGCGTGGTGCCCACGGAGGCCGCGCTGAAGTTCGTCGGCGCGGCCACCTTCGAGGCGCTGTCCGGCCACCCGGTGCACACGGGCGTGTTCACCGAGGTGGACCAGGTTCAGCACGTCCGCATCGGCAAGGAAGCGGACCTGGTGCTGGTCGTCCCGGCGACCGCGGACCTGATGGCCCGCGCGGCCCAGGGCCGCGCCGACGACCTGCTCACCGGCACGCTGCTCACCGCGCGCTGCCCGGTCGTCTTCTTCCCGGCGATGCACACCGAGATGTGGGAGCACCCGGCCACCCGGGACAACGTGGCGCTGCTGCGGTCCCGGGGCGTCGTGGTGACCGAACCCGCCGCGGGTCGCCTCACCGGCGCCGACACCGGCAAGGGACGGCTGGCCGACCCGGCCGAGATCGTCGACCTGGCCCGGCTGCTGCTGGCCCAGCCCTCGGCGCTGCCGCGCGACCTGGAGGGCCTGCGCGTCGTCGTCTCCGCGGGCGGCACCCGGGAGCCGCTGGACCCGGTCCGCTACCTGGGCAACCGCTCGTCGGGCAAGCAGGGCTACGCGCTGGCCCGCGTCGCCGCGCAGCGGGGCGCCGAGGTCACGCTGGTGGCCGGCCACACCGTCGAGCTGCCCGAGCCGGCGGGCGCCGTGCTGCGGCGGGTGTCGACGGCCGAGCAGATGCGCGAGGCCGTGCACGAGGCGGCCAAGGAGGCGGACGTCGTCGTGATGGCCGCCGCCGTCGCTGATTTTCGTCCGGCGAACCTATCCGGCCACAAAATCAAGAAAAGCGACGACCAGCCGGATCCGGTCATCACGCTTTCCCGCAATCCGGACATTCTCGCGGAACTGGTAACGAATCGATTGCCAGGACAGGTCATTGTCGGTTTCGCCGCGGAAACGGGCGACGAGCGCGGTAGCGTACTCGACCACGGCCGTGCCAAGCTGCGACGCAAGGGCTGTGACCTGCTGGTTCTGAACGCCGTCGGGGATGGCAGGGCGTTCGAGGTCGAGGAGAACGCGGGCTGGCTGCTGGCTGCCGACGGCACCGAGCGGCCTATCCCGCTGGGCTCCAAAGCGCAACTGGCCGCCGCGGTGTGGGACGCCGTCGGGGAATTCATCAGGCACTGACCGGCGCGCCTAGTCTGGACGCCGGAGGGACAGAAGAGTTGATGGGATGTGAGCGTGGTGACCGCGTCTAACCGCAGGTTGTTCACTTCGGAGTCGGTGACCGAGGGGCACCCGGACAAGATCTGTGACGCCATCAGCGACTCGATCCTGGACGCCCTCCTGGCCAAGGACCCGCGCTCCCGCGTCGCCGTCGAGACGCTGATCACCACCGGCCAGGTGCACGTCGCGGGCGAGGTGACCACCGAGGCCTACGCCGACATCCCGACGATCGTGCGCGAGCGCATCCTCGACATCGGCTACGACTCCTCGGCCAAGGGCTTCGACGGCAACTCCTGCGGCGTGAACGTGGCCATCGGCGCGCAGTCCCCGGACATCGCGCAGGGCGTGGACACCGCCTACGAGTCGCGCGTCGAGAACGCCATCGACGAGATCGACCGGCAGGGCGCGGGCGACCAGGGCCTGATGTTCGGCTACGCGTGCTCCGACACGCCCGAGCTGATGCCGCTGCCCATCGCGCTGGCCCACCGGCTGTCCCGCCGCCTGGCCCGGGTGCGCAAGGACGGCGTGCTGCCCTACCTGCGCCCGGACGGCAAGACCCAGGTCACCATCGAGTACGCGGGCGACCAGCCGGTGCGGCTGGACACCGTCGTCGTGTCCACCCAGCACGCCGACGGGATCGACCTGGACACCATGCTCGGCGTCGACGTGCGCGAGCAGGTCGTGATGCCCGAGCTGAGCGAGATCGACCTCGACCACAGCGACGTGAAGCTGCTGGTCAACCCGACCGGCCGGTTCGTCATCGGCGGCCCGATGGGCGACGCCGGGCTGACCGGGCGCAAGATCATCGTCGACACCTACGGCGGCATGGCCCGCCACGGTGGCGGCGCGTTCTCCGGCAAGGACCCGTCGAAGGTGGACCGCTCCGCGGCCTACGCGATGCGCTGGGTCGCCAAGAACGTCGTGTCCGCCGGTCTCGCCGGGCGGGTCGAGGTGCAGGTCGCCTACGCGATCGGCAAGGCCTCGCCGGTCGGCCTGTTCGTGGAGACCTTCGGCACCGAGACGGTCGACCCGGCCAAGATCCAGGCCGCGATCACCGAGGTGTTCGACCTGCGCCCGGCCGCGATCATCCGCGACCTGGACCTGCTGCACCCCATCTACGCCGCCACCGCCGCGTACGGCCACTTCGGCCGCACCGACGTCAAGCTGCCCTGGGAGAACACCGACCGCGCCGACGCGCTCCGCTCCCTCGCCGGGGCCTGAGCTCCTGGGCGTGTCTGGTAGAGAACAAGCGTGACCTCTTCCGACGCGCTCTGGGACCTCCCCGCCGCCGCGCCCAAGCGCGCGGCGGCGAAGCGGCCCCCGTCCCGGAAGGGGCAGCAGAAGCCGGCGGAGAAGGATCCCGTCGCGCGCATCGTGGTCGACGTGCCGCTCGCGCACCTGGACCGCACCTTCGACTACCAGGTGCCGGACAAGCTCGACGCCGACGCGGTGCCCGGCTGCCGCGTGCGGGTGCGCTTCGCCGGGCAGCTGGTCGACGGGTTCCTCGTCGAGCGCGCGTCCACCACCGAGCACAAGGGGCGGCTGGCGTTCCTGGAGCGGGTCACCTCGCCCGAGCCGGTGCTTTCGCCGACCCTCTACGGGCTGGCCCGCCGCGTCGCCGATCACTACGGCGGCACGCTCATGGACGTGCTCCGGCTGGCCATCCCGCCCCGCCACGCGAAAGCCGAGTCCGAACCCGCCCGCGAGCGCGCCGAGGTGACCGAGGCGCCCTCGGCGCAGGCGTGGCAGCGGTACCAGTTCGGCGGGTCGTTCACCGAGGCGCTGCGCGCCGCCCGGCAGGCGCATGCCGTGTGGCAGGCGCTGCCGGGGGAGGATTGGCCCGCGCGGCTGGCCGAACTCGCGGCCCTCGCCGCTGCGAGCGGGCGCGGCGCGCTGCTCGTCGTGCCGGACCACCGCGACCTGACGCGTGTGCACGACGCGTGCGTTCGGGTCGCCGGTGAAGACGCCGTGGTCGCGTTGTCGGCGGACACCGGGCCGGCAGAGCGGTACCGGCGGTGGCTCGCGGTGTCGCGCGGGTCGGTGCCGATCGTGGTCGGCACGCGCGCAGCGATGTTCGCGCCGGTCGCCGACCCGGGGCTGTTCGTGGTGTGGGACGACGGCGACGACCTGCACGTCGACCCGCACATGCCGTATCCGCAGGTGCGAGACGTGCTGGCGTTGCGGGCGCATGCACAGGGCGCGTCGTTCGTCGCGGGTGGGTTCGCCCGCACCGCGGAAGCTCAGCTGCTGGTCGAGACGCGGTGGGCGCACCCGATCGTCGGATCCCGGGACGAGCTGCGGAAAGCCGCGCCGCGCGTGACCCCGGTCGGCGAGGACTTCGACGTGGCGCGCGACGAGGCGGCGCGGGTGGCCCGGCTGCCCTCGGTGGCGTTCGAGGCCGCGCGGCAGTCGTTGTCGGCCGGCGCGCCCGTGCTGGTGCAGGTGCCCCGGCGCGGCTACGTGCCCGCGCTGGCGTGCGGGCAGTGCCGGACGCCCGCGCACTGCCGCCGCTGCGCCGGCCCGCTCGGGTTGCCGGGCGGGGCGGGGGCCGACGTGGCGCACCCGCCGAGCTGCCGGTGGTGCGGCACGCCCGAGGCGCACTTCCGGTGCCCGGCCTGCGGTTCGGCGCGGCTGCGGGCGGTCGTGGTCGGCGCGAAGCGGACCGCGGAGGAGCTGGGCCGGGCGTTCCCGGGCGTGCCGGTGCGCACGTCGGGCGCGCGGGAGGTGCTGGCGTCCGTGCCCGGGCGGCCGGCGCTGGTGGTGTCCACGCCAGGGGCCGAGCCGGTGGCCGAGGGCGGCTACGGCGCGGCGCTGCTGCTGGACGGCTGGGCGCTGCTGGGGCGGCAGGACCTGCGGGCGGCGGAGGAGACGCTGCGGCGGTGGATGGCGGCGGCGGCGCTGGTGCGGCCGTCGTCGGCGGGCGGCCGGGTCGTCGTCGGCGCGGAGGCCCCGCTCGCGCCGGTGCAGGCACTGGTCCGCTGGGACCCGGCCTGGCACGCCGAGCGGGAACTGGCCGAGCGGCGCGAACTGGGCTTCCCGCCCGCGGTCCGGATGGCGAGCGTGGAGGGCACGCCGGAGGCGGTGGCCGCGCTGCTGGCCGAGACCGAGCTGCCGCCGTCCGCGGAGGTCCTGGGGCCGGTGCCGCTGACCGAGCCGGACGAGGAGGGCCGCTCCGAGCGGGAGCGGGCGCTGATCCGCGTGCCCCGCGGGGATGGGCGGGCGCTGGCGTCCTGCCTGGCCGCGGCGCAGGCGGCGCGGGCCGCCCGCAAGGAAACCGCGGCGGTGCGGATCCAGCTGGACCCGCTGGCCCTCATCTAGGGGCGAGCGCGTGACCGGCCGCGGCGAACAACGCGAAGCCGGACAGCACACCCGACACCAGCCCGATCACCGCCGCGCTCGCGCCCACGGCGGCGAGCACGAACCCGGCCACCCCGAGCGCGGTCATGGCCACGCCCAGCGTCACGAACCGGGCGAGCCGGAACGCCCGCCCCATCGCGACGAAGTGCACCCCGACCACCACGGCGATCCACGCGACACCCACTTCGCCGTGCCCGAGCACGCCGTTGATCACGAACAACCCGGCGAACAGCGCCACCACCTCGGCCGCGACGATCAGCTGGAACCGGCGCCGGTCGAAGAACGCCGTGCCCGCGCCGCCCGCCGGCTTCCCGCGCCGCGCCAGCACCACGAACAGCGCCACCGCCACCACCGCGGCGGCGATCCGGAGCACCAGCGGCCACGGCGCGGCCTGCCCGCCGCTGTTGACGAGCACGAACACGAGGCCGAACACGATCGCGATGAGTGAGCCGATCGCTTCGCCGGCGCTGATCCTGGTCATGATGATCATCCTGCCCCGACCCGGTTGAGCGTGGGCGCGGAACCGGGCAGACTGCGGGAAATGCGGACTCTGCGTGCTTTCGCGGTTCTCGTCAGTGCGGTCCTGCTCGCCCCCGGCGTCGCGTACGCCGAAGAGGCTCCACCGAAACAGCCGGTCGCCACCGGGTTCGGCGGCGCCGTCGCCAGCATCGACGCCGACGCCACCGCGATCGGCACCCGGGTGCTGGCGGAGGGCGGCAACGCGGTGGACGCGGCCGTCGCCACCGCCGCGGCTCTCGGCGTCACCGACCCGTTCTCCGCCGGCATCGGCGGCGGCGGGTTCTTCGTCTACTACGACGCCCGCACCCGGCAGGTGCACACCCTCGACGGCCGGGAGACCGCGCCCGCCTCCGCCGACGAGAACCTCTTCGTCGAGAACGGGCAGCCGATCCCGTTCGCCGAGGCCGTCACCAGCGGCCTGTCCGTCGGAGTGCCGGGCACGCCGGCCACGTGGCAGGACGCGCTGCGCAAGTGGGGCACCCGGTCGCTGAACCAGGTGCTGCGCCCGGCCGCCCGCCTGGCCCGCGACGGCTTCACCGTGGATCAGACCTTCCACACGCAGATCGCCAACAACGCGCAGCGCTTCTCGGCGTTCCCGAGCACCCGCGAGCTGTACCTGCCCGGCGGGGCGCCGCCCGCCGTCGGCACCACGTTCACCAACCCGGACCTGGCCGCCACCTACGAAACGCTGGCCCGCGAGGGCGTGCGCGCGCTCTACCGCGGCCCGATCGCCGAGGAGATCGCCGCGACCGTGCAGCAGCCGCCGGTCGATCCGGCCGCCGGGCTCAACGTCCGGCCGGGCAAGCTGACGACCGACGACATCGCCGCGTACCGCACGGTCGAGCGCGAACCCACCCGCACGCGCTACCGCGGCCTCGACGTCTACGGCATGCCCGCGCCGTCCTCCGGCGGGCTGACCGTGGGCGAGGCGCTCAACATCCTGGAGAACTTCGACGTCGCCCGGTTCGGCGAGGCCGACTACCTGCACCACTTCCTGGAGGCGAGCCGCCTCGCGTTCGCCGACCGCAACCGGTGGATCGGCGACCCGGCGTTCGTGGACGTGCCCGCGCGGGAGCTGCTCAGCCAGCGGTTCGCGGACAGCCGGGCGTGTCTGATCGACCCGTCCCGCGCGGCGGTGGGCACCGTCGCCGCAGGCGACCCGCGCCACCCGCAGCCGTGTGCCGCCGGGACCGCGGCGCCGACCCCGTACGAGGGCGAGAACACCACGCACCTGACCGTCGCGGACCGGTGGGGCAACGTGGTCGCCTACACGCTGACGATCGAGCAGGAGGGCGGCAGCGGGATCGTGGTGCCCGGCCGCGGTTTCCTGCTCAACAACGAGCTGACCGACTTCTCGTTCACCCCGGTGACGCCGGGCGTGCCCGACCCGAACCTGCCCGGCCCCGGCAAGCGCCCGCGGTCGTCGATGGCGCCGACGATCATCCTGGAGCACGGCAAGCCGCTGCTCGCCACCGGTTCGCCCGGTGGCGCCTCGATCATCACGACGGTGCTGCAGGTGCTGCTCGGCCGGCTGGACCGCGGGCTGACGCTGGAGGAGGCGATCGCCGCGCCGCGGGCCTCGCAGCGCAACTCCGGGCCCGCCCAGGTCGAACCGGCGTTCCTCGCGTTGCCGGAGGCGTCCGACCTGCGGTCGCGGGGCCAGCTCTTCTCGTCGACCCCGGCCGAGATCGGCGCCGCGACCGGCGTGGAGCGCCTCCCGGACGGCCGGTGGCTGGCCGCGGCCGAGCCGGTGCGCCGAGGCGGGGGAGCGGCGCAGGTGGTGCACCCGGTGCCTTGAACCGGCCTGTGGCTGCGCCGGTGCGGGTGATGTGCCGGGTGCCCTGAAGCGGCCCCCGCCGCACTGGTGCGGGCGGTGCTCTGCGCGGCGCAGCGGTTGCACCGGCGCAACTTGGGCACCCGCGTCCTGAACCAGGGCGCCCTGCCCGGCCGGGCGCCCTGGTCCGGCCGGGCGGGGTGCCGGGGCCGGTCACTAGACTGGCTCCGATGCCCACCCACTCCACACCCGTCGCCGAGGTGCGTTGATGCGCCTCGTCTTCGCCGGTACCCCCGAACCCGCCGTGCCGTCGCTGCGCGCGCTCCTCGACTCGCCGCGGCACGAGGTCGTCGCCGTCGTCACGCGGCCCGACGCGCCCGCCGGCCGGGGCCGCAAGCTGCTGCGCTCACCCGTCGGCGCCCTCGCCGACGAACACGGCATCGAGGTCCTCACCCCGCCCAAGGCGGGGGACCCGGATTTCCTGCGGCGGCTCACCGAACTCGCCCCCGACGCCTGCCCCGTCGTCGCCTACGGGGCGCTCCTGCCGCAGCGCGCACTGGACATCCCGCGGCACGGCTGGATCAACCTGCACTTCTCGCTGCTGCCCGCGTGGCGTGGCGCGGCGCCGGTGCAGGCCGCCATCCGCGCCGGCGACGAGATCACCGGCGCGTCCACCTTCCGCATCGTCAAGGAACTCGACGCGGGCCCGGTCTTCGGCGTGGTCACCGAGAAGATCGCCGGCGACGACACCGCGGGGGCGCTCCTGGACCGCCTCGCGGTCTCTGGCGCCCGCCTCCTGGCGTCCACATTGGACGGCATCGAGGACGGCGAGGTCCAGGCGGTGCCCCAGCCCGCCGACGGCGTCACCTACGCCCCGAAGGTCACCGTCGAGGACGCGCGCGTCACGTTCACCGACCCGGCCGCCGCCGTCGACCGCCACATCCGCTCGGTCACGCCGGATCCCGGCGCGTGGACCGAATTCCGCGGCGAACGCGTCAAGCTCGGTCCGGTGACGATCGTCGACGAGCCCCCGCTGGCGCCGGGCGAGCTGCGCGTCGAGCGCAAGCGCGTCCTGGCGGGCACGGCGACGAAACCGGTGCGGCTGGGCGAGGTCCAGGCGCAGGGCAAGAAACGCATGGCGGCCACCGACTGGGCCCGCGGCACCCGCATCGAGCAAGGAGAACGGCTGTCATGAACGAGCGCAGGCCAGCCCGGCCCCAGCGCGGCCGACCGGCGCCCCGCAAACAGGGCCCCCGCCGCCCGCCTGCCGAGGACCCGGCGCGCCGCGTCGCGCTGGAGGTGCTGCGCGCCGTCCGCCAGCGCGACGCCTACGCCAACCTCGTGCTGCCCGACATGCTGCGCCGCAACCGCCTGTCCGGCCGGGACGCCGCGCTGGCCACCGAACTCGCGTACGGCGCCTCCCGCGCCCAGGGCATGCTCGACGCGATCCTCGCCGCGTGCCTGGACCGCCCGCTGGACAAGGTCGACGGCCCGGTCCTGGACTGCCTCCGCCTCGGCGCCTACCAGCTGCTGCGCACCCGCATCCCGGAGCACGCCGCGGTCACCTCGACCGTCGACCTGGCCCGCGCCGACGCCGGCTCGCACGTCGCCGGGTTCGTCAACGCCGTCCTGCGCAGCGTCTCGGAGAAGGACGAGGACACGTGGATGGCGGAGCTGACCCCGGACCGCGACAAGGACCCGATCGGGCACCTCGCGATGCGCACCGCCCACCCGCGGTGGGTGGCGCGCGCGTTCGCCGAGGCGCTCGGCGACAAGGGCGACGACCTGCAGGCGGCGCTGGAGGCCGACGACACCCGTCCCGCCGTGCACCTGGCCGCCCGGCCGGGTGAGATCAGTGCCGACGAGCTGGCCGCCATCACCGGCGGCGACGTCGCCCCGTACTCGCCCTACGGCGTGCACCTGCCCGCCGGCGCGGGCGACCCCGGCGACTCGGAGCCGGTCCGCGAGCGCCTGGCCGTGGTCCAGGACGAGGGCAGCCAGCTGTGCGCGGTCGCGCTGACCCGGGTGCCGCTGGACGGCGCCGACGAGCGCTGGCTCGACCTGTGCGCGGGCCCCGGCGGCAAGGCCGGGATGCTCGGCGCGCTCGCCGCGACCCAGGGCGCGCACGTGGACGCCGTCGAGCAGGCCCCGCACCGCGCGAAGCTCGTCGAGCAGGCGACCGAGGGCCTGCCGGTCACCGTGCACGTCGCCGACGGCCGCGACCCCGGCCTCGAACCCGGCTTCGACCGCGTCCTGGTCGACGCGCCGTGCAGCGGCCTGGGCGCCCTGCGCCGCCGCCCCGAGGCGCGCTGGCGGCGCAAGCCCTCCGACGTGCCGGACCTGACCAGGCTGCAGGGCGAGCTGCTCACCTCGGCGCTGGACCTCACCCGCTCCGGCGGTGTGGTGGCCTACGTCGTCTGCTCGCCGCACCTGGCCGAGACCGAGGGCGTCGTCGGCGAGATCGCCCGCCGCAGCAAGGCCGAGGTGCTGGACGCGCGGGAGTTCTTCCCCGGCGTGCCCCAGCTCGGCGACGGGCCGTACGTGCAGCTGTGGCCGCACCGGCACGGCACGGACGCGATGTTCTGCGCCGTGCTGCGCAAGCCGTGACCGTCCTCGGCCTGATCGGCAGCTCGTGCGGGGGACTGGACACCCGGTTCCGCGCCGAGCTGGCCGCGCCTGCCGCCGCCCGCGGCCACCGGCTCGCGATCACGCTCACGCCGACCGCGCATCGCTGGCTGGACGCGGCCGGGGAGCTCGACCCGCTGGCCGCGCTGACCGACCTGCCGGTCCGCGCCAACTCGCGGCTGCCCGGCGAGCCGCGCCCGCACCCCGACCCGCCGGTGTTCCTGTTCGCGCCGGCGTCGGCCAACTCGGTCGCCAAGCTCGCGCTGGGCATCGCCGACAACCAGGCCCTCACCGTCCTGGGTGACGTGCTCGGCGACCCGGCCATCACGATCATCGTCGGCTACCAGGTCCAGGACGCCCGGTTCCGGCACCCGGCCTGGCGGCGGCACCTGGACACCCTCGCCGAGGCGGGCGTGCGGGTGCGGCGGCTGGAGTACGGCAAGCCCTGGTCGGAGATCCTGGACCTGCTGCCGGCGTCCACAGGATGAGTGGGGCCACGGGCGCGCGGACGCACGATCTACACTCCGTAACCGTGGCCCACCGACCTCTCATCGCGCCCAGCATCCTGTCCGCCGACTTCGCCCGTCTGGGCGAGGAGATCCACGCCGTCGCCGGTGCCGGCGACACCAGGGCCGACTGGGTCCACGTGGACGTCATGGACAACCACTTCGTGCCCAACCTGACGCTGGGCCTGCCGGTCGTGCAGTCGCTGCTGAAGTCCACGGACATCCCGCTGGACTGCCACCTGATGATCGAGGACCCGGACCGCTGGGCCATCGGCTACGCCGAGGCCGGCGCCTACAACGTCACCGTGCACGTCGAGGCCGCGGCCGACCCGGTGATGCTGGCGAAGAACCTGCGCGCCGCGGGCGCCAAGGCCGGGCTGTCCATCAAGCCGGGCACCCCGCTCGAGGACCACGTCGAGACGCTCAAGCACTACGACACCCTGCTGGTGATGTCGGTCGAGCCGGGCTTCGGCGGCCAGTCGTTCATCCCGGACGTGCTGGAGAAGGTCCGCACCGCGCGCCGCCTCGTCGACACCGGCCACCTCAAGCTGGTCGTGGAGATCGACGGCGGCATCAACGCCGACACGATCGAGCAGGCCGCCGAGGCAGGCGTGGACTGCTTCGTCGCCGGCTCCGCCGTCTACGGCGCGGAAGACCCCGGCAAGGCCGTCGCGGCCCTGCGCGAACGTGCCGCCCGCGTCGGCGCGGCACACTGACACCGACAAGGAGGCCGCCAGTGTTCACCGGCATCGTGGAGGAGCTCGGCGAGATCACGGCCGTCGAGCAGGTTCCCAACGCCGCGCGGCTCACCGTACGCGGGCCCGTGGTGACCTCCGACGCCAAACACGGCGACTCGATCGCCGTCAGCGGGGTGTGCCTGACCGTCGTCGACGTGTTCGGCTCCGAGTTCACCGTGGACGTGGTGCACGAGACGCTGCAGCGCTCCCGGCTGGCCAAGATCGCAGTGGGGGACCGGGTGAACCTGGAGCGGGCGACCGCGGTGGGGGACCGGCTCGGCGGGCACATCATGCAGGGCCACGTCGACGGCACCGGGGTGTTCCTGTCCCGCGACGCGGCCGGGCTCACCCGGTTCGCGCTGCCGGAGGGGCTGTCCCGCTACATCGTGGAGAAGGGCTCGATCGCGGTCGACGGCATCTCGCTGACCGTGACGAGTGTGACGAACGACGAGTTCTCCGTGGCGCTGATTCCGACGACACTGGAACTGACCACCCTCGGCCGTGCCGAGCCGGGTGATCTGGTGAACCTCGAGGTCGACGTGCTCGCCAAGTACGTGGAGAAGCTCGCGACGCCCCATCTGCCCGGCCGCACGGAGCACACTGGAGCCGGGGCAGGCTCGAAGGAGGACGCGTGAGCAGCGCAGGGACACCGTGCGGGGCGGGGGTGCCGGTCGACGTCGCCGGCATCGAGAAGGCGATCGCGGACATCGCCGCCGGGCGGCCGGTGGTCGTCGTCGACGACGAGGACCGCGAGAACGAGGGCGACCTGATCTTCGCCGCCGAGAAGGCGACGCCGGAGCTGCTCGCCTTCATGGTGCGCTACACCTCGGGGTACGTCTGCGTGGCGCTCACCGAGGAGGACTGCAACCGGCTGGACCTCCCGCCGATGTACCACACGAACCAGGACCAGCGCGGCACCGCGTACACGGTCACGGTGGACGCGGCCGAGGGCATCACCACCGGCATCTCCGCGTCCGACCGGGCGCACACGATCCGGCTGCTGGCCGACCCGAAGTCGCAGGCCGGCGACTTCCGGCGGCCGGGGCACGTGGTCCCGCTGCGCGCCAAGGAGGGCGGCGTGCTGCGCCGGCCAGGGCACACCGAGGCCTCGGTCGACCTGGCCCGCATGGCCGGGCTGCACCCGTCGGGCGTGCTGTGCGAGATCGTCTCCCAGAAGGATGAGGGGGACATGGCGCGCCGGGACGAGCTGGAGGTGTTCGCCTCCGACCACGACCTGCAGATCATCACGATCGCCGACCTGATCGCCTACCGGCGCCGCCACGAGAAGCAGGTGGAGCGGGTCGCCGAGGCGCGCATCCCGCTCGAGGCCGGCGTGTTCCGCGCGGTCGGCTACGACAGCCTGCTGGACGGCATCGAGCACGTCGCGTTCGTGTACGGCGAGATCGGCGACGGCGAGGACATCCTGGTGCGGGTGCACTCGGAGTGCCTCACCGGCGACGTGTTCGGGTCGCTGCGCTGCGACTGCGGCCCGCAGCTGGACGCGGCGCTGCGGATCGTCGCCGACGAGGGCCGGGGTGTCGTGCTCTACATCCGCGGCCACGAGGGCCGTGGCATCGGGCTGCTGCACAAGCTGCAGGCCTACCAGCTGCAGGACCTCGGCGCGGACACGGTGGACGCGAACCTGGCGCTCGGGGTGCCCGCGGACGCCCGCGACTACGGCACGGGCGCGCAGATCCTGTGCGACCTGGGTGTGCGGTCGATGCGGCTGCTGACGAACAACCCGGCGAAGCGGATCGGCCTGGAGGGCTACGGCCTGAAGGTCACCGGCCGGGTGCCGCTGCCGATCTCGCCGAACCCGGAGAACCTGCGTTACCTGCGCACGAAGCGGGACCGGATGGGCCACGACCTGTCCAACCTGGAGGAGTTCGACCAGGTCGGCGCCGACCTGGAGGCACGGAACGGGAACGGTGCTTCGCAGTGAGTGGTGAAGGCAGGCCGGACGTCGAGCTCGACCTGAGCGAGTGCGAGAACCTGCGGCTGGGCATCGTGGCCACGCGGTGGCACGCGAAGATCACCGACGCCCTGCTGGAGAACGCGCTGAAGGCTGTGCGGGAGGCGAAGCTGTCGGAGGAGCCGACGGTGGTGCGCGTCGCCGGCGCGGTGGAGCTGCCGGTGGTGGCGCAGGCGCTGGCCCGCACGCACGACGCGGTCGTCGCGCTGGGCGTGGTCATCCGCGGCGGCACGCCGCACTTCGAGTACGTGTGCGACGCGGTGACGGCCGGCCTGACCCGGGTCGCGCTGGACGAGGGCACGCCCGTCGGCAACGGGGTGCTGACCTGCGACACCGAGCAGCAGGCGCTGGACCGGTCCGGGCTGCCCGGGTCGAAGGAGGACAAGGGCCGCGAGGCCACGCAGGCGGCACTGGACGCGGCGCACGTGCTGCGGTCGCTGCGGCAGCCGTGGACCGATCGGAAGTTCGTGTGAGCGCAGCCGTGGCGGAGAAGTCGGAGGCCGTGGTGTTCCGGCCGCACCGGGCGACCTGGATGTCGGCGGTGCTGGCGGTCGTGCTGCTCGCGGTGTTCGTGGTCGTGGCGATCCTGCTGCGCGGCTCGGACACCGGCGTGATCTTCCAGCGGTCCGACCAGATCGCCATGGTGTTCATCGGACTGCTGCTCGCCGGCGCGACGATGCTGTTCGCGACGCCCCGGGTGCGGGCGGACGCCTCGGGCGTGCAGGTGCGCAACGTGCTGGTGGGGCGCCGGTTCAGCTGGCTGGAGGTGCTGTCGGTGAGCTTCCCCGACGGCGCCTCGTTCGCCCGGCTGGAACTGCCGGAGGACGAGTACTACGCGATGCTGGCGATCCAGGCGGTCGACCGGGACCGTGCCGTCGAGGCGGTGCGCACGCTGCGCCGGCTGCACAAGGAAGCCTGGGCCGCGCAGGACTGACCGCCGGCAGGGCGCACGTCGCCGAGACTGTGCGCCCCGCGCGGCGGGTCAGACCGTCAGGTCGACCACCACCGGGGCGTGGTCCGAGGTGCCCTTGCCCTTGCGTGCCTCCCGGTCCACGTACGCGTCGCTCACCGCGCCGGTGAACTTCGCCGATCCGAAGACCAGGTCGATCCGCATCCCGTTGTTCTTCGGGAACGCCAGTTGCCGGTAGTCCCAGTACGTGTAGGGCGTGTCGTACTTCAGGGCGCGCGGCAGGACCTCCTCCAGGCCTGCCTCGCGCAGGGCCGCCAGTGCCGCCCGCTCCGCCTCGGTCACGTGCGTCATGCCGTCGAACAGCGTGATGTCCCAGACGTCGTCGTCGGTCGGCGCGATGTTGAAGTCGCCCAGCACGGCGAACGGCCGGTCGTCGCCGACCTCGGCCGCGACCGTCGAACGCAGCGCCGAAAGCCACTGCAGCTTGTACGCGTAGTGCGGGTGCGCCACCTCCCGCCCGTTGGGCACGTACACCGACCACACCCGTACCCCGCCGCACGTCGCGCCGATCGCGCGCGGCTCGGAGACGTCGTCGAACGTCGGCTCGCCGTCCAGCCCGCGCCGCACGTCCGCCAGCCCTACTCGGGACAGGATCGCCACGCCGTTCCACCGGCCGGTGCCGTACGCCGCGACCTCGTAGCCCGCCGCGGCCACCTCGGCCGGGAACGCCTCCGTGGCGCACTTCAGCTCCTGCAGGCACACCACGTCCGGCTGGGCGGTCTCGAGCCAGGACAGCAGCTTCGGCAGCCGCGCGGTGACGGAGTTGACGTTCCAGGTGGCGATGCGCATGATCCCGAGAATCGCATACCCGCCCGGCCCCGCCGCACGCGGCGGGAGGGGTGCGTCGGACTGTCACACCCGAGCCATAGGCTGGAGGGCGTGGCTGACCCGTCCACCTACCGTCCCTCGCCGGGGAGCATCCCGGAAGAGCCCGGCGTCTACAAGTTCCGCGACGCGACCAAGCGGGTCATCTACGTCGGCAAGGCCAAGAGCCTGCGCAGCAGGCTGAACTCCTACTTCGCCGACCTGTCCGGGCTGCACCCGCGGACCAGGCAGATGGTGACCACCGCGGCCAGCGTCGAGTGGACCGTGGTCTCCACCGAGGTCGAGGCCCTCCAGCTCGAGTACAACTGGATCAAGGAGTTCGACCCGCGGTTCAACGTCCGCTACCGCGACGACAAGTCCTACCCGGTGCTGGCGGTGACCCTGCACGAGGAGTTCCCGCGGCTGCACGTCTACCGCGGCCCCCGCAAGAAGGGCGTGCGGTACTTCGGCCCGTACGCGCACGCGTGGGCGATCCGCGAGACGCTCGACCTGCTGCTGCGCGTGTTCCCGGCGCGCACCTGCTCCAACGGCGTGTTCCGCCGTCACGGTCAGATCGGCCGCCCGTGCCTGCTCGGCTACATCGACAAGTGCTCCGCCCCGTGCGTCGGCCGGGTGAGCGCGGAGGAGCACCGGGACATCGTGGAAGACTTCTGCGACTTCCTCTCCGGGCGCACCGACGCGATGGTGCGCAAGCTGGAGCGGGACATGGCCGAGGCGGCCGAGAACCTGGAGTTCGAGAAGGCCGCCCGCCTGCGTGACGACATCGGCGCGCTGCGGCGGGCGATGGAGAAGCAGGCCGTGGTGCTCGGCGACGGCACGGACGCCGACCTGGTCGCCTTCGCCCACGACGAGCTGGAGGCCGCCGTCCAGGTCTTCCACGTGCGTGGCGGCCGGGTGCGTGGCCAGCGCGGCTGGGTGATCGACAAGGCCGACGAGATGGGCGTGCCGGAGCTCGTCGAGCAGTTCCTCACCCAGTTCTACGGCGAGCAGGTCGAGCTGGCCGAGCAGGGCACCGACCTGGGCACGCCGGTGCCGCGCGAGGTGCTAGTGCCGGAGCTGCCCGAGGACGCCGAGGCGATGACCGAGTGGCTGTCCGGGCTGCGTGGCTCGCGGGTGCAGCTGCGGGTGCCCCAGCGCGGCGACAAGCGCGCGCTCGCCGAGACGGTGGAGCGCAACGCGCAGGAGGCGTTCCAGCAGCACAAGCTGCGCCGCGCGGGCGACCTTACCGCGCGGTCGGCCGCGCTGGCCGAGCTGCAGGAGCACCTGGGCCTGGACAGCGCGCCGCTGCGCATCGAGTGCGTCGACATCAGCCACACGCAGGGCACCGACGTGGTGGCCTCGCTGGTGGTGTTCGAGGACGGCGTGGCGCGCAAGTCGGAGTACCGCCGGTTCGCGCTGCGGGAGGCCGCCACCGAGGGGGATGTCGCCTCCATTGCCGAGGTGGTGCGGCGGAGGTTCGCTCGCTACCAGACCGAAACCCAGGAGGGCCTGGCGGGCGAGAAGCCGGGCATCGACCCGGAGACCGGGCGGCCGCGCAAGTTCGCGTACCCGCCGAACCTGCTCGTGGTCGACGGCGCCGGCCCGCAGGCGACGGCGGCGGCGGACGTGCTGGCGGAGATGGGCATCACCGACATCGCCGTGGTCGGTTTGGCGAAGCGGCTGGAGGAGGTGTGGCTGCCCGGCGACCCCGATCCGGTGATCCTGCCGCGCACCTCGGAGGCCCTGTACCTGTTGCAGCGGGTGCGGGACGAGGCGCACCGGTTCGCCATCGCCTACCACCGGCAGAAGCGCGCCAAGCGCGTTCAGGTGTCCGCTTTGGACGGTGTGCCGGGGCTGGGGCAGGCGCGGCGGGCCGCGCTGATCAAGCACTTCGGCTCGGTGAAGCGGCTGAAGGAAGCAGGGGTGGACGAGATCGCGCAGGTGCCTGGCGTGGGGAAGCGCACGGCCGAGGCGATCTTCGCCGCGTTGGCCTCACTTGGGGAGTCGGAGAAGCAGTGACGGGAGAGACGATGGCCGAGGACCGGGGCACCGGCATGGAGGTCGCGGTGGTGACCGGCCTGTCCGGCGCCGGCCGCAGCACGGCCGCGAAGTGCCTGGAGGATCTGGGCTGGTTCGTGGTGGACAACCTGCCACCGGAGCTGATCGCGACCATGGTCGAGCTGGGGGCGCAGGCCCGCGGCGCGATCACGAAGGTGGCCGTCGTGATGGACGTGCGCTCGCGCGCGTTCACCGACGACCTGTCCTCGATCATCAAGGACCTCGACGCGCGCGGCTACAAGCCGCGGGTGCTGTTCCTGGAGGCCACCGACGCGGTGCTGGTGCGCCGGTTCGAGCAGGTGCGCCGCGGCCACCCGCTGCAGGGGGACGGCCGTCTGATCGACGGCATCACCGCCGAACGGCAGATGCTCGCGCCGTTGCGCGAGGAGGCCGACCTGGTGCTGGAGACCTCCGCGCTGTCGGTGCACGACCTGCGCGCGAAGATCGAGGACGCGTTCGGCACCGAGTCCGCGACGCAGACGCGGGTCACCGTGTTGTCCTTCGGCTACAAGTACGGCCTGCCGATGGACGCCGACCTGGTGATGGACGTGCGGTTCCTGCCGAACCCGTTCTGGATCCCGGAGCTGCGCGACCACACCGGGCTGGACGCGGAGGTGCGCAACTACGTGCTGTCGCAGGAGGGCGCCGAGGAGTTCCTCGACCGCTACCACCAGCTGCTGCGCCTGATCGGCGCCGGCTACCGGCGCGAGGGCAAGCGGTACCTGACGCTGGCCGTGGGCTGCACCGGCGGGAAGCACCGGAGTGTCGCCATCTCCGAGGAGCTGTCCCGGCTGCTGTCCAATGAGGACGGTATGGCGGTGAAGGTCATCCACCGGGACCTGGGACGCGAGTGACCGGGAATCTGCGCGCCGTCGCGCTGGGTGGTGGCCACGGGCTGCACGCGACGCTGACCGCGTTGCGGCGGTTGACCCCGGACGTGACCGCGGTGGTCACGGTCGCCGACGACGGTGGTTCGTCGGGCAGGTTGCGGCGCGAGCTGGGTCTGTTGCCGCCGGGGGACCTGCGGCAGGCGCTGGCCGCGCTGGCGGTCGCCGAGCAGGGCGAGTCGCTGTGGGCGGAGGTGTTCCAGCACCGGTTCGGCGGCAGCGGCGCCCTCACCGGCCACGCGGTCGGCAACCTGGTGCTGGCCGGGCTGTTCGAGGTGCTGGGCGATCCGGTGGCCGCGCTGGACGAGGCGCGGCGGCTGCTGGGGGTGTCCGGCCGGGTGCTGCCGATGTCGCCGGAGCCGCTGGAGATCGAGGCGGAGGTGTCCGGCCTCGACGACGACGGGACGCTGCGCCGCATTCGCGGCCAGGTCGCGGTGGCGAGCACACCGGGCCGGGTGGAGCGGATCACGCTGCGCACGCCGCGACGGCCCGGCGGGGTGCCCGCCGCGTGTGACGAGGCGGTGCAGGCCGTGCTGGACGCCGAGGCGGTGTTCCTGGGGCCGGGGTCGTGGTTCTCGAGCGTCATCCCGCACCTGATGGTGCCCGGGCTGCACGACGCGCTGCTGCGCACCGAGGCGACGAAGATCGTGGTCCTGAACCTCGTCCCTCAGCCGGGTGAGACGGCGGGGTTCTCACCCGAACGGCACTTGGACGTACTCTTCCAGCACGCGCCCGGGCTGCGGGTGGACGCGGTGATCGCCGACCGGGATTCGGTGCCGGCACCGGCCCGCCTGCGGGACGCGGCGGCGGGACTGGGGGCCAAGGCGCTTCTGGCGGACGTGGCGGACCCTGGTCGCGAGGGTGTGCACGATCCGGATGCGCTGGCGAGCTGTGTGCGGGAAGCTCTCGGTCTCAGCGAGACCGAGGGCCGGAAAGGGTAGGGAGGGGCCATGGCGATGACCGCCGCCGTGAAGGACGAGCTCAGCAGGCTGCAGATCACGAAGATCGGGCCGCGCCGGTCCGAAGTCGCGTCGATGCTGCGCTTCGCCGGGGGCTTGCACATCGTGGGGGGACGGGTGGTGGTGGAGGCCGAGCTCGACACGGGTTCGGTCGCGCGGCGCCTGCGCAAGGAGATCCACGAGCTGTACGGCCACCATTCGGACGTGCACGTGCTGTCCGCGGGCGGGCTGCGGAAGACGACGAGGTACATCGTCCGGGTGGTTCAGGACGGGGAGAGCCTGGCGCGGCAGACGGGCCTGATCGATCAGCGGGGCCGCCCGGTGCGGGGCCTGCCCGCCGCGGTGGTGTCCGGCGGGATCGCCGACGCCGAGGCCGCGTGGCGGGGCGCGTTCCTGGCGCACGGTTCGCTGACCGAGCCCGGCCGGTCGTCTTCGTTGGAGGTCACCTGCCCCGGCCCGGAGGCGGCGCTGGCGTTGGTGGGGGCGGCCCGGCGGATGGGCATCCAGGCCAAGTCGAGGGAGGTGCGGGGAGCCGACCGGGTGGTGGTCCGCGACGGCGACGCGATCGGCGCCCTGCTGACCCGCCTGGGCGCCCACGCGAGCGTCCTGCAGTGGGAAGAGCGCCGGATGCGCCGCGAGGTCCGGGCGACGGCCAACCGACTGGCCAACTTCGACGACGCCAACCTCCGCCGCAGCGCACGAGCAGCGGTCGCGGCGGCCGCCAGGGTGGAACGAGCGCTGGACATCCTGGCCGACAGCGCACCCGAACACCTCCTCGCCGCCGGACGGTTGAGGCTGGACAACCGGCAGGCGTCGCTGGAGGAGCTGGGCCAGCTGGCCGACCCCCCGATGACGAAGGACGCGGTGGCCGGCCGGATCAGGCGCCTGCTCGCGATGGCCGACAAGCGGGCGAAGGAACTGAACATCCCCGACACCGAAAGCGCAGTAACCCCGGAGATGCTCGAAGAGGAAAGCGTTTAACGGCGCGCCCAGCGCCACGCCTTGAACCAAACCCAAGGTAGCTGGGTGGTCATCCCGTCGCCTGACACGTGACGATCACCTTGAGCCAGGGCCGCAACCCCCGTGCTCGCGTGAGTTGACATGCCAACCTTGCGGCCCTGGCTCAAGGTGATATGCACAAACCGGAAGGCGACGGGATGACCACCC